>JBBDRX010000075.1:3137-5492 GCA_040905245.1 Balneolaceae bacterium | reverse complement strand
GTTGTGGAACGAGGACGTGTTCCGAAAACTGGCCGGATGGTCGGCCCCTGACGCACTACTGGCCACGTACGGTGCCGCTTCATCGGCACGAGCGGCCATGGCGGCCGAGGGGTGGTATGTCGCACGAGCGAAAGGAGCTCTGGGTAAACGGGAGATGACGGTCGCGTCCCTCGACCCGGCCAAGCTTTCTCCATGGAAACGGGTGAATGAAAAACGACTCATTGAACGTCTTCGAAACGGAGCGTTCGAGTAGGCCCGGCTTACGCCATCTATCCAACTCACGCTCTCAATCTCTCTCGCTCACCAATTCATTCATATCACGTTTTGAGATCCTCGACTCAAGCCTTCAGACCCTCCATCCGGGACAACAACCGCCCCAGAAACTTCTCTCCATAGACCTGGCGGATATGCCCCATATCGGCCAGTACCATCAACTCTTTCTGGCTTCTGGAAAACGCCACATTGAGCAGCCGGGGCACGCTGAGGCCGTTCTTCTCCTCGTCCAGCGGACGGACCGAATAGTGACGCGTCCCCCCGCCCTGTCGTTCACCGCTCATCACCGTATCAAAAATGATATAGGGCTTTTCCCGCCCCTGAAAGGTGTGGATCGTCCCAATCTCCACATCCCGGATCGAGGCCTCCCACAGACGTTTTCGCAGGGAATAGACCGAGCTCCGGAAGGGCACCATGACCCCGATCTCCTCCGGCCGGATGCCTTTGCCCAACATATTGCCAATGAGCCGTTCGATGATCTGCTGATGCACTTCATTGACCGGCTTGAATCCCCGATCTCCCGTCTCCTGCGTCAACACCGGATGGTACTTCGAACTGTCAATCAGGTGACAGGCCCGGTCCGGCAGTTTCATGTCCCGGGCCGGAAACATGCCGGATCCGTTCTGGTTCAACCCGTCCCCTTCCGGAGCACTCTTTAGCCGGCCTTCGTAAAAGACCGAGCTGATCAGCTCGGCGAGTGTCGGCTTCATCCGGTACTGGGTATCAAAAAAGGAGGTGATCTCCGGATTTTCATCGTGCCAGGCAAAGAGGCCTTCGGGAGAGTCGGTCCCGGAAACGGTTGTGAAGATATCCTTCTCCAGAAACCGGCTCGCTTTTTTGTCGTCGGTCACCGATATCGGAGGCAGCTGCATCGGGTCTCCTACAATCACCCGGTGCCAGCGGGCGCGGGACGCCAGCACCATCAGATAGGGCAAACTCGCCATGGATCCCTCATCGATCACCACCGCATCGAACTCCATATTGTAGAAGAGCTCCGAAGTGCAGACTTTGGCCAGAGTCGTGGCCACCAGATGCCGCTTGGCCAGTTCGGCCCGCTCATTGACCGCCAGACTCTCCTCGATTTTAGCTTCCAGGGCTTCCCGGCCACCCAGCTTCTTCACCTTCTCGCCGATCAGCTCCAATTCCATCTCGTGTTTGGCCGAGGGGGAGTCACCGTTTTCGAGCGCCTTTTTCACCAATTCCTTGACTTCGCTCTCCCGGGAAAGCAGATGGATCCACTCGTTGGCCTCGCCCCGCTTCTTCTGTTGAAGCGACTCCATCTGTTCGTCGAACTGCAATTCTGCCACTTGTGGCTCTTCCAGCGCCGGTTCGCCGAAACGAGTCAACCGGTTCTCGTCCATCTGAAGGCCGATCTGTTCCATCGCTTCCAGCGTGCTGAGCAGCCCGACATCCACCGCCCGATTGGTGTTCGAGGCGAACAAGACCTTCTTTCGCTGCCGGAGGTAGTTGGCAATGACATATCCCAGAGTGGCGGTCTTCCCGGTTCCCGGCGGGCCCCAGATAAACAGGGTACGGCGAGCCATGGATTTCCGAATCGCCTCTTGTTGCGACACATTTCGCCGGCCGTCGTCCAGAACTGTTTCCGGCCCGGGTAGCGGCTCCGGATCCGGTTCAAACAACTGGGCGATCCGCTGCCAGGTTTTCTCCCCGGTCGATTGCAGCCGTTCCAGTTCCCGTAGAATCCGTTGCAGAACAAAGTCGTTCTCCCACTCGACCTCCAGTTCCGGGATAGTCTCGTCCACCTTTTCAGGAAACCGCAGGATGATCTCCTCCTTGTCATAACTGACCGGCGTCAACTCCCACTCCCTTTTGCCGTTCGTGCCCCGGATCTTTTCGGCATACCGGATCGAGAGGTGATGCGTCGGAAACCGGTAGTCCGCCTGTTTTCCTTCGGCCGTTGACGGTTCAAACGCTCCATTGTAGAGAATGTCCGACGATGGGAATTTCTGCACGGCTTCGATCTCTGACTCCAACGCCCGAATCGCCTCTTCAAACAACGTCTCTATGCGCTCCTCTATCTCCATCTGACTCTGTGTTGCTTCATATATACTGTTATGAGCC
>JBBDRX010000075.1:0-3037 GCA_040905245.1 Balneolaceae bacterium | reverse complement strand
CTACTGATCCCACAACTCGGCCCGAATGGTTTCGGCGCTCTTTTCCGAAATAATATACGAGAGTTTCAGCCGTCGCTTCTCCGGGACTTTCTGTTCCACCAGTTTGGCACTCGCATCCGTATAGAGAATCAGATCCGCCGAACGGACAAACAGCGGAAGGGAGCGGCCGTATGTCGCGCCGGCAACGAACGAGCCCTCGTAGCGGGTCGCTGTTTTCAGATCATTTATCAGTTTCGGAATGGAGTCGTCCTGCGACGTTACCAGGCCGATAGTTTCGAGCGCCACCCGATCAATGATCGTCAGCAGCAGATCCGGATCGAACGTATAACTGACCGGAAGGATCCGATGACTGTCCAGCAGGCTCCGGTAGGTAGAGATCAGATGAATCGGAACAAACAGGGCATCGTAATTGGCTGTCTCGCTGAAGTTCCCCGCCTTCAATACCCGGCTCCGTACACCGATTTGATCCCGGATGGCTTCTGCCAGCATGCCGCCCAGCTCTTCGGTTTCCCCAACAGCCGCCGAACTCTGAATCCGATCGGGCCACTCCATATAGTTGATCTGCTCTTCAAAAAGAGCCTCAATCTCGAGTTCGTCCAGCCCATACCCGATCAGCTCTTCCAGAAGCGCTCTCATCCGTTCGGCGCCGGTCTCCAGGCGCTGGGACTTGTCCAGGTTCGTATTCTGCCGGATGACAACAAAGCCACGCCCCTGCTCGCTCCGGGTCAATCCCTCCTCGGCCAACAGGTGATACGCCTTCCGGACGGTATGGAAGCTCGCTTCCAGTTGACGGCCCAGATCCCGCGTAGACGGCAACAGCTCGCCCACCTGAAACTGTTTTGTGGTGATCATCAACCGGATCCGGTCCGCGATATGTTTTGCCGAATGCTGCATGCCCGGACAAGGTACGAGTTACGGCCGACTTGAACGAATCCACCCCGCTTCTACCGGCTGGCCCTGAACAGAGGCCGCCATCTCCGTATCAGGCTGGTTTCGCCTCCGGCCGTTCCAACCAACCGTTGGCTTATACCTACTCCTCTTCCACAGAAACCGAGTCGATACGGTCGCCCTGTTCAATCTCGTCGATCAGGTCCAGTCCGGAGACAACCTTTCCGAACACCGTATGATTGCCGTCCAAATGAGCTGTGTTATCGCGGTTGTGACAAATAAAAAACTGTGACCCCCCGGTATCGCGTCCCGCATGCGCCATCGAAAGAACACCGCGATCATGGACCTGCTTGTCACCGTCCAGTTCGCAGTCGATCGTATAGCCGGGGCCTCCTGTTCCGTCCCCTTTGGGGCAGCCTCCCTGGATCACAAACCCGGGAATCACCCGATGAAATGTCAACCCGTCATAAAATCCGTCCCGGGAGAGTTTCAGAAAATTGTCCACCGTTCCGGGGGCGTCATCATCATAGAGTTCGATCTCCAAATCGCCCTTTTCGGTACTCATTACTACTCTTCTCATTGCTCTGCTCACGTTGATTGGTTTCGGTTCGTTTACTGCGGATTCAGGGTTGAACCGGTTCGGCCTTCCCTCTACACTCGTTTCAAAGAGATTCGCTGTCGTTTCTCATCGACGTTTTCGACTTCTACATCGATCACATCACCCACGCGCACTTCGTCCAGGACATTCTCGACCCGACGGCCATCCTTGCGAAGTTTGCTCACGTGTAGCAGGCCGTCCACCTTGACGCCAATATCTACAAACGCGCCAAAATCCACCACGTTTCGAACCGTCCCCTGAAGCGTCACCCCCGGGGTCAGGTCTTCCAGCTTCAGAATGTCCTGCCGCAGCATGGGGGCGGGCATCTCCTCACGAGGGTCCCTGCCCGGCTTCTGCAGGTTTTCAACAATCAGGTTCAGGGTCGGCTCGCCGACTCCGATGGCCGCGGCCAGTTCCGTGTGGCTCCGTCCGGCCAGCTTATCCCGAACCAGTGACGGTTGCCCGGCAATCTCGTCCAGGGTTACACCAATTTCGCTGCACAGTTTCTCGACCGCCGCATAGCTCTCCGGATGAATCGCGGTATTGTCCAGCGGGTTGGCCGACTCGGGAATTCGCAGAAACCCGGCAGCCTGCTGATAACGAAATGGGCCCAGGCCGGCAACCTCCAGCAACTGTTCCCGACTGCTGAACTGCCCAATCTGCTCCCGATAGCGAACAATTTCCTTTGAGATCAGCCGCCCGAGTCCGGACACATAGTTCAACAGGGAAGCGCTGGCCGAATTGAGGTTTACTCCCACATGATTCACGCAGCTTTCGACCACATCGTCCAGTTTCTTGCTCAACTTTGTCTGGTTTACGTCGTGCTGATAGAGGCCGACGCCAATCGATTTGGGGTCGATCTTCACAAGTTCGGCGAGCGGGTCGAGTACCCGTCTGGCAATGGAGATGTTTCCACGCTGAGAGGCCTCCAGGTCGGGAAACTCCTCACGGGCCACTTCGGAGGCCGAATAGACCGACGCGCCGGCCTCGTTGACAATAAGCCAGGACAGGCCTTCTGCCTCACCTTTCTTCCGCAACGACTCAATCAAGTCACTCACCACCTGTTCGGTCTCCCGGCTTCCGGTTCCGTTTCCGATCGCAATCAGATCGACCTTGTATTTTTTGATGAGCGATTCGATCGCTTTCTGCGCTTCTGCCACCCGATTGTGGGGTGGAGTCGGATAGACCGTACCTCCTTCGAGAAACCGTCCGGTCTGGTCCACAACCGCAATTTTACAACCGGTTCGAAAGGCCGGGTCGATTCCCAGCACCACTTTGGAGTCGAGAGGAGGCTGCAAAAGCAAATTTCGCACGTTTTCCGCAAACATTCCGATCGCATGTTCTCCCGCCTGGTCGGTCAGTTCCGACCGCAGTTCCCGCTCCAGGGAAGGATAGAGAAGTCGTTTCCATGCGTCCTCTACCGCCTCTTCCAGCGCTTCCACAAAGATACTTCGCTCATTACGGATCACCAGCTTGTCGATCTCTTCCAGGGTCCGCTCTTCCCAGACATCCGTCTTCACACGGAGAATGCCTTCCCGCTCTCCACGGTCG
>JBBDRX010000074.1:0-5556 GCA_040905245.1 Balneolaceae bacterium | reverse complement strand
TACTGCCCTCGCGGTGGTAGAGTAGGTCGCCGCCTCATCTTTTTTTTATGCCTTCCTGTTCCAGGTTTCTCAAAATCCCAAACGATATATCTTCCCTTCTGTATAAAAGACACTTCTTTTTTTGGGTAAATTCTCCTCAAGACTGACATTCAGGAATATAAAAAGTGAAGTTACCCGGTTTTTTTTGAGAAAAAGATGCTTTCCATATTTTTGTCATATTATACTTATATTTATCTCTCTTGTGGTATAACGAATAGAGACTTGAGAACGTTATCTAATGTATCGGACACGAATACGAAAGAAACGACACTGTGATTGTGGATATACTGAAGAAAATGCATATCAAGGAGGATTTTTCATCCTTCATTACGGTCTATCGGGATAAACTCTCGGAACTGTTTTCGGATCGAATCAACAAAGAGGAGGCAGCTACTCAGAGAGGATTACCGCCTTATGTTTTAAGGCAGATTTTGGAGTGCAATCCTCTGTCCACGTTTATCCCGGAAGAGTACGGTGGTCGGGGAGTAAAAACACACGAAGCGTTGTCTATGCTGGAGGCTTCATCCTATCAATCCCTTCCCCTCTCTTTGATGATGGGAATTAATGGAGCACTGTTTCTTCAGCCGCTTGCAAACTATGGGACGGAAGAAGTAAAGCAAAAGGTTTTTACCCGTTTTTTGAAGAAGAAAAATATGGGCGGCCTGATGATCACTGAACCCGATTTCGGGTCTGACGCTCTCAGAATGCAAACTGCATTTCAACAATCGGATGACAGCGTATACCATATTGAAGGAGTTAAACACTGGGCAGGGTTGACCGGCTGGGCAGACTTTTGGCTTATTACTGCAAGGAGTCAGAACGAGGATGGGGAACTCGGACGAGATATCGGTTTTTTCGTACATGAAACCAGCAACGGAGGGATCGAGGTAGAAGAGTATTACAAGAATCTCGGTCTTTATATGCTTCCGTATGGGCGAAACCGTATCAAGATAGAGGTACCTGACAGTTACCGGCTTCAACCCAGAAGTACCGGGGTAAAGATGATGTTGGACGTGCTGCACCGTAGCAGACTTCAATTTCCGGGAATGTCGACCGGCTATCTGAAACGAATGTTGGACGAAGCGCTCAAGCATTGCAAGGAACGATTTGTAGGTGGGTCAAGTCTTCTGACCTATGATCAGGTCAGAGATCGATTGGCCCGGCTTCAGTCCTATTTTACGGTGAGTTCGGCCATGAGTCACTTTACCAGTACGAATGTGTCGATCGATGATGATACCTCCAGGATGGATCTGATCGCCAACTCCATCAAAACCGTTTCTACGGATTATATGCAGGCAGCAGCCCAATCACTGTTGCAGCTGGTCGGTGCAAAAGGGTATCGTCTGGATCATATTGCAGGTCGTTCACTGATTGACAGCCGGCCGTTTCAGATTTTTGAAGGGTCCAATGATATTCTCTATCAGCAGATAACTGAATCGGTCCTGAAGCTGATGAAGCGAGCTAAAGTCAACAATCTGTACCAGTTTTTGAAAGAGTACTCCATGACGAAGCATGCTGCCGGATATTTCAGAGATCAAGTGAACTTTGAAGTAGATTTTCAGATGACTCAAAGAAAACTTGTGCAGATGGGACGTGCGATCAGTCGCATTGTGTCACTGGAGTTGGTAATTCGGCTTGGCGAAAGAGGGTTTAATAGTGATATGATTAACAATAGTATGAAAGCTATTCAGAATGAAGTGGCCTCTCTTGTTGCTTCCTTTTCCAGCAGTCATGAGCCGGAGGTTCTGGAGAGTTATGAAGATGGAAGTTCCTGGCTCGACTTTTTCGCCCCCTCTTCCCCAGCCACCTGACGGTTAAGCGGTACGGATCATATAAACAATCCTTCTGTTTATGACATCCCTGGCGATTTTGACAGGTGCAGGAATGAGTGCGGACAGTGGGCTCTCAACGTTTCGTGATGCGGGTGGACTGTGGGAAGGATACGATGTTGAAGAGGTTGCATCTATTTCCGGTTGGCACCAAAACCCGAAGAAAGTTCTCGATTTTTATAACCTGAGGAGAGCCCACGCAGCTGAAGCAGAGCCTAACGCCGGTCACAGAGCCCTTGTAGATCTGGAGTCCTGCTACGAAGTGACGATTATTACTCAGAATGTAGACGACCTTCATGAACGGGCCGGCTCCACCAATGTATTGCACCTTCATGGTGAATTAAGCAAAGCCCGGAGTGTTGATTGTCCCGACCAGGTCTATAGCATTGGAAGCGCTCCGATATTCATTGGGGATCTGGCAGAAGATGGTGCTCAATTGCGACCACATATTGTCTGGTTTGGTGAGGGGGTCCCCATGATCGAAAAAGCTGCCGGAATTGTAGCAAGGACGGATGCCTTGATTGTAATTGGAACATCCCTTAGCGTTTATCCGGCAGCCGGACTGGTAGATTTTACGAGCGATGTACCTGTTTTCGTAGTCGATTCAGGAGCTCCGGATGTAACAGACGATCAATGGATTCACTACAGAGAATCCGCAGCTGTTGGTACCCCGAAACTGGTACAACACCTGGTGAACAGAAAGGAACAACTTAGAAAGGAAAAACAGAGTGGATAAAGCGGAAAAAGAGGCACTGGAAAAGTATTTCCTGCAATTTCTTAATTTTGAAAAACAGTATCCGTTATTACCCGGATTTCGGGAGGCCGGGCCTGTGGCAACTCTCCTGGGACTCGAGAGAGATGAATTGTCCGGTCTGCGAGATCGATTCCGCAGCAATGCAGAAGAGGCTGCATCCGAACTTCTTGATGAAGAAGAGATCGAAGAGAGATTGCAAAAATTGCCATTCCGGTCAGGCGAGAAGATCGTAGCAATCGGTGACTCTATGACAGACGACCTTCAGGGTTGGTGTTCGATTTTTAGTGAACTTCTGAATAAGGGAACCGATCTCAGTGATATTGAGGTGATCAACAGCGGGGTCTCTTACAATACCACATCCGAGGCATTGAGAAGACTTCACAGAGATGTATTGTCTCTCAACCCTGATTGGGTAATGGTTTCCCTGGGAACGTTTGACGCCATTCGGTTGAATATTGCACCCGACCGGACACTTCTGCCTCTTTCGGAAACCTGGGAAAATCTCAACACAATTCAGAGTGCTATTGAACAGGTTACGGAGCAACCGGTGATCTGGATCTCTCCACCTCCGGTAATCGGCGGCCTTCTGGATGAGATGGAACTGTTCGACTTTCAAATAGACGAGAAGGATCTGTTCAGTATTCGTGAAGTTATCGCCGGAAAGAGGGGATATCATGTAGACCCCGCCGGTACGAGAATGGGGAATCCGGCAGAAGCCTGGTACTACCTCAGCGACGGGGTAAATCCATCATTGAGCGGCCATACAAATACAGTCAGAGCCCTTGTAAAAGCACTTTCGACCGACCTGGAGACAAATAACGGATCGGACTGAGCGGAATTAGAAGTGCATTTGCACAGAAAGAACACCCAGTGCCGGTTCTATCCGCTGCCGAATCTGGTCGTTTTGAATATCAGATACAAAGTACAGGGTTGGATTCATCATTTTGATGCGGTAGGGTCCCTGGTCAATCTGGATTAGCGATCCGCGAAGCAGATTATCCGAGTATCTCCGATGACTGTGCTCGGCAAGGGAAAAGGCGTCAAACAGGCCAAAAGCAAATCCGGCCCAGGCGCCAGCACTGGCTCCGTACTGAAGACCTTCGGTAATTCGCTGATCGGCGATTAACATGCTGGCGGTTCCAATAAGAGCACCGCCCGCAGCTCCGTAAATCGTGTCCAGAAGAATAAGAATCGAGGTATTGCTGCCGCTATTGAAAAAGCCGGAGACTTGAAGATCGGTACCCTCCGGTTTGGAGGCCATGTCGTAGGCTGCGACACCGACTCCCCCCAGAATTCCTGCACCAAGCCCGATTCGGAGCGGAGCAAAATCACCGCTGTTCTGGAGCCCCATTGTAGCAGCTCCAAGCATGGATCCGGTAATGGCTCCATTCAGGATATTTCCCCCGAGTATCTCTTGGGTTTGTGCCCGGCTTTCCGAATAGACACTGGAGATGAGAAGAGTGAGCATCAGTAACTTGAGTCCTTTCATCAGGCTAACCGTTTGATTTATCAAATTGAAAAAAGGTAACAATATTGAGACTACTATCCCACAGCTCTAATCCGGGTCCGCCAGTGCGACCGGCAATGATTTGCCATTGAAGTATCGGTGTCCTTCCAGGAGGAAGTGAGCGATATATCGTCCCATTTCTTCGGGTTGAACCGGTGCAGTCATCCCCGGAAAAGCGGTTGAGAACATTTCCGTCTGAACAGCCCCAAGACAGAGGCAGTTGGAGGATATTTTCAGGGGTTTCAACTCTTCGGCAAGACACTCAGAAAGAATTACAAGCCCTCCTTTCAGGCTGCTGTAGCCAGAAAGCCCACTGAACTTTCGGCTCTGTTGATAGCCACCCATACTGCTGATATTGAGAATGTGGCTGTTTTTGTTAAATGTATTCACCAATTCCCGGGTCAAACGAGCGGGGCCAAGAAGGTTTACCTCAAACAGATCCTGCCAGTCCCGATCTGTCAGGTCGGGAAACGGTTTGTTGATTAACAGCCCTGCATTGTTGATTAGTCCGTCGATTGATCCACCTTGATCGTTGACGGCAGTAAGAATGAGCTGGATTCCTTGCGTAGTCGTAAGATCGGCCGCAACCGTATAAATTTGTCCCTTGCCAATCATCTTCAGGTCCGACAGTTCCTTCTCCGATCTGGCGGTTGCAATTACACGGTGTCCCTCATTTGCGAGTGACAGAGCGGTTTCGTAGCCGATGCCACGGCTTGCACCGGTGATGAGAATCTGTTTTGAGATCATAGTGTGAGGTTGTACGGGTTCACAGTTCAATCATGGGAAAGGTACGCAATGCGTTTATGGAGGAAAAAAAGCTTTCTTGGACGACAGAAACAAAAAAGGCGCCAAAGATTGTTGGAGCAGGTAGGAGAATCAATTAAGTTCTTAGCAGAGTTGTTAATCGAATTTTCGAACAGACGGTCGATTTCAGTACGAGAAAAGAACTGGGATGAAATTAAGTACGAAACTCCTTCTGAGTTATTTTACGGTGGCTTGTCTGGTTCTGCTAATTGGAGTAGCCTCACTATTTCTCAATGAACATATCAAGAACGACCTTATACAGGAGAACCGGCACTCAATCGAAGAGTTACAGCGACTCTCTAATTTGAGATTTCACCTGCAGAACAGCCTTATTTTTACTCGCAATTTTTTGTTCGAAAAGAGTCGGGAGAACAGCTCACCGACGATTCAGATTCAATTGCAGAGCCAGAGGTCCGAGCAGGCCGCCAGAAACAGTTTGACAAGGTTTTATGAATATCTGGAGTCGATTGATGTGTCTGACTCTACTTATCACATACATGAATCTGCGAATGAACAGATTCATGAAGAGTTGCACCAGTTTTCCGACACTCTCTCCCAAAGTTTTGACATTTATGAATCCCTGATACTGGATCTGTTCGATTTGGAAGCCGAGACCGGGATGG
>JBBDRX010000073.1:0-5775 GCA_040905245.1 Balneolaceae bacterium | reverse complement strand
TTTTCCTATTTTCAAGATTCTCTCAACCGGGGAATCAGTCAATTTCAACTGAACTGTCCGATCTCTATGTCTACCACGCCACAGGAACCTGAAGTGACGCTCGAGCTGGCGCTCGATCACGGATTGACCGAAGACGAGTACACCATGATCCAGGACTATCTGGGTCGTCGACCCACCTTTACCGAGCTGGAGGTCTACTCGGTCATGTGGAGTGAACACTGCTCATACAAAAACTCCATTCTTGAGATCAAGAAACTTCCACGGGAAGGAGAGCAACTGTTGGTGGGAGCCGGTGAAGAGAATGCCGGTCTGGTCGATATCGGAGATGGGTTGGCGTGTGCATTCAAGGTCGAGAGTCACAACCATCCATCTGCGATCGAGCCGTATCAAGGGGCAGCAACGGGTGTCGGTGGAATTCATCGAGATATTTTTACCATGGGTGCCCGACCGATCGCCTCACTCAACTCCCTTCGGTTCGGACGAATGGAGGAGCCACGAGTCCGTTATTTGCTGGACGGCGTGGTTCGGGGAATTGCCGATTACGGGAACTCGTTTGGTGTTCCGGTGGTCGGAGGCGAAGTCTGCTTTGATGATACCTATGAGGGAAATCCATTGGTCAACGCCATGAGTGTCGGCATTGTGAAGGTGGGTGAAACAGCTTCTGCGATCGCACAGGGAGTCGGGAATCCCGTGATTATCGTAGGATCCAGTACCGGGCGAGACGGGATTCACGGGGCCACATTTGCATCTGAAGAGATCAGTGAGGAGAGTGAAGCGAAACGGCCGAGCGTACAGGTTGGGGACCCGTTTACTGAAAAGCTTCTCCTGGAAGCGAGTCTGGAGGCACTCCAAACCGGTGCTGTCGTTGGAATGCAGGACATGGGAGCGGCCGGTATTGCCTGTTCCACCTCCGAAATGACAGCCAAGGGGGGGGAAGGGATGAGAATTGATCTGGACAAGATTCCGGCCAGAGAGGAGGGAATGACAGCCTACGAGTTACTCTTGAGCGAGAGTCAGGAACGGATGCTGGTTGTGGCCGATAAGGGGCGTGAGCAGGAGATTATTGACGTTTATGAAAAATGGGATCTTCACGCGGTTATTATTGGCGAAGTGGTGGAGGGCGATCGGGTAACCTATTGGAAAAATGGCGAGATCAAGGCCGATATGCCGGCCGACTCTCTGGTGCTGGGAGGAGGTGCCCCGCAATATGAGCGCGAAGCGACACGTCCTGCCTGGCTCGACGAGGTGCAGTCCTTTGACACGGACTCCCTGGACCACCCGACAGATCTTCAGAATGTGCTGGCATCGTTGATCGGATCCGCCAACATCGCCTCCAAACGATGGGTCTACGAGCAGTATGACACGATGGTGCGGACCAACACGGTGAACGGTCCGGGTGCATCGGATTCCGGGGTGATTCGCATTAAAGGGACTCGCCGCGGATTGGCCGTCAAGACGGACTGCAACGGTCGCTATGTCTATCTGAATCCGAGACGTGGCGGGCAGATCGCTGTTGCAGAAGCGGCTCGGAATGTAGTCTGCAGTGGTGCCAGACCCCTGGCAATTACCAACTGTCTCAACTTCGGAAATCCTTACAAACCGGACGTCTTCTGGACCTTCCGGGAGGCACTTGGAGGAATGGGAGATGCGTGTCGGGCGCTCTCCACACCTGTGACAGGCGGGAATGTCAGTTTTTACAACGAGAATCCGAATGGAGCGATCTTTCCGACACCGGTGATCGGGATGTTGGGTTTGATCGAGGATCTGGATAAACATCGTATGACCCCGACATTCAAGGCAGAGGGGGAGGCAATTCTCTATATTGGCGCTCCACGTGAGGGACTGGGAGGAAGTGAGTATCTGAAGGTCATTCACAATGTGACATCCGGAGACGCACCGGCGCTGGATCTCGATTTTGAAGTTCGACTTCAGGAACGTCTTCTCACCGCTATTCAGGAGAGACGGGTCACAGCAGCACACGACCTTTCCGACGGGGGGTTGGGTGTCGCTCTGGCCGAAATGGCAATTTTCTCGTCGATGGGAGCCCGGGTGGCCACCAAGAAACTTGGCGGAAGACTTCTAGAGCGCCTCTTCAGTGAAGCACAATCGGGTGTGCTGGTGACGGTACCCGATTTGAATGCCGATGCACTGATCGCCTGGTTCAATGAGGCAGGAGTCCGCTGCGAACGTCTGGGTGAGACCGGTGGCGATATTCTGGAGATTGACGACGAGATTCGAGTGCCTGTTTCCGAGCTGGCCATTCGGTACGAGAGCGTTCTGCCGGATGCGATGAACCAATCCTGATTCATGAACGACGCGACACCTTTCTCGCTACCCTTTTCGGACCCGGTTCTGATCTTTGCAGTCGTGATGCTGGTTATATTGCTGGCACCACTGGCCATCAAGAAGCTCAAGATTCCGGGACTGGTCGGGTTGATCCTGGCTGGTGCGCTCGTGGGACCGAGTCTGCTGGGGTTTTTGGAGAGAGACAGTACGATCGATCTGTTGGGTACGGTCGGTCTGCTCTATTTGATGTTCATGGCCGGACTCGCGATCGACCTCAATCGGTTTGAGAAACTGAGAAACAAGAGTATCGGGTTTGGATTGCTCTCGTTTTCACTGCCGATGGGGGGAGCCTATTTGATGGGGCTTCATCTTCTCGGGTTTTCCGAAAGCACATCCATCTTGCTGGGAGCCATCGTCGGGTCCCACACTCTGCTTGCCTACCCCATTACCGAACGCCTCGGAATTACCAAGAATATGGCGGTTACGATGGCTCTCGGGGGAACGCTGGTCACCGATACCCTCTCTCTTGGTGTCCTTGCGGTCATTGCAGCCTCTGCCGGAGAGCAAGCGGGAGTCGGCTACTGGATTCAATTCGTGACCCAGGTCGCGCTCTATATCACGGCGGCCATTGTCATTATTCCACGGCTGGCCCGCTGGTTTTTCCGAAACGTTAAATACGAGAGTAATACCGACTTCGTCTTCATGGTCGCGGTCCTCTTTACAACTGCTTTTTTGGCCGATGTGGCGGGTCTGGCTCCGATTATCGGTGCGTTCTTTGCAGGTCTTCTCCTGAACCGACTGGTGCCGGGTACCGGTACCTTGATGAGTCGGGTTCAGTTTGTCGGGAACGCCCTCTTTATTCCGTTCTTTCTGATTTCAGTCGGAATGTTGATCGACATCGAGGTTCTTGGCTCTTTGGAGGTATGGATCCAGTCGTTTCTGTTTACACTACTCGTCTTTTCGGGGAAAGGGATCTCTGCGTGGTTGACACGACTGGTTCTTAAACAGAGTGTGGAAGAGGGGTGGGTGATTTTCGGGTTAACGACACCGCAATCGGCGGCAACCCTTGCTGTGACGCTGGTCGGATACGATCTCGGCTTTTTTGACTCTACGGCCGTGAATGCCGTGGTGATGATGATTCTCTATACCTGACTATTGGGGCCTTGGCTGGTAGAGAAATATGTACGGAGACTCGCGATTCAGGAATAGCAGAAACCGTACGAGCCATCGGATGCGCCCCAGCGAATTTTGGTACCGTTGGCCAATCCGGAGACTTCCGATGCGTTGATGGATATCGCTTTCATGGTTCGGGATGCCAAATCGGGGCAGTCTGTCTACCCGCTAACCGTAGCGCGGGACGGAATTGATGTGGAAGCACAAGTGGCCAAGGGAGAGAAAATGTTGAGCCACGCAGTGATTCATGCAGCTGCGGCCGAGGTTCCGGTGACTCCGATTACCCGGGTCGATCTGAACATTGCTCGAGGTATTGTTCGAGCTGTCAGTGAGCTTCGAATTTCCAACGTGATCATTGGATGGAACGGCGAGGTCTCGACCAAACGACGCATCTTTGGATCCATCCTGGATCAGCTCATGGAAGATTTGAACGAGATGGTGATGGTTTCGAAGATTGAGCGGCCGGTCAATACGTTTGACCGGATGATTCTGGCCATTCCACCCTATGCAGCATTGGAGAACGGTTTTTCAGAAGTGATTCGATCCCTGAAATTGATGGTCGAGCAGATTGGAGGCAGCCTTGTCGTTGTCTCCACAAAAGAGAGAGGAGCGTTTGTTTCGGGCAGGATCGACAAGATACGTCCCGATCTGGATATCCATTTCGAGGAAATTGGAGCCTGGTCAGAGTTGCCACGCTGGCTCGATGAGAATCGACTTGAAAGCGATCTGTTTGTCCTCTTCAGTGCCCGCGAGGGGACGCTTTCCTGGCGGCCGGGTCTGGATCGACTTCCACGCGTTATTGCGCAGCGATATCCTGAATTGAGCTTCATCACTGTCTATCCATCCGAAGTGGATCGAGTGCAGACAGGGCAGGACCGATCGGAAAATACCCGCCTGTTGAGCGAAGAGCGCGTGTCCATTCAGTTATCGTGCGAGAGACTGGATCAGATGCTGGCCCATCTGCTTCGGGATGAACCGGCTATCGGAGACATCGATGTAGACCGAATCGTCAACCGGTTGATCGAAAGTAGCGACGGGTACAATCCGGAGGTCATGCCCGGAGTCTTCCTCTTTGAGTCGCACACATCCAAAGTGAGTGAGCAGATCCTGCACATCGGGATCTCTCCGAAGGGAGTGAAGGTGAAACGGGCGGCTCACCCGGCTCACTTGGTTCTACTCCTGTTGTCTCCAAAAGAGATATCGGTACAGGATCATCTAAAAGCGCTCAACTCCACGGCCAAATTGATTCGTTCCACCGATGTACTGGAGAGCCTTAAAAAGGTGACGAATCCGAAAGAGGTCATTCGGCTGTTGACCAACCACAGCTGACTCAATGATTGAATGAGGCTGGTCTTTGACAAGTCGGGGCCTGGACTCAGGAGCGTAGTTTTTCAATAATACGATCCAGAGAAAGAGCCTCCTCTTCACTCTGCTTCATGTCACGGAGTGTGAACGCTCCATCTTTCAGCTCCTGACTTCCGACAAGGAGAGTATAGCGTGCATTCTCGCGATTGGCATCTTTCATCTGCGCCTTCATGGATCGACCACTATAGTCGGTCGTCGCCGAAATTCCACCCTCACGGATCTGTTTGAGTGCAGTGACGGCCCATTCGCGGGCATCGTCCCCAAGTGTCACCAGATAAAGGTCCGGAGTGACGGTTTCTCCCAGTTCGATCCCGAGCTCTTCACAGGCGATCAACAGGCGCTCCATGCCGGCAGCAAATCCAACGGCGGGAGTCGACGGGCCTCCAATCTCCTCGATCAATCCGTCATACCGCCCACCTCCCGCGATGGCATCCTGGGAACCGAGATCGGGACTGGTCCATTCAAACGCCGTGCGAGAGTAGTAATCCAGACCACGAACCAACAGTGGGTCGAGCTCGAATTCGATCCCGGAAAGATTCAGATAGGCCTTCAAACGGTCGAAATGGTCACGTGCTTCGTCACTCAGGTAGTCTGAAATACGGGGAGCATCGGCAACAAGGGGTTGATCCTGCTCCTCTTTGGAGTCGAGAATTCGCAGGGGATTTCGATTCAGTCGTTCTCGGGAGATCTCACTCAAATCGGCCTTTCGTGGCTCAAACCAATCACGCAAAGCTTTCCGATAACGAGATCGATCTTCCGGATCTCCAATGGAGTTGAGTCGGAGAGTGGTTCTCGGGATCCCAATGGATTCGATCAGGTGCGTCATAAAAGAGATCGCTTCCAGGTCTGCCATTGGATCGTCACTTCCGAGAATCTCGATTCCAAACTGATGGAACTGTCGTTGTCGGCCTTTCTGAGGTCGTTCGGCCCGGAACATGGGGCCGATATAGA
>JBBDRX010000072.1:0-5811 GCA_040905245.1 Balneolaceae bacterium | reverse complement strand
ATACATTATGGCTCATATTGAAAAGAGGTTTTTCCGGCTCATGATGTTGATGAACCCAAAGCCCGGCTCCAGCCTGCAGCATTGCGGAGGTTGGCGGACGATCCTGTGGTGGAATCGGTGAAACTGAAAATGGAGTGGAAGTATGAATCAACGAGTGATAGAAGCGGCACGTGAACTGAACATTCCCGATGTAAAGCGTCACATTTTTTTGTGCGCCGATCAGAGTGTACCTAAATGCTGCCGGAAGGAGATCGGGCTGGAGTCCTGGAACGGATTATCCAGGAGCATCTGATCGGGGGTGAACCGGTTTGTGACTATCTGTTTGAAGAGCACGAGCTGGAGGGAGGAAGTTTTTTTCCGGATGACGAAAACTGACCCGGGGATCTGCTGTGGGAGTTGTCGGTCAGGCCGGGATCACCTCCAGAGTTCGTATTTGATCCCTCTGCTGGTCGACGGCTTGCTTCAGTGAGTCAAGGTTCTCATCTCCATACGGACGGGAATCCACAATACGAAGGCATTCGTCCATTCCGTCCAGAAGGTTTTCACGGAACCGTTTGAGTCGTTTGAGTGAGGCGGGCTGGCCATCACTCTCTTCCTGCAGCTCTTTCAGATAGTCGCAGTACATGACGAGTTCTTTGGCAAACATGTGCGGACGTTCGGGCGGAACCAGAGAAGCTCCCCGCCCATAGATATGGTCGACCATCTCTTCCAGCTGGTAGTTCCGGTCGAACCAGGCCAGGTTCGGGCCAGGGCAGATCGCCTGCCGGCCGTAGGAGGGTTTCTGAAGCCCGAGCCGGATCAGAGCACCGGCGCCGAGGTTCTGGCACAGACAGCTCTTCTCCAAAACCCGTTCTTTCTCCTTCTCTTTTTGGCCCGGGTCCATTTTGTTCTGTTCAATCTGATCCAGCTTCAACAGCTGATATTGATTGGAGGCTGTACAGATCGGATTCTCTGTAAATTCGGTATTGGAGACGAGAAATCCTTTCGGGCACTTCGAACCGGGCTTTCCTTTATCGACGAGCGCACGGGTGTGCTGCTCGGAACCGCTGTTTCGAAGGTTGTTGAACGGAACACCAAGAGGCGAAACCCGGCTCAGGTAGAGATCCTCTTCTCCGGCACTCTCCAGCTGTCGCTGGGTCTGGCTGTCCACACAGGTAGCTTCGGGTACCAGCAGGAATGGGCTGCCCCAGCCGGTACTCTGCATTCCGTACTCCTGAAGTAGCCGTTGTACTTCACCGTTCGTGCCAATCCCCCCCTGTACAGTCACGGCCGGAGCAGCTTCCTCTTCGGAGATCTCCGGATAGTCCCACCCCATGGATTCGTAGTACTGCCGGATCATCGGCTGGAAGGTATCGGCCAGCTGAGTTCTCTTCTCACGAAATTCTCGCAGTAGCACTGGCAGGAGGATACCCTCGGAGGCGAACGCGTGCCCGCCACAGTTCAGGCCGGATTCAATACGGAATTCAGATACTTCTATTCCCTTTTTGGCCAGGAACTTACCCTGAATCAGCGCCGAACGGAAATCACTGACTTTCAATACGATTTTTTTGCGAATCTCCCCGGCAGAGTTGCGGTAGAAGTCCTTAAATTCTGACAGGTAGCCGTACAGTCTCGGGTTGAACCCGGCGGAGAGTACCAGGGAGAGGTCGATGTTGCTTTGGGCGACCCCCCGAAGGGCGGCGCTGGCATCGCTGAACTCCGGGCTCAGCGGCTGGTTGTCTTTATCCAGGCGCAGGGCGTCCACCTTGGCCATGATGTTCACTTCAATCTGTCCAGGGGACATTTTTCGGGTCAGCTCCTCGGCAAGAAACTCCCTTGCACTTCTCACCTGAATCGTGGAGAGGAAGCGGTAACTCTTCTTAAGCGGGTGATCTTCCGATAGCAGCTGAAAGTACCGGTCTTTGATCGAGTCGGTGAAAAGCGGAGCGTTACGCAGATCCTCAAATTTTTTCTGAACAATGTCTCCGACACACTCCAGATAAGCTTTGATTCGTTTGGCGCGGCCATCTTCAGTGGTGCGGTGAATTCCCTGAAACGGGAGATGAAAGAGGTTGCAGTAGTGTTTTCGGATCTTCTCCAGAAGCATGTCGTCCACGACAGAGATCACCGAATTGATGCCCAGATGAGCGACCCGGATCGGGCTGTCGATGGAGTGTCCGGTTCCCATAACCGGGATGTGAAAGGGGTGCAGATTCTGATACATAAGCCACCTGTCCTGATGTTAAACGTCAGATGAAAGATAAGAAAAACTTTTTAAGATAAAATAGTATTTTATATACTTATTGTCCGAACGGGGGTAGGAATGAGAGAAACTTCAGCTGTACAGGCGAGCCGTTATCCCCGGTCCACTATCAGGGCTTTTAGATCCATCATTTCAATGGCAGAGATAGCTGCTTCAACGGCTCCTTCCTGACAAAGCCCCTGAATGGAAGCATCCTGAAATCCTTCGGCCGCTGCCTTGATGCAGGCTTGCCGGACGGCTTCTGCAAGCTCAAGCCTGGATAATTCGGATGAGCTGGAAGATGTGAACGGGTTGGATGGTGTGGAATCCATGGGATCAAATATCCGTTGAAACAGGTGGATAGGTATAAAACATTGCAACCAGTCGGTAAAGTAACAAAAAACATCTATTTTTACGCCCCCGATTCCGTCCTGTCTGTTCGGCAGGCGATGAGAAGTGAATCCAACCCGGGATCCAACAGCGTGTCGACAGTGGCTGGACAGAAGCCGGTACATCAGTATGATATTGGGCCAACACAGGACACCGTTGAGCCGGAGAGGTCCGATCGGGGCCAAAGCGAAGATCAATCAGTTTGGAGCAGAAAAGGAGCGTGTATGGGTACCATTAAGAGAGCGACAAAAATGAATGGCCGGGGTGTGACAGCCCGTTCGGCCAGAGACGGAATCTACGATTCGGTAGACAGTTTTATGAGTCATCTGGAGAAGCGAAACAGCGGTGAGACCAATTTTCTGGAGTCCGTCGAGGAGGTGATGCGTTCGGTATGGGATCTGGTCACTGAAAAAAAAGAGTATCTGGAAGCCAATATTCCGGAACGGCTTACAGAACCGGAGCGGGTGATTCTGTTTCGGGTTCCCTGGGTGAATAACCGGAACGAAGTCGAAGTAAATCGGGGATATCGTGTGGAGTTCAGTTCGGTTTTGGGGCCATACAAGGGAGGTTTGCGTTTGCATCCCAGTGTGAACCTGGATGTTCTGAAATTTCTCGGATTTGAGCAGACGTTCAAGAACAGCCTGACGACACTTCCGATGGGTGGCGGCAAAGGGGGGTCCGATTTTGATCCGAAGGGCCGGTCGGATCAGGAGGTAATGAGGTTTTGCCAGTCTTTTATGAGTGAGCTTTTTCGTCATATCGGGGAGCGAACAGACATTCCCGCCGGAGATATCGGGGTCGGGGCGAGAGAGATCGGTTTTTTGTTCGGCCAGTACAAACGGCTGACAAATCGATTTGAAGGAGCTCTGACCGGAAAAGGCCTGGAGTGGGGAGGCAGTCCCATTCGGTCGGAGGCGACCGGCTATGGCCTGGTCTACTTTCTTCTCGAAATGCTGAACGCCCGCGGGGAGTCTCTGGATGGACGAAAGGTGGCTATATCCGGTTCGGGAAATGTGGCGCAGTATGCAGCCGAGAAGATCCTCGAATCGGGTGGCAAACTGATTTCACTATCGGATTCGGGCGGAACGCTTCATATGCCAGACGGGATGAACCAGGAGGTGCTATCCGAAATTATGGAGTTGAAGAATGTTCAGCGCGGGCGGCTTTCCGAGTTTGCCGAGTCCGCCGGTCTTCTGTTTCTGGATGGAGAGAAGCCTTGGGCCCTGCCCTGCGATGTGGCTCTGCCGTGCGCAACAGAGAATGAGCTGGACCGTGAAGATGCTGAAATGCTGGTCAGTAATGGCTGTATTTGTGTCGCCGAAGGAGCAAACAAACCGGCCACTCCCGGCGCCATTGAGCGGTTACAAAACAGCAACACGCTTTTTGCACCCGGTAAAGCGGCCAATGCAGGTGGTGTCGCGGTCTCCGGGCTGGAAATGAGCCAGAACGGTATGCATACACGATGGAGCAGCGAACGAGTGGACGTTCGGCTGCGGGAGATTATGAAATCGATTCATCAGGTCTGTCTGGAACACGGGGAGGAGCGTAAAGGGCCGAACTATATGCGGGGAGCGAATCGGGCAGGTTTTCTCAAGGTTGCCGACTCCATGCTCGAGCAGGGGATTGTTTAATCCAATGATTTAGCAGATCGCTCAGGAAACGAACGAAGAATCTGAGGACATCCCAAAAAAATGCAATTTTAATGGGGTTCGCTAAAGGAACAAACTCACTGTCATAGGAAGAGCAGCTGGAGTTATGAAGCAATTGCAAGACATGAAAGCGGTGTTACTTATTTAAGAGTCGTATCTTGCTCTCGGTTCAAGGCAATAGTGGTTCAGATTGACGATGTTGAAGCGATATTAAAAGATAAAAGACTCTTATATCTTTATATTATCTTCACATTCAATTACCATCTTTGCTTCAGAACGGTGAGAGAATCTCAAATCGGGATTTCAAATTCACTGCTCTCCGAAGAGCAACTAATTCGGGAATACAGATGAAACGAATCTATTCACTCATACTGCTTTTCTCCTTCCTGGTCGGGATGGTTCAACCCGTTCTGCCGATGGTGGACTACCTGCTTTATGAAGATGGGTTGGCAGGCCTGCTCGGGCAACAAGAGTCTGTTGAGTGCTGCCTGTTAGTAAAAGCAGATGGAGATCATGAATGTTCGGACTGTCCGAGTGACCCACAGGATCGGGAAGTTCTTCTGGACGACAACTACTACCCCATTCCGATTGGTGCTAACCTGCAGCCGGGTGCTGCGATCCTTCCGGAAATGACCCAACCATTCATTGTGTTGACTGAGCGGGTACTCTTGCAGCACACCTATCCAATTTCTCCCCCTCCAAGGAAGGCTTGACCGACCCATATGGATACGGATCTGCTAAAGGTTTGACCTGGCTGGGAACCGTATTTAGCTGGGAACCGTTTTTACAGGTAGTCTTCAATAAACGATTTATCGGCACGACAGGTGTCGGATTCAAAAAACTGCCACTCGAATTGCTTCTTTCGAAAGAGTTGACGGAAGTAAAACAGTTCAAACAAAATTACTGAAGGGGTATTGAGATGAAAGGACTTAAACGAATGACGACGTTGATGATGCTATTGGCCGCCATGGTTTGGACAACAGCCGGACCAGCTCAGGCTCAGACAGAGCAGTACGAGCAGGATGGAATGACCTTCGGAATGCCGGAAGCGAAGGTCTATACGGAAGAGTATGATGGGCCGCCGGTTGTGGGTGAGTACCTGACAATGCTGCCGAATCTGAAACTGCTGGGCTACGAGGGGAACAAACATCATGAGGTCCGGCTGGATGTGCTGGTACAGGAGATAGAAGTTGCTTCCGGTGTCCGCTACCGAGCCTGGACGTTCGGAGGCACCGTTCCGGGGCCGGTACTGCACGTAAGAGAGGGAGACCGGATCACCTTTACCATGAAAAACCGGTCCGATGAGACTGTTAACATTACAGAGCCGGGAGTAGAAGGCTCACCATTCCTTCAGCAGCTTCAGGAGAACAATTATCAAAAGATCTCTCCCGCATCGATGCCGATGCCACACTCCATGGATTTTCACGCCGGAACTGTAGCCAAAGATGATAAATGGAGAAGTATCGCGCCGGGACAGACTATCCAGTTCGACTGGATTGCGAACTATCCGGGAACTTATATCTATCATTGTGGACCCCCGAGTGTATTGAT
>JBBDRX010000071.1:0-5839 GCA_040905245.1 Balneolaceae bacterium | reverse complement strand
AGGTGAACTTTTTCATTTCCGTTATATTTGCTAATTGACTTCAATCCGAACAGGACCGTACCAATATGGCAGGACATTCCAAATGGGCGAACATTCGCCACAAGAAAGCAAAAGAGGACGCGAAACGTGCCAAGGTGTTCACAAAGCATATTCGGGAGATCACGGTTGCCGCCCGGGAAGGGGGTGGAGACCCGGATGCAAATCCCCGGCTGGCCCTGGCCATCGACAATGCGAAAGGGGTCAACCTGCCCAAGGACAATATCGAGCGAGCTATCAAGAAGGGAACCGGAGAACTGGATGACGGCTCGGGACAGTATGAAGAGGCCACGTATGAAGGGTACGGGCCGGGAGGAATCGCCTATTTTATCGAAGTGACGACCAACAACTATAATCGGACAGTCGGGGAGATCCGGCACATCTTCAGCAAGTTCGGCGGGAACCTTGGAACAGATGGATCTGTGGCCTATCTATTCGAACAGAAGGGCCTCATTCAGGTGGCTTCCGAAGATATAGAGGGCGAAGAATTTATGCTGACGGCTATTGATGCCGGTGCAGAGGATGTTGAAGAGGAAGATGAATTTTTTATCGTCACTACAGCCCGGGAAGATCTTTTTGACGTTCGGCAAGTTCTGGAAGCGAACGACCTCTCCATCGAATCGGCAGAGCTGAGCCGGATTCCCATGACCGAAGTGAAGGTAGATCCGGATACGGCCCGGTCCAACTTCCGCATGATGGAACTGTTTGACGAAAATGATGACGTTTCCAATATCTATACCAACATGCAGTTGGATGAGGAGACGCTTGCTGCTGCCGAAGCAGAGTAGGAGTACAATCTTCCAGCACACGATACGTTTATCTAACCGGTTCATGAAGAGATTCTTTCATATGCGACCCACGTATATACTTCTGTTTGTTTTCTTTCTCGCATTTGCTCCAAATGACGCCCGAAAGGCTAACCAGGCCTACGAAGAGGGAAACTATGAAGAGGCGATCCGGCTCTATCAACAGGCGATCGACTCGGATCCCGAAAATGTGCGGCTTCACTTCAACCTGGGAAATGCGCTGGCACACGCTGGCCGGACGGAGGAGGCTGTGCAGGCATATGAACAGTTCAAATCCCTTACAGACGATCCGAAGCAGAAAGCTCTGGCCGATTACAACATCGGTAACCTGCTGAGCGAAAACGAACAGTATGACCCGGCGATTGAGGCCTACCGGGAGTCACTACGACTGAATCCTGACGACGAGGATGCGAAGCACAACTATGAACTGGCCCTCAAGCAAAAGCAGGAGAGAGAACAGGAGGAGCAGGACCCGGAACGCCCCGACCATCCGGAAACGGATCGTGAAGACAATCAGCAAGGAGGAGACCAGGATCAGTCCGACGGGCAGCCCGACTTTCAGAACGAACCACAGGACCAGGACGGAAACTCTTCCGACAGTCAACCCCGGATGAGCAGAGAAGAGGCTGAAAAAATTCTGAATGCGCTCCAGCAGCGGGAAAAAGAGCTTCTGGAAGGCCGGCGCAAAACATCTGAAGAGGGGGCCAGGGATGGAAAGGACTGGTAGCCTTTTCACACTTCTGATCCTGCTGCTCTGGCCGGCATACGGCAACGCCCAGGATGTCGATCTTCAGGCCTCCCTGTCGGAGAACAACGTTTTTGTGGGAGAACAGTTCTCATTTACGATCGAAGTAAAGGGAGACCGGATCCGTACTATTGAAATGCCGGATCCTCCGGAGGTAGAAGGATCACGGCTGCTCAGCCAGACTCCATCCAGGGGACAGCGAATCTCCATTATTAACGGACGTACCACAACAGTTAATAGCTACTCCTTCCGGTTGATTGCCCGGGAGGCAGGGCAGTTCCAAATCCCCCCCGTCTCTATTGAGATTGATGGCGAAACATACCGAACCGAGCCTCTCTCCATCGAGATTTACCAAAACACCGGTTCGTCCGAAGGGTCCGAGCGAAGGCCGGATATTTTTGCAGAAATCAACCTGGACAACGAAGAGCCCATGGTGGGTGAGCAGATCATCGCCAGCCTGGACATCTACTTTCGGGAGGGGGTAGAAGTGACCTCCTATCAGCCGGCCGGCGGCTGGCGGACTGACGGGTTCTGGATGGAACAACTGGAGAACATTGAACAACCTTCTACAGAGACCGTCGTTCTGGGCGGAGTTCGCTACCGGCGCGCCACCCTCCTCCGGTACGCGCTGTTCCCGTCACGGCCCGGAGAACTTGTGCTAAGCCCGTACGATCTGCATTTGGGGATCCGTACCCGCCCGAGACGCAATGATCCATTCGGGAGTGTTTTCGGAGGCCTTGGAAGCAACCAGCGCCGGGTAACCCTGGAGACGGACGAACTCACACTTTCTGTCCGACGGCTGGACGAACCCGAAGAAGGAGAGACAATCGGTGCCGTCGGAACGTTCGACATTCAGAGACAACCTTCAGTACGGCAGGCCTACGTCGGCGAACCCGTCGAGCTGAGAACCACCATCACCGGCCGAGGCAACCTGCCACTTCTGAGCCGACCGACCTATCCGTTACCGGACAGTTTTGAACGCTATTCACCAGAGGAAGAGACCGACCTGAGTCGTCGCGGCTCTTCCATTCGCGGGACACGTACATTTACAGAACGGTTTGTACCGAGGGTTGCCGGATCCTTTACAATTCCGGAGATAGTCATTCCGGTTTACGATCCGGAGCGTTCCGGCTACCACTACCACCGGCTTCCCGAACTGACTCTCGAAATTCTTCAAAATCCGAATTCCACATTTGCTGAATTTCAGTCAGAAGCGGATCTGCAGGTTCTGAAGGGACTCGCTCTCTGGAAACAGGCAGACAACAGTCCCGGACTTTTCGGCCGATGGTGGCTCTGGGCCGGTCTGCTCATTCCAGCCGCCGCTCTCGTGGCCGGCTGGACCCGAAAACAGAAACAGAATCGGCTCCGGAACGACCTTCAGTATGCAAGAGCATACTATGCCTGGGACCAGGTCGAATCGAACCTGATACAGGCAGAGAAGGAAGCGGATGGAGAAACCCCAAAGCAGGCCTATCACTACCTGCACAAAGCGATCAGCGGCTATATCACCGACCGGCTGGGCCTGCCGTCAGCCGGGCTCTCCGACCGGGACTTATCCGAAGCTGTACAAACCAGAACCTCCCTCCCGGACCTTTCGAAGCAGCTTGAACGAATGCTTGACAGATGTGCCAGCATCAGTTACGCCCCCCTGAGCAACAGGAAGAACATCGAAAAAGATATTGAAGAGGCCCGGACTCTGCTTCAGAAACTCAGGGAGGCTTTATGAAACCGGGACTCTTCATCGCTTTGATACTCCTGCTTCTGCCGGGCCGGCTGGAAGCACAACAGGACCGGTTCGAAGAGGCCAATCAACTACTTGAGGAGCATCAGACAGATGCGGCCATGGAGCTCTACCGCTCTATTGAAGAGGAGGGATACCAATCCGGCATGCTCTTCTACAATATGGGAATTGCCTCGGTTTCCCGGGACTCACTGGGATTGGCCAAATACTATTTTTTACATGCAACAGACTTTAAAGATGCACAGGAAGAGGCACTACAGGCACTGAACTATCTCAACAACCAGTTTGAGCGTCGCTCGGCCATCCTCCCACCTCTTCCCTGGGAACGATTTTTCATTCATCTCGGCAATCGATACGGAGGAGCGCTGCTGGCACTGTTTGGCTTGTTGCTTCTGAATCTGGCGGCCGGCCTTCTGATTACCGCCTGGTTCAAACCGGAACCGTCCCGGTGGTTACGCCGAAGCTCTGCCATAACAGCACTGATTGCGATATTGGCTCTTCTATCCGCCACCCGTGTTCAATATCTTGACAATCGATACAAAACCGGCGTTATGGTTCATCCCGAAACAACACTCTATCACGAACCGGATCGGGAATCGACAGCGGTAACAACCGTTTACGAAGGCTATACGCTGAGAGTGGACCTGCATGAAAGCGAAACCGCCGAATCCTGGGCCCGTGTACGGCTTCAAAACGGGATGACCGGCTGGATTAAACAGGACCTCATACGCTACGACTGATCCCTGATCCATCCCTCAGGGCCAGAGACGACTTAGAACTTCGTAAACCAACTCCATCTATTATGGCCAATCGCGTACAGGACTATATTGACAACCATCTTGACGTCTTCAGGGATCAGCTTTTCGACCTGCTCCGGATACCGAGCATCAGTGCAGATCCCGACTATAAGGACGATCTGATACGTGCGGCGCAATTTCTGAAAGGTCAAATGGAAAGCATCGGGCTGAACCGGACCGAACTGTTCGAAACCGACGGCCATCCCATTCTCTACGGGGAACTCTGCCCATACGACGACCGTCCTGTGGTACTTATCTATGGCCATTACGATGTTCAGCCCCCGGATCCGCTGGAAGAGTGGGAAACACACCCTTTTGAACCTGTTATACGGGACGAACGAGTCTATGCCAGAGGGGCCAGTGACGACAAAGGACAGTCCTACACACATTTGAAAGCGATCGAAGCCTATATGCGAACCGGTGTGGATCTCCCGGTCAATGTAAAGTTTCTGTTCGAAGGGGAGGAAGAGGTCGGCTCCCCGAACCTGATCCCGTTTATCCGGGACCACCGGGAGAAGCTGGCCTGCGATATGGTGTTGATTTCCGACACGGCCATGTTCGCTGAAGATCAGCCCTCCATTACCTACGGCCTGAAGGGGCTGGCTTATATGGAGGTCGAGGTGTTCGGGCCCAAGCAGGACCTTCACTCCGGTGTCTTTGGAGGTGCGGTTCAGAACCCGGCCAATGCACTCGTTTCCATGATCGCCAAACTGCTGGACGAGGATGGCATCGTCCGGATTCCCGGATTCTATGACGATGTCCTTCCGCTGGAACCTTCCGAGCGGGAGGCTTTCCGGAATCTTCCTTTCGATGCCGAAGCCTATCGGAAAGAGCTTGGCGTCCCAAAGCTTCATGGCGAAAAAGGATACTCAACCATTGAACGGGCCACTGCCCGTCCGACGCTGGATGTAAACGGCCTCTGGAGCGGTTATCAGAGGAAAGGTGCAAAAACCGTACTGCCGGCCAGGGCGGGAGCAAAGATCAGTATGAGAATTGTTCCCGACCAGGAACCCAAAAAAATTGCCGCGCTGTTCACCGACTATATTCACAAAATTGCACCGGATACGGTTCGTGTCCGGGTTACAGAACATCACGGTGGGCACCCCGTTCTAATCGACCGGGATTTTTACGGAATGCGGGCGGCTGCAGACGCTTTTCAATCAGTCTATAACCGCGAAGCCCTCTTTTCACGAGAGGGGGGATCTATTCCTATTGTTGCCGATTTCCAGCGGTTGCTTGGTGCACCTTCCATCCTGATGGGCTTCGGACTGTCAAAAGACGCGCTTCACTCACCAAATGAAAGCTTCTCCATGAAGGATTTTTACCGGGGAATCAAAACCTCCGCTGCATTTCTGGAACAGGTACTGCAGCATGCGACCGGTCAGGAAGGGTCGGGATAACCAGTCGCCAAATCGAATTTCTGTTCGGGCACTCCTTCGTTCAGGTGTAGCCTGGGTTCGTTCTGTTCATCGACAATTACCACCTTGGGCTGATGGGCAGAGGCCTCCTCCGGAGTCATTTCGGCATAAGCAATTACGATGATTCGATCTCCAACCTGTGCCAGCCGTGCAGCCGCACCATTCATACAACACACACGACTCCCTTTCTCGCCGGCAATCGTGTAGGTCTCCAGACGGGATCCGTTCGTAATATTCACCACCTGGACCTTCTCATAAGGGAGAATGCCTGCGACGTCCAGAAGTTCCTGGTCGAT
>JBBDRX010000070.1:0-5857 GCA_040905245.1 Balneolaceae bacterium | reverse complement strand
GTCTTCGGTACCGGAAATCCGAATGCCAGCTTAATGATCATCGGAGAGGCACCTGGATATTATGAGGACCAACAGGGAGAGCCTTTTGTCGGCAAAGCGGGAGAGCTCCTGAACAAGATCCTGGAGTCAATCCGGTTTCGTCGGGAGGAAGTCTATATTGCCAACATACTCAAACACCGACCGCCAAAGAACCGGGACCCGAAACCCGAAGAACGAGAACGCAGCCTCCCTTATCTGATTCGCCAGATCGAACTTGTCGACCCGAGTCTTATTCTTTGTCTTGGCCGTATTTCGGCCACCACACTCCTGGGAACCGATGATTCTCTGAAGAATCTGAGAGGCCGGCTGCACTCATTCATGAATCGTGAGCTGATGGTCACATATCACCCTGCAGCTCTGCTGAGAAACCCGCAGTGGAAACGGCCAGTATGGGAAGATGTTCAACTACTTCGAAGACGATACGACGAGCTCCAAGAGAATCCCTGAACAGAGAGCGATTTCTCAAAATCCGGATGCGTTCCACAGCTTCATTTCGTATCATTGACACAAGCTGGCACGGAATGCATGTGCCGGACCGAACGGAGTGCTTTTAACTCATTCCAACGACAGATACAGTATCAACTGTTCGTACAGCCAACCCTTTAAACCAATCGGATAGACGTAAGCCGATGACCGAACCGTCCCGTTCCAATAACCGAAACAACGAGAACGATCATTCGTTACTCGAAAGTCAGGGCCGCATTCCTCCCCAGGCGATTGAGGTGGAAGAAGCTGTGCTCGGGGCCATGCTGATCGAACATGAAGCCGCAACCATAGCATTGCAGATGCTGAAACCGGGCGATTTCTACAAACCGGCTCATCGATATATTTTTGAAACTATTTTTGAACTCTACGAGCGTGACAACCCTCTGGATCTCCTTACCGTGGAGAACGAACTGAGAGACAAAAAACTTCTGGATCAGGCCGGGGGCAGCAGCTACCTCTCCGACCTTACACGATCTGTCAGTTCCGCCGCCAATATTGACTACCATTCCCAGATCATTGCCGAGAAAGCCGTCAAGAGAAATTTGATTCTCAACTGCTCCGAGATCATAAAGAATGCTTATGACACGACGAGCGACGCCTATGATCTTCTCGATTCGGCAGAACAGAAAATTTTTGATCTGTCAAACTCCAAATCGCGAGCCAACGCCCAGGCAATCGGGGATGTTCTGAAAGACACCCTTCAGTACCTGGAAGAGATTCGTGGCAAACCCTCCGGCATTACCGGAGTCTCGAGCGGCCTGGATGTGGACAAAATCACCTCGGGATTCCAGCCGGGAGATCTGATAATTATCGCAGCCCGGCCCTCCATGGGAAAAACGGCGTTTGTTCTGACAGCAGCACGTAATGCGGCTCTGCATATGGACGAGAGTCTCCAGACCAATGTAGCCCTCTTCAGCCTTGAGATGTCCAACCAGTCTCTGGTACAGCGTCTTTTGACGATGGAGGGACGCATCAATGCCCAGTCTGCCCGGTCCGGCCGGCTCAAGGATGACGAATTCAAACGACTCATTGACGCGGCCGGTCGGCTTTTCACCGCCCGTATCTTTATTGACGACACACCAAGCATCAGTGTCATGGAGCTGCGAACCAAATGCCGACGGCTTAAAAGTGAGCACGATATCGGTTTGGTTATCGTGGATTACCTTCAGCTGATGACTGCCAGTGTAAAAGAGAACAGCAACCGGGAACAGGAAATTGCAACCATCTCGAGAGGGTTGAAAGCTCTTGCCAAAGAGCTTAATGTTCCGGTTGTTGCCCTCTCTCAGCTCAGCCGTGCAGTCGAACAGCGAGGTGGCGACAAACGGCCGCAATTAAGTGACCTCCGTGAATCCGGATCTATTGAACAGGATGCCGATGTGGTCATGTTCCTCTACCGTCCGGAATACTACGGAATCAAAACAACGGCGGAAGGTCACTCCACCAAAGGTCTGGCGGAGATTATTGTTGGAAAACAGAGAAACGGCCCGACCGGGGCAAAACGACTCTATTTCGTGGAAGATTATGCGCGGTTCGAGAACTTTTCTCAATCCGACGGGATGGTTAACAGTGGCAATAGTGCAGAGCCCGAAGGAGAGACGTCCGACAGCATTCCCCAACCCCACTCACCAGGGGGAGACGATGATGTCGCACCTTTTTAGAAAGAAGCCTGGACTTTCAACGACAACAGCTCATCGAACAGTCGATCATACTCTCTGACCCGAACCGACCAATCCATATGCCGGTTGATCTTTTGAAGAGAAGATTTGGGAAGTGGTTTGGTCTCCCCGGTCAACAGGTTTTTCAAATGGCGAAATAACTCGTCCTCATTCTCGTAGAGCACCGGTGCGTGAAGCAATGGTGAATGGAGCGCTTCTGGGATCAGTTCCGGATAGTGGAGCCGATTCGGAACAAGCGGATGGCATCCGCAATAGATCGCTTCCATGATTGCAACACAGAAAAACTCATAGGTGGCTGTCGAAACAACAATATCTCCGGAGTGAAGGAGGCGGCTGTATTTTTCAGCATCCTCCACATATCCAAAGTGAGTGATGTGATCACCATATCTTTTCCAGGCCTTTTCAAACTCTTCCGGCTTGTCATGCTTGGTATCCCCGGCAAGGATCAGGTCGAACTCCAGATCGATATCATTCAAACGGTTCAGAACACGGAAAAACATGGCCGGATTTCGGTCAAATTGCCATCGCTGATTCCAGACAATCACAGACCGGTCATTGTCCGATCGGGTATCCGGCTCCTGATCGAACATCTTCAAATCCAGTCCTGGCAGCATAACAATACTTTTTTCACGAATCTTGTCGATTGTCCGATAAGCCTTGTCGTCCGGAAAATTCTCGAGAAAACCGGGTAACGCCCCCATAAAATCCTCCAGATGAAACCGGGACGAAAAGAGAATTCTATCTGCAACCAGCATACTCAGGTAGTTGATATAGCAATAGGTCAAATCCCGCTCCTCTCCCTCCGGCATCGGTTGGGTAAGCTGGTTTTCGTGCATATAGATCACCTTGGGCACAAGGGCAAACCGGGGATTTGTCAACGCAAGAAATGCAGGAAGATTGGTCATACTGCTGATCAGAAGAAGGTCAATCTGCTCTTCCACATGGCTGGTAAGCTCAGCCAGAGCAACAGAATCTCCATGCATTCGCCATTTCCAGCCACTATAATTCAGCTTCACCGGTAGAATCTGATGGCTGGAGTGCTCCTGCAACCCCTTCAAAAAAGCCCTGTGAGAGCCACTGTAAAACGGTTCGACAGCAAGTATATTCATAATGAAACATAACCAAATTTAACGAATGGCCTGATCTCAGCTATCGAAAACGGCCGGCAATTTCCTCCAGTGACAGATAGTGAAGCGTCTTCTTTCCAAATGGATCCCGATAGGGCTCCTCACAGGCAAAGAGCTGATCGATCATCATCTCCATCGCATCAGTCGTGAGTGTTCTCCCTCTTGGTATAGCCGTTCGCGAGGCAAATGCAGCAGCCAGTTTCTTTCTGGGTGTCAGCTCCAGCTTTCGATCCAGATCCCGATAGCTCTGTAGCATCTCTTGTAGGACCCGCTGCTCATTTCCCGTATCAATATCGGCTGGAACACCATTCAGGATCGCTGTATTTCCACTCAACAACTGAATACTGAATCCCATTCGCTGTATTATCGGGAACAGCTCTCGGAGAAGAGAGAAGTCCGTTGCACTGAACTCCACGGTTTGTGCAAACAGCAGCTGCTGGGTTCCGGGAATCGCCTCCTCGGTCGCACTTAGTGCTTTCTCGTAGACAATCCTCATATGCGCTCTGTACTGATCCACTATGCAAAGACCGGATCTGGTTTGCGTCAGAATGTAGGTATCATGAAGCTGCCAGAATCCATGATCCTGTCCCTCTGCCTGCTGTTTCGCTCCGATTGCCCCCTCCTGTTTGACGGCATTTTCATAACCTTTCGCCGTTGACGGACTGCCGTAGAGATGCCCTCCCAATTCGAGCCCATCGAACCCTTTTCTGCGAAAGTTGATCCGCGACGGGATCTCTACATTCTCTCCGGTTTCTTTTGGCTCTCCCGTATCAGATACGAATGCAGAAAGTCGGTCAAAAGACGGGTCGAACCGATCCTGCCTCCCCCCTTCACCATCCGGATCCATTTTTGGAACGATCAAAAATTCATTTACCGCACGCTTGACAACCGAACGAGTTAGCTGAACGACACTCTTCTCATCTTCAAATTTCACTTCAAGCTTGGCCGGATGGACATTAACATCCACCTGTCGTGGATCCACGTCCAGATAGATTGCAAAAAACGGATATTTCCGGTCTCCGATAATCTGTTCATAGATGCTCAAAATCACATGTGTCAGATATCGATGCTGAACCGGGCGGCCATTTACAAAAATGAACTGCTCCCCGCGGCTCTTCTTGGCCAATTTGGGATCGGACAGGAGTCCACGTATGGTTACATACGAGGTCTCCTCGAAGAATGGAATCAGACTGGATCGGTAGGTACGGCCAAACAGATCTGTTACACGTTTTGTCAGTTCTGCGGGAGGCAACCGATAGATCATATCTCCGTCTGCGGTTACCGTAAAGTCAATTTCGGTATGGGACAGAGCCGCATTCTGGACAACTCTAAGGATATGGCGGAATTCTGTTGCATTGGTCTTCAAAAACTGTCGGCGGGCTGGAACATTAAAAAACAGATTCCGTACGGAGACCGATGTCCCGGCGGGAGCCGCCACCGGTTCAAACTGCTTCTCCTCACCGCCTTCGATTCGATAGAGGTAACCGGTATCCTCCTCATGCCGCCTGCTCTTTACTTCCACCTGGGACACACTTGCGATAGAGGCCATGGCCTCTCCTCTGAATCCGAGTGTGGAGATCCGAAACAGATCGTCGATTGACTGGATTTTTGAAGTAGCGTGTTGCTGGAAACAGGGGCGAAAATCTTCCCTGCCCATTCCTGTTCCGTTATCCGTTACCTGAATCAACGTACTGCCAGCCTGTTGAAGCACTGCGCCAATACGGTTCGCACCAGCATCAATTGCGTTGTCCAGAAGCTCTTTTACAACTGATGCCGGCCGCTGAATTACTTCACCGGCAGCAATTTTTCCTGCCAGCTCGGGAGGCATCTGGCGAATCACCGATTCCTGCTCCCTGTCGTTCTGTTCAATCAATCGAGATCCTTCTCTTTATATCCTTTCCGGTTGAATAGTTTGTTCGAATCGAAGTGCAGATCAGAGTCTGGAGATAACCCAGACAACAAAACAGAGAATACCGGCATAGAGTAAAACCCGACCACCCTGACGATCCTTTCTTCGCATACGGGTTTCGATTCGAATTCTCTCTCGCCTCGATTTCTCTTTCTCCGGGTTGTAGTAACGGAGAGGAAGATCAAATTTTTTGGGTTTCGGGCGATGCCCGAACATCGGTTTTAGCATGGCTGCCCCCTGTTGGATCGTTAACGTCAACGGTACACTCATGGAATATACATATTCAGAAGGTCAATATTTAGTCGAACGCTGGAATTGCCCGGGGCCATTCAACCAGCGAAAAGATGAAACAAGCCGTTTTTTTTTCTATTTTAAGCCAGCTTTTCAAAAACCCATAAAATCCAAAACACATGAGTTTCGACAAACTGAAAAAACCTGATACCGGTGAAACCATCCAGATAAGTTCTGATGGCAAATTGAATGTTGGAGACAACCCGATCATTCCTTTTATCGAAGGAGACGGTATCGGTATCGACATTACACCGGCGATGAAAAATGTCCTGAATTCCGCTGTAGAGAAGGCATATGGAGGAAAGAAAAAAATAAACTGGTTTGAAGTC
>JBBDRX010000069.1:0-5864 GCA_040905245.1 Balneolaceae bacterium | reverse complement strand
TCACCTGATCCGGATTCGGCAATTCGATTTATCATACTAAAAAAACATCCCCCTACCGGTTCTCGCAATACCAGCAATATGGTTATATTCCAACGTCATGATTCACTACGATGTTGTTATTTTCGGAGCCGGACTTGCAGGCCTGTCGGCTGCCAATTATTTGCTAAAGGAGAGGAATCGAATCCTGCTAATCGACCCGCAGTCAAGTCCATTGGGTACCGATTTCCCCGGCGGACTGGTCAATCCTGCCACGGGAAAACGGGCGACTCCCGGCTGGCGAGGCCAAACGTGCTACAAGAAACTGCGAAGTCATATTGAAACGCTCTCCAACCTGAACAACGGCCCTCCTCTCTATATGGACTCGGGGGTATTGCGCCCTGCGTTGACGGAGAAACTGGCCGAAAACTTTGCAAAGACTCTTCAAGTCCATGACTGGCCGGACGGGTGGCTCCAGTGGATTGACGCTGATCAGATAGCACGTGACTATCCGTACATCGCCCCAAGCCACGGCGGATTACAGATTCAGGCAGGCTATACCGTCTATGTGGACCGATATCTTTCCACCTACCGAAACTGGCTTAAGGAGAGAGGAGCCTGCCTGCTTAGGGGCCACGCGATATATGAGACACAAACTTCGCCCCAAGCCTCTTTCGCCATCCGAACGGATAATGAATCGCTCTGTACTTCCGATCGGGTAGTGGTCGCCGCCGGAGTCAACTCGGTCCGGTTTTTAGGCTGGGAAACACTGAACATCCACCCGGTAAAAGGACAGATGGTCTTGTATGACTCACCACAGGTCCTGCCGTGGAACTGTGCTGTTTCCGCAAAGGGATACAGCCTTCGGATCGGACAGAAGCAGTTGCTCGCCGGCTCCACCTACGAACACCATTTTGACAACCTGGATACTACCGATGAGGCATTTGAACGCGTGACCTCCTATCTGAAACAGACGTTTCCACACAGAGCGGGAACACTGAACCGAGCGGCACAGTTTTGCGGTGTTCGAGTCACCACTCCAAACAGGCTGCCCGTCATCGGAGAGCATCCGGACCGGGAACGCCTGTTTATCTACACCGGTATGAACTCAAAGGGGTTGCTTTTCTCCGAGTACACAGGACAGCTGCTGGCTCAACATATTACCAGAGGAGAACCGATACCGGAAGAACTGGCAGTTGGCCGCCTGCTTCCCGATTAGCTATAAAACGCGGTACAATCCACCCTGCTGCCGAGGCCAATCAATCGGAAGCACTCCCAGCAGGTGACCATGGCCAGTGAATGGCCCCGCCGAATTCTGCATAAGTCACTTTCACGGATGATACCTCACTTCCGCTTCACTGACCGGGCCAAGGACTCCCTGGCTGTTGCGCGTCCGAACCTCCAACCGGTTCAACCCGGTATAGAGAGGCCAGTCCCAGACAGGCCTGTTCACCTCCCGCCACTCCTCCCCGTTGACCCGAACCAGAAACGTATCGAACCCACCCGGGGTAAATGTATCCACCTCGACCGCAAGGACACCGGCTTCACCCGTCTCATTCAGATACAACTTCGACTGGTTCAGGGGCTCGTAGAAATCCATCGCCCGATTTGTGTAGGTCTGGTACTCGTACCGTTTCGGGAATACATCATCATACCAGTTCAGAAAACCGGACCAGCCCCACATGGTCGCTCCCGTGCGTACGGGAACCGGCCGCGGATTGGACAGGAAATCATTTCTGGGAATGATTCGAAAATGGCCCATCGTCTTCATCAAATAGCGGCCCTGCTCTTTGATCGAGTACTTGTTGTTTCCTTCTCTCATACCGACCTCAATACCGGAAACCACCTCCTCACCGATATCGGTCACATAGGGATTTTTCCATGTCTCTGTCCGCGGCATCTGCTCTGCCAGCAGATTGTGAATTTCCAGCAGGTTCAGTGGCTCACCCGTCTCCGGATCGAAATAGTAGTAGTCCCGGGTCGCATCCATATAGACCCATTTGTTGAACTCATTGGACCACACTTCGAGCGCTTCATGGCCGCTCATCCCCTCACTGTGCAGATTGACGTGACGCGCCTGAAATCCATAAGCGAGCATGGCACCCATAAGAATCTGATTGGGATACAAACACATACCCACCATCCGCCGGCCACCGAAGTCTGGCCCTCCAAGCAGTGGCGTACCGTCGTCAAGACGCTCGATCACGGTCATCTCGTTAAAATCCCAGGAATAGGCTTCATGGCTCAATGGCATGCGATACGCCCAGTTCATCAGGCGCATCATCAGCTCAAACTCCGAAGACGGGAGCCCGATAATCTGGTCCAGGCGATGATCTTCCCGAAATTTTTGCAACCCGGGATGTGAAAAATCCTCATAGGTAAATGGATAGGAAGACCGCACCACCTCACCGTTCTGAACCATATTTACAAAGAGTACTTCATCTTCATGAGGCCGGTTCCCTGTCCAGGAGTGTTCCAGTTGAAGCCCGTAAATCCGGGGCGTGACCTGAGGGTTTTCCGTACGCAGCTTCGCCTTCCACTGGACATACCGGTTCTCATCCACATCAACCATCCGATCACGATCCAGCGGCATCCAGCCGCTCCAGCTATCGTCTCCGATAAACGGAGTCTGTCCATAACGGACAAGCAGTTCAACCCCGGTTCCTTCCGGCTGCTCCGTCCGGGGATCCATCCGAAATGAAACATCTCCCACACGTCGCTTCAACGGGTTGTCTCCGTCTACAAGATCGATCAATGGCGAGATATACTCCCCCGACGTCCGGTACTGATCCAGGTTGATCCGCACCGAATACTCCCCGTCGATTTCGTCCAGTGCTCCCAACCGGGTGTCGCTCCAGCTTTGGCCGCCATCACTGCTCTTCATGGACCGGTTGGGATGTTCGGTTCGGGTCAAGGATCCCCGCCGAAACTCCTTTTCATGGGCAATCAACACCCGCCAGGAGGTCGAGTCGCTCTCGGCCCACATCAACAACTCGTTCTCACCCTGCTGAAGAGCTGCAACCGGCAAATCCACGTAAAACCAGCGCGACCACCCCCGATCGATGAACTGCAGTGCTTTCGGATAGGCCAGTCGTGTGGCAGGCCGGACAAACTCGACCCCGTTCAATGAAAAATGAAGCGGGTCTCTGTTTCCTTCCACCTCCAGGCCCTTGAAAACCACTCTGCCAGAGGCCGCGGCCGGATTGTCCACAACCAGGACCTTCTTTAGCACAACCCCCTTCTTCAAATCTTCCACCCACGCAACCGGTCCGGTTCGGTAGGACTTATGCCCTTCCGGCATTCCAACAGCCGGGCCATCATCCTCAATCAGTACATTATCGTCCAGCCGAATTGATCCCTCCTCGTCAAAACGTAGATTGACGAGCCTGGCATCCTTCTCCAGTTCGGCTGCTGTCCATTCAGTGGTTGTCGTCTCACGGTCCGCAGCAGTCTCTGTATCCGTTGCTGTATTGGTATTTGTATCAGACAAGGCAGTTCCATACAGAGGCCCCCCTGTCAGTAATAGTAAAAGAAGAACTGTATTCAATCGTTTCGGTATCATATCATACTCCTGATTCATTATTTCATGATGGATTCCCACATCTATCGTATCTCAATATTGTGGCGCCCGGACGGGACCTGCAGGATCACACGGTTATTATCGTAACTATACCGGATCGATGAACCATCCAGACTCACTCGTGGCGGCCGATAATCCAGTGAAAGCGTAAGACGGGTTGAACCGGTAGCGTCCACTTCGATATCCACACCATCTGCATGGTGCAACACAGCAACCGTGACCGGCACATTACTGCTCAGCGACTGGCCGTAGCCGTCAAACGAACTGCCTTCCACATAGTAGCGAACCAGATTGTCCGAGCTGTCGAAGGAGGCAGTAAATCTGCTCGCGTCTGTGGTGAAACCTTCTACGGTAGAAACGTCCAATGACCTGCCAGTAGATCTACGGGCTTCCATCCCCTGGCCAGATGTGCGAAACATGCCGTAATCGGATTCTCCATTCAGAGTTACCTTTGCGCCCAGCCAGCTATCAGTCTCGACCCGCTCAGTCACCGGACGGGACCCGTGCCGGCCATTCGATGGCCGGGCCTCCGGATACAGAACCGCCAGGAAGTTGGCTTCGGTCAGGTTCTCTTCGGAATTAAGTTTCACAAAGTGTTCGTCAAAATCACTCTGGTGAATCTCACCGCTTGCCAGTGGCGTTACCACATCCATGGTTAGCCGGGCTCCCGGTCGGTCGATCGTTACACGATGGTCTTCATAAGCAATACTCGACTCGCCACCCACATCCAGAGCATGGAACAGCCAGTTATAGATGTGTCCTTCATTGGATACACTCTCCACCCGGTCGAACAGGAAGAGCGGGCCTCGTTTGGTATAAAGCAGTGTCCGTGTGTATTCAGATAGTTTCTCCTTATAGACCGGGGCCAGGTCGCTGCTCAACGCATCGGCAATCTCGCCGGTAAACGTGTGATCGACCCTCGGCCAGTCATTCAAAGCCGCCACCCCGTTGTCGTAGTCGGCCGGCTTCTGACTCTCCGGATCATGGTCGATCAACATGACATTCTTGGAGATCGCCTGAATGTTGTAGACCGGAAACTGCAGGTTTTCATAGTAGTTTCCTCCATAGAGCGGATCATAGAGAAGATCTTCTCCATTGGTAATCATCCGGATGGTTCCCTGATCGTAATGAAAGTGGTTCGCGTGCGGGCCGGCTCTGTATGAGATAATGGTAGACTCCTCATCCCATCCCGAACGCATCACCATAACGCCGTTCTTTTCGATAAAATGAGAGGTTGGGAGAGTCTCTCTCGACTGTCCCTCCACATCGTCCCGGTACCACAGATAGGCCAGGTACCCGCCTTCGCCCGATTCCCAATAGGGAATCACCCGCTGCAGCAGAAAAGGATCTCCCAGACGGCTGGCAAACCACTGGGCTCCCAGGTTCGTGAATCGGTCGTACACCCACCGTCCATCTCCAAAATCCGCGTACCGGCCATTGTGAGCCATTGCATACAACGGATAGAGATAGTAGGATTTGGCGTGAGTCGTTTCTGTCCAGTCCACACCGAAATTCCGGCTTAACGCTTCCATTAGCAGCCCCGTATAGGCCGTGGCCGCACTTTGATAGATAAAGGGTTCTCCCGCGCCCCCATCGGGACCGTAATTGAACTCCAGATAGGAACGAAATTTGGCCAGGATCCCCGACAGGTACGGTTCCATGTCCGGGTTTTCCGGATCGTCACCATAAAGTACCGTTGCCGCATGGCCTGCGCCCCGGGCCAACAACGCAATGTGGTTGGTATTGTGGGACGGCATCCGGTTCATCTCTACCATATCCCGGTAGAATGGTTTAACCATCTTCTCCATTAACGCGTCCCGAACCAGAGCCTGCTGGCCTTCATTCATCAAATCATAGAGCATGTCGTATCCGTAGGAAACAATACTGCTGATCCGGCCCATGTATAAATAGACATGCTTTCGGTTCGCAATCATCCAGTTGGAGTTCCACTGATCAAACGCTGAGAGCTTCAGCAACGCCTCGCTTGCCGTTTCGCCCGCTTCCAGGTCTCCGGTGAATGCATACAGAAAAGAGCCCTGTTCGATAATATCCACCAGTCCGTACATCGGATTTCGCCACTCCTGCACCCGGGCCGAGGCGCCAGACCAGGGGCCCCCTGTCCAGGCCTCCGTTGTTAGGCTCTCATACGGCTCCCCGGAGGCTTCATTGTATTGATCAACGTCTGCATTCGCCAAAAAGGCCCGTGACTCTTCAATCGCATTCTCCAGAATCCGTTGGGCTGTCGGGTTGTCCGCCAGACGCTCCTTGCGATCGGCCAGCTCCTCACTCGTAAAGAACAGCCGCGGGT
>JBBDRX010000068.1:0-6251 GCA_040905245.1 Balneolaceae bacterium | reverse complement strand
CTTACATGAAGACGTTCCGAGTTCGCTTCATAACTATAGCCATCCCGATACTTCATTAACAGCGGTTCCGAATACTCCTGTGGAAGCTGGCGAACCGCCTCACTCAAAAGCTCCAACTCCTCTTTGTGCAGAAGATTTTGTTCAGGCGACCGGGAGTCTTGAAGTAAATTTTCTTGCTCATACGGCTCCATATCTCCCATTCGCACATTCCTCCGTCGAATATTCTTTGTGTAATCCAGACAGGCATTTCGTGCCAGTGCATAGAGCCAGGTAGAAAATGCCGACTGATGTTGGAAACTTTCCAACTTCTCCCAGGCACGGACAAAAATTTCCTGAGCCAGATTTGTGGCCTCTTCTTCTTCCCGACAGATACGTCTGACAAGTTGAAATACCATCGGGCTATACCGATCTACCAGAATTCGATAGGCATCCCGATCGCCTCTCAAAATCTGGTCTATAAGATCATACTCTTCCTGTCTTTTTTCCTCTGTCTGCATGCACGGACGATTCGTAACCGGAGACACTCCTAAAATTCTATTTTATCCTCAAAAACACCAACATCCGAATACCTGTTGCTATCTGCTGCCCATATACCCTCCGGACTCGCGTATTTATTCATAGAATAAGACGAGTCGGGAAGCAAAAGGTTACAATGAATTTCTAAAAGAGAAATTGATGCACCCGATATTCATTGTTAAATTGTCATATTGTCAGGAATCAGGACGAGGAAACTATGGACAGAGACGTATTTCAGGAGCGACACGGTATTCTCGGCAATTCGCCGGGAATTCGACAGGTAATCGACAAAATCATGCAGATTGCCGAAACCGATATCACCGTATTAATGCAGGGAGAGAGTGGTGTTGGCAAAGATGTCACCGCCCGGGCCATTCATGCCGAAAGTAAGCGAAAAGATCATAACCTGGTCATTGTAAACTGCGGGGCCATTCCGGAAGGAATTATCGAAAGTGAACTGTTCGGCCATGAGAAAGGGTCGTTCACCGGCGCACATGAAGCGCGTAAAGGATACTTCGAAAAGGCAGACCATGGAACCATCTTCCTGGACGAAATCGGAGATACCCCCAAAAACGTACAGGTCAAACTCCTTCGTGTCCTGGAATCCGGGGAGTTTTTCCGGGTCGGATCCAGCCAGCTCCGGACCACCGATACCCGGGTCATCGCCGCTACCAATCAGGATCTCTGGCAACTGGTGCAGGAAGGTTCGTTCCGGGAAGACCTCTACTACCGGCTCGATACGGTGACCATCAAGCTACTGCCACTTCGGGAACGAACCGATGACATCATCCCGATTTTCAGAAAATTCGTCACTGAATTTTCTGCCAAGTACGACTCGGTGTTTCGCGGGTTTTCCGACGAAGCCAGAGAGCTGCTGATCTCCTATCGCTGGCCCGGAAATATTCGTGAGCTCCGTAATGTAGCCGAGCAACTGGTGGTCCTGGAGAAATCCCAGTACGTTGACAAGGAGACGCTGCAAAAGTACCTGAAAGGGCGTCAACGAGAAGGATTGGCAGACAACCTTCCGGTACTCTCGGCGGCCGAACAGCGATCCGAAAACAGTGGCGGCCCATCCGCTCAGGACAATCAGCTGATCTACCGCGCTCTTCTGGAGCTTCAGAACGACATGGGAGACTTGAAAAAAATGCTCGGGCGATTTCTGTACAATACATTTTCTTCCAAGGAGATTCGGGCCCTCCCCCCTGCCGTCCAGCGATCTATTGACCCCAATGAACTGAACCCTGACCGGCCGCCGGAAGAGCCCGGCAGCTGGAATCCTGGAAATGCCTCGCCAACCGAGTCCGAACAGGAGCCGGTCAGCGAACTGGAACGCTTTTTCGGTGGCGGGAATATTCCTTCCATTGAGGAGACGGAGAAATTTTTGATTCAGCAGGCTCTGAAACGCTTCGACGGAAACCGTCGAAAAGCTTCCGAAACGCTCGGAATCAGTGAACGAACTCTCTACCGAAAACTGGATCAGTATGAACTTACGTAACCTGATAACAGGACTCTTACTGATTCTGTTGGCTGGTGGTTGTGTGACGTACAGCTTTACCGGTACCTCTATTCCATCGGATGTGCAAACCGTTTACATTCCATTTTTCAGTGATCAGTCCGGTGGGGGTATTGCAGATCTGGGCGATCGGCTGAACCGGGTGTTGATCAACCGGTTTGTGAACCAAAGCCGGCTCTCACAAACCAGTAGCCAGGCAAATGCAGATGCGTTTATTCAGGGTTCGATCTCCGGATACCGGGTCCGGCCATTCAGTATCAGCGGGAATGAACAGGCCAACCTGAACGAAGTGACCGTGACGGTTCGGGCCTCCTTTCAGTATGCCACTGAAGACCAGCCTCTCTGGAGTAAAACGTTCAGTGGCTCCGGGACATATGATACCCGCGACAATCCTGTCGACGGGGAAATTGCGGCAGCCGAACAGGCTCTGGAACAGATTGCAAACAACATGTTCAACGACGCGGTGAGCAACTGGTAGATTCTCTGGAATCTCCGTTTTTTTCTTGGTTTTTAGTGGCCGGGGCAATAGCTTTTACCTTCTCATGACAAAGAATCTGTCCAGCCACATACCACAGTCGTTGAATAGCTACCTGGAGCTTTTTCAGCAGGAACCGGAAAAAGCGATCAGCCGCCTGAAAGCGCATCTCGACAAGCGGGGGCCGGATGCAGTCGGGCACTATCTTCTCTCCTGGTTCCATCATCTTCAGGGAGATTCAAAAAAGGCCGTTCAGGCAGCCTGGGCGGCAAAAATATTTGCTCCCGGAAGCCCGGCCATGGAGAAGCTTCACTACTTTATGGCTCATCCGGACTCGTTTCGTGCCTGGTCTCCGACCGAAGTGGCCGGAATTCGACAGGCAAAGCCCGCCCAAATGGCCACACATCCCATTTCGGATCTGGACGCGCTGATTGAAAAACTTTCGACCGTTGAATCGAAACGAATCGATTTTAACCCCGACAAGGCAGACGAAAGAAATCTGGCGGAACAGGCCTCCCGTGTCGATGATATCGCGACCGAGACGCTGGCACAGATTCACGAGAAACAGGGACACCTGGAACTGGCCATATCCACCTACCAAAAGCTGATCGACACCCGGCCCGACAAGGCAGAATCATTTCGTAAACGGATTCTTGAGTTGAAAGAGAAGCTGAAGGAGAAACAGGATTCCGGAGAGTAGCCCGGACATAAATCCCCGGGTATTTACAAAAAGGTTCAAACCAACCGTCTCTCCCCGTACACTCCAAATGTAGCTGAAAAACAATATCGTCAGGCCGGACGAACAAACGGATTGTGACGCTTTTCATAGCCAATTGTGGTTTCCGGCCCGTGCCCCGGCAATACGGTTGTCTGGTCCGGAAGGGTATAGAGTTTCTCCTGAATCGACCGGGTCAGCAGTTTCAGGTCCCCCTTGTAAAGATCGGTTCGGCCGATACTCTGTCGAAAAAGGGCATCCCCTGCAATCACCTTCTGCTCGTCGGGCATGTACAGTGAAACGTGATCGGGAGCATGGCCGGGCGTATATAAAACATTAAAACTGAAGGGGCCTGCCCGAAATCCATTCTGTTCGGGAAGTGGTTCTGGGACAAACGAGAATCCGGAGGCCGATATTCCAAACTGCGATGCCTGATGTTCGATCTCGTTCCACAGCGTCAGATCACTGTGGTTGAGCCAGACAGGAAGGTCTCCAAACGTTTTCAGGAGATGGTTCAACCCCATCACATGGTCTATATGAGCGTGAGTCAGAAGAATACCGGCCAGCCCGGCCTCTTTCTCCTGAAGAAGGTCTTTCAATGCCTGTAATTCCGATGACTGGCCGAATCCGGCATCAATCAAGATCGCGTCCGGCCCATTGATCAGCAGATAGGTGTTTTGAACAAACGGGCCGACCGTAAAGGTGTGAATGGTCATGAGGCCACCGATCTCACGAGATCAATACAAATCAACTCTTTTTGCCGTACCGCTTGTTGAAGCGATCGATCTGATCTGCTTTCTTCTTGATCGTCTGATTCTCATTAAAAAACGGGTGATTCCGGGAGTCAATTTCGCTCTTGTACGTACCATCCTTGGTAGCCATTGTACTGCGAGTCGTGAACTCGGTCCCGTCACTCATGACAACCTTGATCTCTTTGTAATCGGGGTGAATTCCTTTTTTCATAATACGTTTCTGCCTGTTCTGTTACCACGTTTTGTAAGTTCGGTAAATTACGGGGATTTCAGACAGAATGCAACGCCCGGGTCAATGCCCGCACCTTGACCCAGGTCTCCTCCAATTCGTCCTGAGGGTCCGAATCACTGGTAATTGCTCCACCGACAGGATAAAACAGCCGATCGCCGTTCAGAATGGCCGTACGAATCACGACATTGAAATCGAAATCGCCGGAGGGAGCCAGATAGCCGATGGCCCCGGAATAGATCCCACGACGATACTCTTCCAGCTCTTCAATCACCTGCATGGCACGGATTTTCGGCGCTCCGGTCATCGACCCCATGGGAAAACAGGCCTGAAGGATCTCTACCGGATCCTGTTCGGGATCGACCCGCCCCTCCACGGTGGAGATGAGTTGATGCACTGTCTCGAACTGATGCAGGGAAAAGAGTTCGGGAACCCGGATCGTACCCGGAAGTGCCACTTTGGAAAGATCGTGTCGAACCAGATCCACAATCATCAGATTCTCTGCCCTCTCTTTTTCAGAATTCAACAGAGCCTCCCGAACCCGGCGGTCCTGTTCCGGATCAATCATTCGCGGAGCGGTCCCCTTGATCGGCTGTGAGAAGAGCCTGGTTCCTTCCCGGCAAAGAAATCGCTCCGGCGAGGCGGAACAGACCCGCCATCGACGCCACTTCATATAGGCTCCGAAAGGCACCGGGCCTTGCTCTCTCATACGCTGGTACAGGTCAAAACTTTCTCCACTAAACTGCCCCTGAAGAAGGTGCGACAGGTTGATCTCGTAGAACTCTCCTTCACGAATACGATGCTGTGCGTGGCGGATTTTGGCGATATACTCCTCTCCCGGAGTAGTAGAAGCAAATGAGTGCAGCCGAATCGGAGCCGGGATCTCCTCTTCCACCTCCGGATTACTCTCGTTTATGCACTCCGACAGTAGTGCGGCCAGTTCCGGGCCGGTCCCGGTCGGAGTACTCAACATCCCGGACGAATGATCCATGACAAGCAGCTCTCCCGGCCGGAAGAAAAACAGATCGGGCGCCCCGACCGGATCGCTGTTTTGCGATTGCAGAGTCTCCGTATAGTTCTTCAGATCATACCCAAGATAGCCTGCATACCAGCCTGGGTGCTCTCTACGAAGTTCGGCCAGTGCCTGCCATGGATTTTCCCGGAAGGTTCGGCTCTTTTTTCCCTCCGAGATCGTGATCCGGTCTCTGTACGCCTCGATCGTCTGCAGCGGCGAGAGTGCCAGGATCGATTTCCGACTGGCCGGGTGGCCATCAAGCTGTGATTCCAGCAGAAGCAAAGGTGTACTCCCCTGTCGATTGCGGACAACCCGGTTGATGATCTGCTGAAAGGTGTACTCACTGATTCGGACGGGTAATCTCACGTTCTGTGGTCTGTCTCTATCGTTCTGTGACAAATGCCGCTGTCATGGACGGAATATGTCGGTTTCGTTCTTTACCGGATCGTCCGTAAATTGAGGTCTTGCCAGAGAAGGTAATCGCTGATATGTACAAAAACATTGTAAGACCATTTCTTTTTCGATTCAACACCGACGCTGTTCATGAATCTACGATTCGCTGGACAGGGAAGGTAGCCAACTCTCCTTTTCTGAAGCGTGTTGCAAGTGGATTATACAATTTTCAGCACCCTTCCCTTCGCCAGAAAGTTCTCGGAATGACGTTTCGAAATCCGGTAGGCCTGGCCGCCGGGTTCGATAAGAACGGAACCCTGGCTCCTGCAATGGAAGCGATCGGGTTCGGTTTTGTGGAAGTGGGCAGCATCACCGCCAATCCCTCCACCGGAAACCCGAAACCGAGAAGTTTCCGGCTTCCAGAAGATGAGTCTCTGATCAATCGAATGGGACTCAACAATGATGGAGCCGCAACCATCCGGAAACGGCTGGAAAAATTGTCTCTTTCGGTTCCCCTGGGTGTTAATATAGCCAAAACACACGATCCGTCTATCACGGGTGAGCGGGCACTCGAAGACTATCTGGAAAGCTTTCGACTGGCTGTTCCGGTCGCAGACTACATTACACTCAATATCTCCTGCCC
>JBBDRX010000067.1:0-6263 GCA_040905245.1 Balneolaceae bacterium | reverse complement strand
CAGCCGATCCAGTAACTTTCGTGCATCGAACTACACTGTAACCACGACGAATGACCATCTGCGAGCCAGACTCTCGGATGTATTAAGCGTTGTCGAAGGCGAACAGCCCGGAACGCTTGTGGACATTCGATCCAATGCAGAGTACAGCGGACAGGTTATAGCACCGGAAGGTGTTCAGGAGCTGGCCATTCGAGCTGGCCACATTCCGGGCGCCGTTAACATTCCGTGGGGCGAAGTCGTAAATCCGGAAGACGGTACATTCAAATCGGAAGAGGAGCTTCGTCAGATGTATGCCGAGAAAGGTGTCGACGGATCCGAACCGATTATTACCTACTGCCGGATTGGTGAGCGATCCAGCCATTCCTGGTTTGTTCTCAGCCAAATTCTGGGATACGAAGTCAAAAACTATGATGGATCGTGGACAGAGTACGGCAACAGTGTAGGCGTTCCGATCGACAACCCGTCCGGCACAATCTGGACTGGAAAATAGTAACCGATTAACTCCGGAATCTATTGAATTCGTACGGAACTGCCATTCGAACTACAGCAGCAGGGGTTCTTCTCCTGCTGCTTCTTTTTTCTTTCAATAAGCTGCACGCCCATCCCGATTACGGCCCGTCACTTGCGTTTGCTCTTGCCGCAGGGGCTCTTTTTGGCGTTGTACTGCAACGTTCGCGATTCTGCTTTTTCTGTATTCTTAAAGATTTTTTTGAAAAAAAAGACGGACGCCCTCTGATTGGCATCGTTACTGCCCTGATCGTCGGAAGCATCGGATATCTTGTTCTTTTTGAGTCCTGGATCTCCAATCCCGGGGCCGGATACTATCCGATGGAGGCTCACATTGGACCCGTAAGCTGGCACCTGATTCTCGGTGGCCTGCTCTTCGGCTGGGGAATGGTCCTTTCCGGATCCTGCATCAGCGCCCACTTTTATCGTCTTGGAGAAGGGTCTGTACTCAGCCCCATCGCTCTTGCCGGAACATTGTTTGGCTTCATGCTCGGCCTTGCCAGCTGGAACAGACTCTACCGACTGACCATTGCAGATGCACCGGTCGTTTGGCTTCCCGAATACCTGGGCTACTCCGGCTCCCTCTATCTTCAGCTTGCCCTTCTACTTGGTCTGCTGGTCTGGTTGATTGTCAAATTTATTCCTGATGATGCAACCGCTGCAGACACTCCGGCAAGAAGCCTCAAAGCGATTTATGATCGGGTTTTTGTCGATCGTTGGCCAACATGGGTTGGCGGTATTGGTGTTGGCCTGATCAGTATCTTCTACTATTTTCGGGTTGAACCTCTTGGTGTCACAGCCGAAATCAACCGTGTTGCCCGACTCAGTGGCTGGTCTGCAATTCCGGACCGTCTGGAAGGAATGGACGGGCTGGCAGGCTGCACACCGAATATGGGCCCCGAATTGTTTACTGCAAACGGTCTGTTCATTCTGGCGTTAATTGCCGGTGCAACTCTTACCGGTGTACTCGCAGGACAATTCAAGCCAAAACGCCCAGGCCTTCGGTCAAGTATCAACTCGTTTCTGGGTGGAATCATGCTCGGGTTCGGGGCCATGATTTCACTGGGATGCACCATCGGAGCCACCCTTTCGGGGATCCATGCCTTTGCTTTATCCGGCTGGATCTTTACCATCGGCATGGTATTCGGTGTCTGGAGCGGCTTAAAAGTGAAACGATAACAAGGGACGGAACTCGTTACCGGACTCGAACCGGGTTCAATTCGCGATCCAGTTCGACGACCACCTGTCCTATGCCCTGGTGGTTCCCCCGATGCCCCGGATCGACATAGCGCAGATCTTTCAGCCAGACGATCCACCCATTTTGGGTTCTCTCAGATTCTATTTTGACTTCTTGCTCCTCAAAATAGGTTGAGAGATGTACCGAGGTGAGATGCGAACCTGAAATCATCAGCACAAGGTAGAGGCCCGATAGAGCCAGAGACAGACGCGACAGGGTACGAGACCGATTCCGAAACCGATTCGAGAACCGGAGGCCCAGAATCCCCGCAATACCGGCAACCCAGAACCAGGAAGCTGCTGGCGGAACCCGTTCACTGGAGGTCACAAGAATTGTAGCAACAAGACCCAGTAGCCCCCAGGCAAGCTGCGACGGCCGGCTGGAGGAACGAGCCAACACAACTCCTGATGCAAGTATAAGCCACATCCACGGATCAATGATAAAAAGCACATCTCCGTAGAACCACTGGTCCGAAAACGGCATAAGCAGACGAATGCCATAGGTGTTCAGCCAGTCCAGAAACGGATGGGACCAGACCGCCAGACAGCAGATCCCAAAAAGAAGAAACCCGTCTCTGTTGACCTGTTCGTTACGGCAGGTCAATGGTAAATGTAGATCCCTTTCCCACTTTACTTTTCACATCAATTGACCCGCCGTGGGCTTCTACCAGTTTCCGTGTAATCGCCAGCCCAAGCCCTGTACTTTTTTCTCCAGCTGTTCCACTTACACTGATTTTGGCAAACGGAACAAACAGGTTTTTCAGCTCCTCATTCGGAATTCCCTGTCCTTCATCCTCTACAGTGATTGTCACTCCTTTTCCCTCCTGACGGACCGATATCCGGACTGTACTCCCGGACGAGGAAAACTTGACCGCATTGGAGATCAGATTTACCAGTACCTGTCGCATTTTATTCGAGTCTACCTGTTTGACGACAGGCTCCTCAGGGGCATTACACTCCAACCTGATCCCCTTCTCCTCCGCCTTCTTCGCGTAAAACCGCAGAACCTTACGGACCAGTTTACAAAGGTCGGTCTCCGATTTCTTCAATTGTATATTTCCCGATTCTATGGCCGAAATATCGAGCATATCCTCTACAATGCTCAACATCAACTGACTGGATGCGCGAATTTCTTCCAGAAACTCTCTCTGCTGTTCGTTCAGCTCATGTTCTGCAGGCTGATCTTCCATCAGAAATGTAGAGAAATTGTAGATAACGGAGAGCGGATTGCGAAGATCGTGAGCGGCCATCCCCATCATCTGATTCTGCCGCTCATTGATCCTCTCCAGTTCATAACTCTTTTTAGCCAAATCGCGCTGCGTAGTGGAGAGCTCATTGTTCAGCTTACTGATGGCATCATACAGATCCCACTCCTCCGAATCTCCACCTGACTTCCGGGTACGGTCTTTCAGAAGCCGACGAAGTTCATTGATATTTTCGTTGTTCATATACATCAACTCGTCGAAGTACCTCTTTTCCCGAGGTTCCGGCCGGACCCCCAGAATCACCAGATCCCTGTCTGTTCGGATCCCATAACAGTGAAACAACCCTTTTTCCTTGTCACCAGAGCCGGGAATCTTCCACCCGTAGGCCACTCCATCGGTTCGTACTTTATCCAGAAATGAGAACCCTCTTTCCATATACTCTGGGTCGAACAGAGAGGTCAGCTGCACTCCCTTCTCAAGAGATTTCATTTCCGTACAATTGTCGATCACTTTCTGAACCGTTCCTTCCAAATTACAGATTAGTGCAAAACCGTTATGCTTACTCATGACGTCCCACCTGCAGTTGATGCAAGTTGATTGCCTGTTTCAACGGCTTCCCGGGCGCTGGCAGCGGACCCGTCGGCTCCAACCTGTCTCCAGAGATTCGACACCCTGAGAAACGGGTATCCACCCGTCAGTACTTTCACCGATGTTGTACGTTCATCAGAGCGGATGGCAGCAATTAACTCTCTGGCCAGATGAACTCGTACCGGAATCGTCACCGAAATCGCCAATAGATCGGCATTCTTTTCTGCTACCGTATTCACAATCTCTCGTGCGGGCATATTGGCACCGAGATAGTAGGTATCCCAGCCGTCCATTTCAAAAAAATCGGTTACCATGCGAATGCCAAGTTCATGAAGCTCTCCTGCCACGGCGCAGCCTATCATGGTTTTCCCGTTGGGTTTTGTTGAGAAGATCTGTGGATATAGCCGAGCCATTATTGTTTGGGTCGCAGCAGTGCAGAAATGTTCGTGGGCAACGGAGATCTCGTTTTGCTGCCAGAGGGCTCCAATCTCGTACTGTGATACCTGAAAGACATACTCATAGATATCCTGAACCGACACATCCTGATCCACAAGTCGGTCGATCACCTCAGTAGCAGCTCTCCTGTCTCCATCGAGGAGATATTCCAGATATTGACCGGCCTCTTTTCCAAGAGGACGGTTCCGGGAGATCCAGTGAACACGCTCGGACTTTCCGCTTTTCAAGTGTTTTCGGGCACCCTGAAGATAAGCCTGTGCAGACGACCCCTCCTTCCCGAACCGGACTATCAGCACTCTTTCCAAAGAAGAGATATTTCTGATCAGGTCGTCCACCGGAATATCACGACTGGAGAGCATCACATCTGCCCACTCCACATAGTCATTAAAAATCACCGGGCTGCTGGCTCGGAGAGCCTCCACAAGGTACCCAAGATGGTAGACCGTATCTTTCGTACACTTGTCACGACCTGAAGAACCGTATCGTTTTTCCAACTCCGGTTGATCCGTAAAAAGTAGCCGAGTTACCTCTTCGGCAATCCGCTCCTTTTCTTCCGAAATTTTCTCCGCAACACCATCATTCATCCGGCCCTCATTTATGAAGTAATGTGTTCAAAGTAACGAAGTTCAAAACTTCTCTTTACGAGTTTGAGCCCTTTCGGAATCCCTTGATGCGACTCACTTTTGTGATGTTTATGCCAGTATTCGAATGCTTCACGGCTATCCCAGTGGGTAATAAGCCAGATTTCGGAAGGGTTCTCTTCCGGACTGATGACGTTCAACCCTCTGAATCCGAGTGTCTTTTCCACCAGCCCGGGACGGTTCCGGAACGCTTCCCGTACCTCCTGCTCCATCTGGTTACGGATCTCAAACTTGCTGATCGCTGTAAACGCCATTTTCCCCGTTTCCTCGCAATTTCTGTAAATGGTTCCGCCTTCAACCGTGCCAAAGCTACTGGCAGTCTTTCATATTACATAACATTTCTACGAACCAAAAGAAACAGAGTACGAGAAAAATACCGTGTTTATTCACGCATAACCGGTAACCAGGATAGGAGATTCCTTCTTTGAGAGGGGGCAAAAGATGGCACAGAGAAACCGGGGTGAACCTGTATGTTGTCTGCCATTACCAGACCTCTTCCAGTATCTGACCACTTCATACCCAATCATTGGAGATTACGATCTGTGTGTCCACGAATCAAATGACGGGTCAGGCAGGCATGTAGTTTACGGTCAGTTCACTGGCCGGCCCCCGGTTGCCGAGTACATCCACGCTTCGCATCTCCAGCCGGTTGACGCCCGTCGACAGCTCCCATTGAAAGGCATGGCTCCGGGTGGTCACCGGTTGTCCGCCGTTGCTGATCACTTCAAAATGAGAGAATCCCGGGGTTTCCGTGGCCAGATGAACCTGAATGGATCCATCCCGGCCCGACTCAGCCGCATAGTCCACTGTGCAGAGCCGGTCGTAGATGTCCGATTCCTTGCGCAGGAAATGGCGGTGCTCCTGGGTCCGTGGCGTCTGTTCGTCGGTCCAGGCCAGATAGCCGTCCCATCCCCAGTGGGTACGTCCATGTGTCACCGGCATGGGATACGGTTGGGTGAGCCAGTTGCTGCGAGGTGCCCAGCGGACATAGGCCGTATTGAAAAAACCGTAACCACCATTGTATCCGGGTGCGGGAGCCTCTTCAGTAACCCGCCACCAAATATAATCGTTATCCAACTGGCCGGAGAGTGCTGCACCTCCGGTTCGAAAACGGATCGGGATCTCCGCCGGGTCGACAGAATGAGAGCGTCTGTCTCTCTCCTCATACGTCCATTTGTCCCGATCCACTACTTCACCATCGGGATAGTACGTCTGCAGAAAAATCTCGTGCAACTCCAGCAGGCTCATCGGCTCGCCTGTCTCTTTTGAGACGTAAATGGAATCGAACTGCGGATCGACCATAATCCACTTCTGGTACTCCCGGGACCAGACCTCCGCCACTTCATGGCCACCCCATACCGAATAGTTGATGGTGGCAATACGTACCGGAATTCCGAAACTCTGGCATGCCTGTGCAAACACAATCGTAAAATAGAGGCAGAATCCACCGATCTCGCCCGTTTCACCCGGTGTAAGGATCTGATCGCCACTCCAGGAGATCATCGGCTTCTGCTCCGGGTCGGTCAGATACCACTCCCATTGACCCGACGCCCAGCTGCTCAATGCAAGGATTCTTTCCGTCTCGTTTTTTGCTCCCCGGACCACCTCGTCCAGGTTGTTCTTGCGGCGA
>JBBDRX010000066.1:0-6314 GCA_040905245.1 Balneolaceae bacterium | reverse complement strand
CTTTCGAAAAAACTCCGGGATTCACATATCAGGGATGAATGTGGGGCCGGGTACTAAAGTTGATGAAACAAAACGCTAACTAACCTGAAAAACGAATCTATGTCGAACGACCAGAAACCAAACAGCCTCTTTAAGAAGGCCGCGCTGGCACTAAGTGCTGTCGGGCCGGGACTGTTCCTGATCGGGTACAATATCGGTACGGGCAGTATTACGACCATGGCAATGGCCGGGGCACAGTACAGCATGACGCTTCTGTGGGCTCTGCTTTTATCAGGTATTTTCACGTATGTTCTGATGGTTGCTTACGGGCACCTGTCCCTGGTGACCGGAAATACAGCGCTCTACAATTTTAAAACGCAGATTCCGGTAGTTGGCCAGGCGTTAGCCATATATGTATTGCTAACCATGATTTTTACGGAGTTATTCGCTCTCCTGTCTATTATGGGTATCGTCTCCGAGTTGATACAGGAAGGATTCCGGCTTGTGATTGCACCCGGATCGGCGGAGCACGTGATCGGAACAGTACCGATTATCACCGTGATTGCCTTAGGTATGTTTTTTGCACTCTGGTTTGGTCAGTACAAAATGTTTGAGAGGATTCTGACCACATTTGTGATCCTGTTGGTCTTCTGTTTTGTCTTTGTCTTCTTTATGATCAGCCCGTCCTACACCGAGATTTTCGCTGGTATGGTTCCCGGAATTCCAAATGATCCCAATGCCTATCGAATCGTGGCCGCCATGGCGGGAACGACCTGTTCGGCTGTGGTCTTTATCATGCGGAGTATTGTTGTGGCCGAGAAGGGCTGGGACATCACGAAGTTAAAGCATGAGAAACGGGACGCATTTGTTTCTGTCTTTCTGATGGTCTTCCTCAGTGCTGTTGTGATGGCTGTCGGTGCGGGTACCCTGCACGTAATGGGACTGACGATGGAAAATACACTGGAAATGATTCATCTTCTGGAGCCGATCGGTGGACGATTTGCCGCATTTATTCTGATTATTGGTGTCGCCGGAGCGGGTATTTCGACCATGTTCCCGATTCTGCTGATCGCACCGTGGCTTCTTGCCGACTATCTGGGCTGGGAGCGGGATGTGAAATCTCCGATGTTCCGGATCTGCATCGTCATTGGATTGATCATTGCATTCGGATCTGTCTTCATGTCTCAGCCACCACCGGTCATTATGGTGATCGCCATGGCTCTGATGGCATTTATCCTTCCGGCTGTCGCCATTCCGATCTACTATCTGCTCAATAAAAAAGATCTTATTGGCAAGGAAGAACACATGCCGAGCAAGGCGTGGAACGCGGGCCTTATTGCCGTAATCCTCTTCTCTTTCCTGACATCCTATTTTGCTGTCAGAGGATTTATGTAAGATCGATTCGTCGGACTGTTCCTTCGCAACAGGGAGGGACAGAACAACGGATTATTTCTTTATCATAAACTATTGACGGAGTCGTTTGTTTAGCGGTAGATTAACGTACACAGGCGGGCATGAAGAGTGCCTGCCTGTGGTCGTTTAAGACGGCACGTTGCTTGATCAACTCCCCGGTTCCTGGATTTTTTCGCCGAGTTCCGGATGTAAACGATCGTTGGCAGGAGTCTTTCGGCTCCTGCATCAATATTTGAACAGTTGTAACTATGGAGATGAACGTGATAAATCAGTCAGGAAGAAGATATTGGGTTCCGGTATTGCTCGTTGGACTATTGGTAATCACAGGTTGTGAACCCGCGGAGTACAGAAGTTATACCGGAAAAGCCATTCAGATTGATTTTGGTGCCATGGAGGGGGTGACCGAGGATCAATGGATTGAGGTCGAAGATATTCGATTTACGCATACACAGGACATGTATCAGTTTGCAAATGAAACACTTTTTCTACCGACCAGCCAGGTCGAGTATGAGAATACATTGACACCGATGAATCCTCACGAAGTGGCCCTTCACTTTGCAAGCCGCCTGCAGGAGACGATGAACATTGCAAACAGCGAAAGTGAAGAGGGCCCCGTTTATCAGATTAAAGTGGTACAGGATCTGAACCTTTACGGTGCTTCGCTGTTGACACTACGGGTCGAAGAAGGGGAGTTTACCATCCGAACCTCCCGGGAGTACGGGATACCGGTTCAGGTTGTTGAGTAGGATTCTTATGCTGCGAAGTGGAAGAGCAGAATGCCGACCGTTGGTTCCGACGTATGGATCGGGCTGGCTCAACGAGACAGTAGGCTGGAAGTGGCCGTTTACGTGGAAAGATCCAATATTGAGTCGTTTCAAACTTCCAGTTCCGACTTCAGATACTCAATTCTTGCGGCGATCTCTTCCCACTTGCTGTAGGACTCCGCAAGCGTTGCCTTCAGCTTCTCGTATTCCAGAGAGACGGTTTTGACCTGATCAGCGTCTTCATAAAAAGCGGGATCGGCCATGGTCTGTTCAATCTCGATTCTTCGCTGTTCGGACTTTCCGATCTCCGTTTCCAGTGATTGCAGTTGTTTTTTCAGTGGATTGATCCGGCTGGATCGGGCCTGCCTCTGTTGCGCCCGGATCCGTCGCTCTTCCTTACGGCTGATTCCCTCCGGGGATGAGGAGTCCTGTCCGCCCTTGTCGTCGGTCTCTTCTCGTGCGGACCGGCGTTCAAGATAGTCGGTAACGTTTCCGGGCCATGTCTTGATCTTTCCGGGTCGCACCTCCAGTGTTTTGTTGACAATGGGGTCCAGAAAAGCCCGGTCGTGGGAAACGATCATACAGGTTCCTTCATACTGTTCCAGTGCATGCCGAAGAATTTGTTTGGACTGCATGTCCAGGTGATTGGTCGGTTCGTCCAAAATCATAAAGTTGGCAGGAATAATCAGCATCCGGGCCAGTGCAACCCGACTCTTTTCTCCGCCGGAGAGAACCCGGATCTTTTTGTAAACATCATCTCCGGTGAAGAGGAAGGAGCCGAGCAGGGATCGGATTCGTGTCTCTCCCAGATGTGCCGCGTGCTCATTCATCTCTTCCAGAACAGAATTTACGGGGTTCAGCTCATCGGCCTGGTGCTGCGCGAAGTAGGATACGGTAACATTGTGCCCTTCGATCCGCTTCCCTTCCGTGAGAGGCTCCTGGCCCGCCAGGATACGAATCAGGGTAGATTTTCCGGCTCCATTCGGGCCTACGACGGCTACTTTGTCGCCCCGTTCCAGTTGGTAATCGACCTGATTAAAAATCCGGTTCTCTCCGTAGCTCTTTCCGGCTCTGGACAACTCCATGACTATCTGCCCGCTTCGGTCCGGCTGGGGAAAGCGAAAAGAGATCTCTTCCTGGCTTTCGTCCAGAGTGATGCGTTCCATCTTCTCCAGTTGTTTGATGCGGCTCTGGACCTGTTTTGCTTTGGAGGCTTTGTAACGAAACCGATCAATAAATTCCTCAGTCTGGCGAATCTGTTTCTGCTGGTTTTCGTACTCGTTTCGAAGCTGTTCCTGCTCTTGCTTCTTTTTGGCCTCGAAAAAAGAGTAGTTTCCGGCGTAGTCGCCAAGGCGTCCGTTCTCCAGTGACAGAGTCCGCCGGGTGACGCTGTCCAGGAAAGCGCGATCGTGAGAAACGATGATAACGCCACCGTCATAGTTGGAGAGAAACGACTCCATCCATTGAAGGGATTCGATATCGAGATGGTTGGTCGGTTCGTCCAGTAGCAGATAGGTCGGGTTTTTCAGCAGCAGCTTGGCAAGGGCGATACGCATCAGCCACCCACCGCTGAATTCGGTGACCGGCCGGGTGAGATCCTCCGGAGCAAACCCCAGCCCATCCAACACCCGCTCAATATCCGAACCAAGTGTATAGGCGCGGGACTGTTCCAGCCGGTCTTGCATTTTCCCCATCCGCTCCAGCTTCTCCCTGCCTTCCCTGGATTCCGGATTACACTGTTCCATCTCCAGCTGAAGGGTCTTTACCTCGTCGCGAATTGAAAGAACCTCCTGAAACTCCCGCTCAACCTCTTCGAATACGCTGCAGGTCGGATCGGGTTCTACCCCATCCTGGGGCAGGTATCCGACAGTTGCCTTGTTACCGAGTACGATCTCTCCCTCGTCCCAGGCCATCTGTCCGGCTATTACCTTTAACAGTGTGGATTTGCCCGCACCATTGGGCCCGACAAGGCCCACTCGTTCACCGGGGTTAATCAGGGTGGAGATCTCATTGAAAAGTGTACGCTCTCCCAGATGGAGGGTCAGTTGACTGATTTGAAGCATAAAAATGTTTGGCTTTTGCCGGTTCAATTCCGACACAATTGTGAGGCTATGCCCCTGTCGGGATCCCGGCCGGAGTCATTTCACAGCTTTGGGTCGGCTTGTGAGTCCGGTTCATTCCGGAGGAATCGAAGCAGTAAAAATAGAAAAAAGATTGGTGAGTAGAGCAATGCATCCGGAAATGTTCAACTGTGAATCCTGCACACACTTCAATAAATTACACCCTCTGTTTTTCATGAACTGTCCGATGAGATATGAGCCAAACTGTTCCGTCACTTTTTTCTCCTGTCTTTTTTCTCTCTCTGTTTCTCAGCGGGCTGATGCTTACCGGTTGCGAGACGGAAGAACGGCAGCGCCCGGTCCTTCAGTTCGACCGGAGCAACCCGGCCGTAAACGGAAGTCGCTACCCGGATCTTCTATCTCCGGACGGAGAGACGCTCTACATGAGCTGGGTTACGCGAATTGAGGAAGGAGTTTCTACAGTAGAGTATACCCGGTACCGGGATGGGGTTTGGCTCGATCCCCGGACTCTGTATGTCGGAACGGACCTGGACCTGAGCTGGGTAAATCGTCCTGCGATGCAGCTTCTTCGGACTGAAGAGCCAATAGTTCACTGGATTCGCCGGCTCGATACCGATCCGCTATCTACCGAGGTACACGTTGCCATTCCCGGTATTTCCTACGGCACGCGACATTCCGTGCACACCGGGGAGAGAATGATGGTGAGACAGGCACCTGCCATCGCTACACTTGGGGAGAATCGGCTGCTGGCCTGGTGGCTGGAGCGACCGGCCACCCTGGATGAAGAATCTCGTTCGCAGGGAGAGCTCAGATCTGCTGTCATTAATGCGGAGGGGGAGGTTTTGGACATCCAGCCCGTTCATGGATCTCTTCAGAGCTGTGGTGCTGCCAGCCTTGCCGATAGTGAAACCGGTCCGATCGGTGTTGCCTGGCTTCAGGGGGAGCAAGGGTGCAGACTCTCGATCGTCCGATATATTGAATCTGAAGGAGTATGGGCCGAACCGGTTCCGATCGATACGGTTCAACCGGCTGGTGAAGACCGGACTCCGGGAGTGCCCGTCATACATGTATGGAATGGGCAGCTGGCTATTGCCCGGATCGTAGAAAACGGAGAAAAGAGTGAGATCCGGGTCCTGCAGTCCGGTTCAGAAACGATGGTTGGCGCCAACTCGATAGAGATTCCGGTCAGGCATGCGGCAGATCGGTTGGTTATGGCCTCCGCCCCTGATGGATCGCTGTATCTGGTCTGGATGGCACCGCGAGGTGAGCTTGCAGATCTCTACCTGACTCGCATTGAAGACGGAGAAGTACGCGGGGAACCGGTACGGCTCGGTGCTACCAATGCGGCTGAGATCAGCGGGAAACCGGCTGTGGCGGCCATGCGTAACGGGCTTGCGGTTGCCTGGACACAGACCGCCCCTTTCTATCAGGTACGGACTATCCACTATCCATGGCCGGACGATGAGACAACCTTAATTGAATGAAACCATCACCATGATTCGACAGATCCCGTTGCTTCGAACCGTTCTGCTGGGAGTATTGCTGCTCCATCTGAGTGGATGCGCGACCTCGGCACAGCAACATTCTGAATCAGAAGAGCTGTACAGACAGGCCGTGAATATTCTGGAGTCGGTACCGCTGATTGACGGACATAACGATATTCCCTGGCAGTACCACACCCGTGTCGGCCACCGGCTCACTGCTATCGATCTGATGGATACCTCGGCCGAGAATCCACCGATACATACCGACCTCCAGCGGTTACGCGAGGGACATGTCGGCGGGCAGTTCTGGTCTGCCTACGTACCGGCTTCAATACCGGAGAGCGAAGCCGTACAGCAGACTCTTGAGCAGATTGACTTTATCCACCGGATGGTTCAGGCCTGGCCCGATCATCTTCAGCTGGCGTTGACAGCCCATGGTATTGAACAGGCATTTGAAAGGGGCAGAATCGCTTCACTGATTGGCCTTGAGGGCGGACACTCCATTGGCAATTCCCTGGCTGTACTTCGGCAGTTATACCGGCTTGGGGCCCGATATATGACATTGACTCACTCCCGAACCCTGGACTGGGCCG
>JBBDRX010000065.1:0-6349 GCA_040905245.1 Balneolaceae bacterium | reverse complement strand
AACGTCCGGTCTGGGTATTTACAAGCCAAAACGGAGTTCACGGGTTCTCCCGTTCTGTCCGTCCGGAAGGGTACAACGCCACGCCGGAGCAGGTCTATGCAGTCGGAGACTCTACAGCGGAGGCCGTAAGAGAGGAGACCGGATGTACACCGAGGGTACCGGATCGGCAGGATGCCGTCTGGCTGGCTCGTTTGATGTTGGACGATCTGGGGTCCGGTGAGGGAGTTACCGTGATTCACTGGTGCGGGAACCGGCGCCGGCCGGAGCTGGAAGATCTCCTGCGGGAGGCGAAGGTTCTCTATGTTCCGGTTGAGGTCTATCTGACAGAGTTGAACAGGATGTCGTTTCCCGACCGCGAAGTGGAGGCAGTTCTTTTTTACAGCCCGAGTGCCGTGGAGGCGTTCCGAAACAGCAATGGATTTTCCAGGAAGCTTCCGGATCTGTTTGCGATCGGCCAGACTACCGCCGAACAGCTTAGCATGGAGTCGGGGGGGAATGTTCACGTCCCGGCACGCCCTTCGACTGAATCGCTTCTGCAGCTGGTTGCGGGAGTGCTGAGTCATCGGCCATCATCATAAACCATTTTTGCAAAACCGATAGGATACTGGCGTGAGCGCAATAGAAGAAAACAATTTTCCGGCTCTTCAGAACGATCTTTTTTTGAGGGCACTTCGGGGCGAGCAGGTCGAGCGTCCTCCGGTCTGGATGATGCGTCAGGCGGGCCGGTATCTGCCACAGTACATGAAGCTCCGGAAGAAGTATACCTTTTTTGAGCGGGTCGAAACCCCCGAACTGGCGTGCGAAATCACGATTCAGCCAATTGACGAGATCGGGCCCGATGCGGCAATTCTCTTCTCGGACATTCTGACGATTCCGCAGGCATTCGGGCAGACGGTAGAGATGGTGCCGGGACGCGGCCCGGTGATCGAGGACCGAATCCGAACGGCGGACCAGGCATTTTCGATGCTCGCTGAGGACATTCCCGAAAAGCTCCACTACGTGATGGATGCGATGTGTCTGACTCGGCAGGAGCTGGCTGGCCGGGTCCCTCTGATCGGGTTTGCGGGAGCTCCGTGGACGCTGTTCTGCTACATGGTTCATGGAGAGGGATCCAAGGATTTTGCACGTGCAAAGGCCTTTCTCTACCAGGAACCGGACGCTGCGCGCCATTTGCTTCGGGAGCTAACCCGGGCGACAATCAACTATCTTCAGGCTCAGGTCGGGGCGGGAGCCCAGGCCGTGCAGGTGTTCGACTCCTGGGCCGGATTGCTCAGCCCTGAAGATTTCAATGAGTGGGCTCTTCCATCGTTGATGGAGATTTGTCAGTCGGTGAAGGGTGTACCGGTCATCCTCTTTGCAAAGGGGGCCTGGTATGCGCTGGAACGTCTCTCGCGAAAGAGCGGAGCGGCTGCACTGGGGTTAGACTGGACCATTTCTCCGGAGTTTGCAAGAGAGCGTTGCGGGGAGAAGATGGTCTTGCAGGGAAATTTTGACCCATCGCACCTTCTGGCACCGGTTTCGCAGATCGAGCGGGAGATGAAGCGGATGATCGACCGGTTTGGCAAGCAGCGATATATTGTGAACCTGGGCCATGGCATTCTGCCCAATATTCCGGTGGAGCATGCCCGTGCTTTTGTGGAGGCGGTAAAAAATTACGAATAGGCTGAATTGATGCGTTTGAAAGATCGTTTTACTCGTTTTATCGAAGAGCTTCAGTGCGATATTTGCCGCCAAATAGAGGCGATCGACGGTGGCCGGTTTCGTGAGGATCGCTGGAATCGCGAGGGCGGTGGAGGAGGCCGTACAAGAGTTCTTTCTGACGGAGAGGTCATTGAGAAGGGAGGAGTCAATATCTCTTCTGTTTACGGGGAGCTTCCCGAACCGATCCGAAATCACTTTGACGTGGAACAGGGCTGGTTTTATGCTGCAGGACTCTCACTGGTTCTTCATCCCCGCAGCCCGATGATTCCGACGGTTCACGCCAATTACCGGTTTTTTGAGCTGTATGACGATCTGGAGATGAAGCATATTTCCGACCGGTGGTTCGGGGGCGGATGTGACCTGACTCCCTACTATCTTCGGGAAGAAGATGTTGTTCATTTTCACCGGGTTTGCAAGGAAGTATGTGACCGGCATGGAGAGGCGTTCTATCCCCGGTTCAAGAAGGCTTGTGACGACTATTTCTACAATAGTCATCGCCGGGAGGCGCGTGGCATCGGAGGGCTCTTTTTTGACTATCTTCGGGGAGATGAGAAGGTTTCAGATGAAAATTGGTACGATTTTGTGACAGATGCCGGCCGATCCTTCTCAGAGGCGTATCTACCGATTCTCAAGCGTCGTCTGGAGGAGCCGTATGGCGAGGCGGAGCGGGAGTGGCAGGAGATTCGTCGAGGAAGATATGTGGAGTTTAACCTGATTCACGACCGGGGAACACTTTTTGGTCTGAAGACCGATGGGCGGGTGGAGTCGATTTTGATGAGTCTGCCGCCACGTGTTCGCTGGGTGTATAATTACAATCCGGTGGAAGGGTCTCGTGAGGAGGCACTGCTTTCAGTGTTGAGGGAGCCGGTGGAGTGGATCTCTTCCGGAGAACCTTCCTGACGGTTCTCCGGAACCATGATGGGAACAGCCGCCCGGCATCTGAAAATTGTCCGGTGGCGTCTCCCGGTTCAGCCCGGATGGTGTGTATGCAGGAAACTGAAGAATAAACATAATGGTGAATCGAATGAACAGGGACAGAACTGGAGGATATCCCGCAGTACGGGGAAGACGATTGAGAGTGTCGGAGGGAGTCCGGCGAATGGTGTCGGAGCACCGGTTGGCCCCCTCGGATTTTATCGCTCCGCTCTTTGTAATGGAGGGAGAAGGCAAACAGGCCGAAATCTCCTCCATGCCGGACTACTATCGCTATACCCTGGACTTGCTGCTGAATGAGGTACAACAGATCAAATCGCTTGGTATTCCGGCGGTACTTCTTTTTGTCAAAGTTCCGGAAGAGAAGAAAGACAATGAGGGAACAGAGGCGTTGCGTCCGGACGGATTGATACAGCGGGCGGTTCGGAGCATCAAGCAGCAGTTTCCGGAGATGGTGGTGATGACCGATGTGGCACTTGATCCCTACTCCAGTTATGGTCACGACGGAATTGTCGAGGAGGGCCGAATTCTGAATGACGAATCGGTGGAGTTGCTTGCCAGAATGGCAGTGAGCCATGCCGAGGCGGGTGCCGATATGGTTGCTCCGTCCGATATGATGGATGGTCGAATCGGGGCCATGCGAAAGGCGCTGGAGGAGGCCGGTTATCCCCATACCGGGATCATGGCGTACAGTGCCAAGTATGCTTCGTCCTACTACGGACCGTTTCGGGATGCACTCGATTCGGCTCCCGGGTTCGGGGACAAAAAGACGTACCAGATGGATCCTTCCAACGTTGAAGAGGCGGTCCGGGAAGCGAAACTGGATGAGGCGGAAGGTGCGGATATTGTGATGGTGAAGCCGGGCCTCCCCTATCTGGATGTGGTCCGGGCGGTCCGGGAGTCGGTCTCTGTGCCGGTTTCGGTTTATAACGTGTCCGGGGAGTATGCGATGATTAAAGCCGCCGCCGCCAAAGGGTGGCTGAACGAGGAGGAGGCGATGATGGAGGCGCTGATCGCGTTTAAACGGTCCGGGGCGGATCTGATTGCAACCTACTTTGCGAAAGATGCGGCACGATTGTTGTAATACCCTTTTGTATCTTCATGTTGTTATCAACCAAACTTTGTAGAGTGACCCTATGAAACGTATTGCACTATTTCTTGCTACCAATATTGCGATTCTGATTGTCGCCAGTTTCACGCTTAGCCTTCTGGGTGTCGGAAGCCTTCTGGAAGAGTCCGGTACGCAGCTGAACCTTCAGGCACTGCTGATCTTCTGTCTTGTCTTTGGTATGGCGGGCTCTTTTATCTCGTTGCTTCTGTCGAAAAAGATGGTCAAATGGACCATGAAACCGCGAATGATCGATCAACCGCGAACAGAAAATGAGCGGTGGCTCATGGAAACGGTTCGTCGTCAGGCCGGAGAAGCCGGTATCGGGATGCCGGAGGTCGGTATTTTCCCCGCACAACAGGCCAATGCGTTTGCGACCGGCTGGAACCGAAACAAGGCGCTTGTTGCGGTAAGTGAAGGGATGCTTCAGCGGTTTGAGCGGGACGAGGTGGAAGCGGTGATGGGCCATGAGATTGGGCACGTAGCGAATGGAGACATGATTACGCTGGCTCTGATTCAGGGGGTCATCAACACATTTGTTATGTTTGTGGCAAGAGTGGTCGGGTTTACCGTCGATCGGGTGGTGTTTAAGAATGAACATGGCTTTGGTATCGGATACTTCATTACGACGATTGTGACTGAGTTGCTGCTGGCATTTCTTGCTTCGATTATCGTCTTCTGGTTTTCACGCCGACGTGAGTTTCATGCGGATCGGGCCGGAGCCCGGTTTGGAAGCCGGAGCGGGATGATCAATGCCCTGCAGCGGCTGAAGCAGGACAGCAAGTTGCCGAGCCCTCTGCCCGAATCGATGCAGGCGTTCGGAATTTCCGGCGGAAAGAAGAGTGGTCTGAAAGCTCTCTTTATGACTCACCCGCCTCTGGACGAGCGAATTGCCGCGCTTCAGAACATGACGGACTAAAAAACCTGACGGGTTGAACCGTTTCGTTTTCAAACGGGCAAAAAATCGGAACCCTGGCGAAACGGGTGAATGAAATTGATAAGCCGTTTTTGATTTTTTGACGGGAGCAGGTGCTGGAGTGCAGAGTCCTGTCAAGTTTCGCGAATGAAAAAAATGAACCAATAAAAAACGCTCTGCAAAAGTTACGGGGAAATCATGCGTACAAAAAGTGAAGAGCTCTTCAGACGTGCCAATCGAACCATTCCGGGCGGGGTTAACTCACCGGCCAGGGCATTCGGCTCTGTGGGAGGGACTCCTCCTTTTATCGAAAAGGCGAAGGGTTCTCTGATCACCGACGTAGACGGAAATCAATATATTGACTTCGTCGGTTCCTGGGGCCCCATGATACTGGGCCATGCGGCTTCGTCAGTCATCAAAGCGGTTCAGGACGTTTCTTTTTTGTCTACATCATTCGGTGCGCCTACAGAGATTGAAGTAAAGATGGCCGAACTGGCCTGCCAAATGGTTCCGGGTCTCGAGAAGGTGCGGATGGTCAACTCCGGGACCGAAGCCTGCATGAGCGCCGTTCGTGTCGCACGGGGTTTTACAGACCGTGAGAAGGTGATCAAGTTTGAAGGTAATTATCACGGACATGCAGACTCTTTTTTGATCAAAGCCGGCAGCGGGGCTCTGACTCTGGGATCGCCCAGCAGTCCAGGTGTCACGCAAGGGACGGCAAAAGATACGCTTGTTGCAGATTACAATAGCCTGGAGAGTGTGGAAAAGCTGCTCAAGAAGAACGAAGGAGAAGTAGCTGCGGTAATTCTGGAGCCTGTGGCGGGAAACATGGGTTGTATCCCGCCCGAAGAGGGTTTTCTGGAAGGGTTGCGGGAGCTTTGTGACCAGTATGGTTCACTTCTGATCTTTGATGAGGTAATGACCGGTTTTCGGCTGGCCAGGGGAGGCGCGCAGGAACGGTTTCAGTTACAGGCAGATCTGGTTACATTCGGAAAAATTATCGGCGGCGGCCTTCCGGTGGGAGCTTTCGGTGGCCGGGCGGATGTGATGGCCGTGACGTCACCGGATGGCCCGGTTTACCAGGCAGGAACCCTCTCCGGTAACCCTCTCGCCATGCATGCCGGATATGCTCAGTTATCCATTCTGGAGGCTCACCCCGAACTCTATGTGGAACTGGAAGAGAAAGCGACTCGTTTTGCCGGCCGGCTTCGGGCGGTATTGAATCAAGTCGGGATAGCGTTTCAATTGCACCAGGTCGGATCAATGATGAGTCTCTTTTTTACCGAAAAGCGGGTTACGGACATGACATCGGCAAATACGACCGACCAGAATTTTTTCCGGGCCTTTTTCCATGAAATGCTGAACCGGGGAATCTACCTTCCGCCATCTCCGTTCGAGAGCTGGTTTTTGGCTACCACACACACAACAGAAATGCTTGACAAAACAGTGACGGCAGTCGATGAATCGGTTCGGTCCGTAGTAAATCAAGAAGAGGGATAACAACGTGTATCTGTCTATGAATCCTCTTTCCAGGCTGTCTGTTTGATGAAAAAATCCGCTCTGGCCACTGTCTTTCTCGTCGTCGTTATCGACCTGATGGGGTTTGGAATTGTCCTCCCGCTACTCCCCTTTTATGCACAGGAGTTTCAGGCATCGGCTGTCACTATCGGGTTGCTCTACAGCGTATACTC
>JBBDRX010000064.1:0-6400 GCA_040905245.1 Balneolaceae bacterium | reverse complement strand
TATTACTCTTGAGCTGGCTTGTGGACGTGGAGACCTTGCTATCGCGCTGGCAAAGAGGTACCCCGATCGTAATTTTATTGGTGTGGATATCAAGGGAGCCAGACTCTGGAATGGCGCACGACGGGTTCTGGACGAAGGGCTGGAGAATGTGCAGTTTCTCCGCATCTATATTGAGCACCTTGCAGACTATTTTGCCTCGGAGGAGGTTGCGGAAATATGGATTACCTTTCCCGATCCGTTTCTCAAGTCGCGGGATGCCCGCAAACGTCTCACAAGCCCCCGTTTTCTCAGCCTCTATCGCCGTGTACTGAAGCCGGGGGGGATCGTCCATCTGAAGACCGATTCCCGGGAGCTGTTCGAGTATACTCTTTCGATTTTTGAGGAAGAGCCTGTATCGATCTGTCGAGTGGTCAGGGATATCTATCGTGAAGCGCCCGGGGACCCATTTCTTGCACTTCAGACGACATACGAAAAGAGACATTTGGAGGATGGGAGAGTGATTCGTTATCTCACTTTTCAGTTTGAGGATTGAGAGTGGATAGATAGATTCAAAGCAACCTGCAGGGTGGGTGAGTGATATGTTATCCCTTTTTCCTTTTTCAAGAAATGAAAACCAGCTGTGAAAGAGAGAGACGAACAGCATGTGAGGGGGGTAGAAGTTGCATAATCGAATCTTTTTGGTAACTTGAATCGACGACTGAACATCGTCTGAGAATGGGTAATCGGTCTCCTGGTAACCCGAATGTTTGCAAGGGGATCAAGAGCCACATTACCCCTTCTGCCGGATGGGCTGTTTTGCCCGGCCCGGCCAGAAAAAGAGAGAAAAAATTGGTTGTTTCGAAAAGGAGAATATCATGGAGTGGACCACCCTTTTGTCTATAACAGTTTTCGGTTTTTCTGCCTGGACGCTACTTTTAACCCTGCTTTTGGTTGTCCTTCTCTACCGACATTCGAAGCTCTGGATTGTGAGTGTTGTGTTGGCAGCACTGGCCTGGCTGCTACCTATACCGAACTGGTTGTTTCTAACGACTGTATCGATTCTGGCGCTTTTGAATGTGAAGCCCGTTCGCCGGATTCTTCTTTCTACTCCCCTGATGACCCTTATGAAAAAGGCCGGGATACTTCCGGTGATCTCCGATACGGAGCAGACTGCGATTGAGGCGGGAAACGTCTGGATTGAAGGGGAGCTGTTTTCGGGCCGTCCCGATTTTCAGAAGATCCTTTCGGAACCATGGCCGGAACTTACAGAAGCAGAACAGGCGTTTCTGGATGGACCTGTTCAAGAGATCTGCGGAATGGTGAGTGACTGGGAGGTCTTTCAGAAAAGAGGCTTTGAGCAGCCGGTATGGGATTACATGCGCGACAAGCGGTTCTTTGGCCTGGTCATTCCCGAGAAGTATGGTGGGCACGGGTTCAGCCACCATGCTCACAGCGCGATTATCGCAAAGCTTGCCAGTCGGTGTGGCCCGCTGGCTACCACCGTGATGGTACCCAATTCACTGGGCCCGGCAGAGCTTCTGATGCACTATGGAACCGAGAAACAGCGGGAGCACTATCTACCGCGTTTGGCGACCGGTGAAGAAATTCCCTGTTTTGGTTTGACTGAACCTGGAGCCGGTTCGGATGCCGGTGCCATGGAGTCCACCGGTGTTCTCTTTCGGGACGAGTCTGGAGAACTGAAGGTCCGGCTCAACTGGGAGAAGCGGTATATCACGCTTGCGGCTATTTCGACAGTGATTGGCCTCGCCTTTAAACTGAAGGACCCGGAAAATCTTCTCGGGAAAGGAGAATCTCTCGGTATTACCTGTGCTCTGGTTTCCAGCGATCTGGACGGTGTGGAGCTTGGTAAACGTCATGACCCTCTTGGTGTTCCTTTTTACAACTGTCCGACCCGGGGACGGAATGTAATTATCTCTGTCGATGATCTGATCGGGGGAGCGGAGGGAGCCGGGAACGGCTGGAGAATGTTGATGGAATCCCTTGCCGTTGGCCGGGGAATCTCACTGCCGGCACAGGCGGTCGGAAGTGCAAAAGTGGCACACCGGGCGATTGGCGCCTATGCGGTTATCCGGAGGCAGTTTGGCCTTTCGATCGGTAAATTCGAGGGAATTGAGGAGCCAATGGCCAGAATTGGTGGTTATACCTACCTCATGGAGGCGGCCCGGCGGTTTACTTGCGGGGGGCTGGACAAAGGGGCAAAACCGGCTGTGGTAACAGCGATTGCCAAGTACAACTTTACCGAACTGGGCCGGGAGATTGTGAACGACGCCCTCGACATTGTCGGGGGCGCGGGGATCTCCAGAGGCCCGAGAAATCTTTTTGCCCACACCTATATGGCAACCCCAATTGGCATTACCGTTGAAGGGGCGAACATTTTGACTCGATCCCTGATGATTTTCGGACAGGGGGCGATTCGCTGCCACCCCTATGTATATCGGGAGATTCAGGCGTTAATGAATAAAGACACCAGGGCCTTTGATGATCTTTTCTGGAGTCACGTTGGCCATGTGGTGTGTAATGGTGTTCGCTCGGTTCTTCTCAGCCTGACAAGGGGACGGCTCGGCAGCGCTCCGGTTCGAGGTAGTACCCGTCACTACTGGAGGCGGCTCTCCTGGGCATCGGCCTCGTTTGCGTTTCTTTCGGATCTGGCTCTCGCTTCCTATGGCGGGGCGCTCAAGATGAAGGAGAAAGTAGCCGGGCGATATGCCGATATTCTGGGCTGGATGTATCTGGCCACTGCAACTCTTCGACGGTTCGAGGCAGAGGGATCCAGACAGGAAGACCGGGCTCACATGGAGTGGGCGATCGAACACGCTTTTTGGCGGATCCAGCTGGCATTTGATGCGATTTACGAAGAGATCGATGTTCCCGGACTCGGGTGGCTGTTTCATGGCCCGATCGCTCTCTGGTCCAGAACCAACCGGATTGGCTGGCCACCTTCGGACCGAATGGGACATCGCCTTGCCGAGGCCATGCAGACCCCCGGGGTTCAACGAGACCGGATGAGCGAGGGAGCCTATCTTCCCGAGTCCCCCGAAGAAGCACTGGGAAGGTATGAGAGAGCATTTCAGAGAATCACGGATGCTACTCCACTCTACAAGAAACTCTACCTGGCTTCCAAAGAGGGAGCGATCAAGAGAGGGCTTCCGCTGGATCAGATCGAGGAGGCTCTCCGGGAGGGTGTGATCACCGAAAAAGAGGCAGAACAGGTTCGGTTGGCCGAAGAGGCGCGTTCCGATGCGGTCCAGGTCGATGAATTCACACTGGAAGAGTATCAACAGAACCGGTGATTTCGTCGCCGATCGTCGGGCTTGGTGTTACGAATCCTCGTGAAGTTTTCCGGCTTTTTGAGCGGCATGCAGGATTCCTTCGATAAATGCAGCGCTGAATCCTTTCTTCTCCATACGGTTCAGTCCGCTGATGGTACACCCACCCGGCGTGGTTACACGGTCGATCTCCTGTTCCGGATCTCCTTGTTTGGTCAGAAGCAGCTCGGCGGCGCCTTTGGCCGTCTGCGCAGCCATAAACGTAGCATCCGAGGAACTGAAACCCGTTTCGACACCCGCCTGTGCCGCTGCCCGGATCGCTCGTAGAAAGAAGGCGATTCCACTCGCGCAGAGCGCGGTGGCTGCAGGCATCAGCTTTTCGTTGATGATCCGGGTTTCTCCGACACTGTTAAAGATCTTCTGCGCTGTACCCAGAATGTTCTGATCCGGATTCGGTGAACAGAGTACAGTCATGGAGTCACCGGTCTCTACCGCGGTATTGGGTGCCGCTCGAACCAGCGGTACAGCCGAGCCGATCTTTTTCCGGATGTAGGATGTCTCCACACCGGCAATGACCGATATGACCAGGTGTTTTTCCGGATCCAGCTCTTTTCCTATCTCGTCCAGCAGTCCGTCCAGACTGTGTGGCTCCACGGCAATGAGGATGATTCCGCTCTGTTTTACAGCCTCACTGTTGTTGCTGGTAACCCGGAATCCTCGATCGGAATAGGCCGAGAGTTTTTCACTGTTTCTGCGGGTGAGGGTCACAGAACCGGGCTTGAACAGGCCGGAAGCCGTGATTCCATCTGCGATGGCGCTGCCCAGATTACCGGCGCCGAGAATGGATATACTGTTCCAGGTACTCATAATTTGATCTGTCTTGTTATCGTGCTTCTGTTTTCGGCGCATTGCCGTCGGATAGTGGATGTTACAAGTTTGCCGGATCGATTGCCACATGCCATTCTGCCCGGGTGAGAACTGTCTTGGACTCTGTTCCCCGGAAAGCTGTATCTTTCGCTATTTGTACTTGAAGGCGGCAGTGGGAATGGGTAAAATTGACCTCTTGTTTTCTTCCTCAGATATCCCAGACAAACCGAAACGATCATGCGTGTTCTAAAATTTGGTGGTTCATCGGTCGGATCTCCCGATACGATTCGAAAAGTAATTGAGATTATTCGGAAGAGCCGGGAAGAGACCGAACTGGTAGTTGTGGTTTCAGCGTTCCGGGGTGTAACCGACCTGTTGACCGAAACAGCCGATCAGGCATCGGAAGGGGACGAAAGCTATCTGAAAACAATCCGGGCTCTGGAGACGCGGCACGTGGAGGCAATCAAGTCGCTGGTACGTGTACAGCACCAGAGCACTGTTTTGACGCGTTTTAAACTGGAGTTCAACCTTCTGGAAGATGTACTGCAGGGAGTATCACTGATTCGGGAGATCACTCCCAGAACCATGGATTTTGTATTGGGATTTGGAGAACGGTTCTCGGCGCTGATTCTTGCTGGAGCTTTGAACGACCATCAGATCGAGGCGGAGTATGTCGATGCGCGTGAACTGATCCGCACAGACAACGGGTTCGGCCAGGCGAGGGTGTTGATGGAGCCGACCATGGAAGCTGCCCGGAACCGCCTCTCCAATCTGGAGAAGATACAGGTGGTCACCGGATTTATCGCGTCGACGGGTGAAGGGACATCGACCACGCTGGGCCGGGGCGGATCCGATTATACGGCCTCTCTGCTCGGCGCGTCACTGAATGCCGACCGGATTGAGATTTGGACCGATGTGGATGGAATGATGACCGCGGATCCGGGAATGGTGAAACGGGCGTTCTCCATCCGGGAAGTCTCCTATGAAGAAGCGATGGAGATGTCCCACTTCGGAGCAAAGGTGATCTACCCGCCTACGATTCAGCCGGCTCTTCGAGCTGGAATTCCAATACAGATTCGGAACACTTTCCGTCCCGAAGTTCCCGGAACCGTGATTCGCAAAGATGCCGAAGGTTCGAACCGTCCCATCAAAGGGATCTCCTCGATTGATCAGATCGCACTGATTACCATTCGGGGCAGCGGGATGATCGGTGTCAGTGGAATCGCCGCCCGTCTGTTTTCCACGCTTGCACGTGAGCAAATCAATATCGTTCTGATTACACAGGCCTCCTCGGAGCATACCGTTACGCTGGCGGTGTTGCCGAAACATGCAGAACAGGCGGAACAGGCGATCCGCAAAGAGTTCAATCTGGAACTCCGGGGGGAGATTATCGATGATGTACTGGTGGAGACGGACCTCTCCGTCATCGCCATTGTCGGCGACAACATGCGGCAGATTCCCGGTATCGCGGGACGGGTGTTCAGTGCGCTCGGGCGTAACGGGATCAACATTGTCGCGATTGCCCAGGGCTCTTCGGAACGGAATATCTCGTTTGTAGTGGATCGAAAGAACCAAAGCAAGGCGATGAATACGCTGCACGACGCCTTCTTCCTGGCCGGGGTCAAGACCGTCAACCTCTTCCTGGTAGGGGTTGGATTGATTGGAGGCACCTTGTTGCGATTGATCGAAAATCAGGTGCAGGCACTTTATGACGACTATCTGATCGATGTCAAGTTGCGGGGGCTTGCCAATTCGAAAAAGATGTTGGTACGGGAAGAGCCGATCGAGTTCGGTAAATGGAAAGAGGTCCTTGATAAACAGAGTGAATCTACGGTGTTGGCGGAGTTTATTTCGAAAATGAAAGGGTTGAACCTGCCCAATTCGGTCTATATCGATTGTACTGCCAGTGAAGAAGTCGCGGAGCACTATCCGGAGATTCTTTCTTCCAGTATCTCGGTTGTGACACCCAACAAGAAAGCCAATTCGGCCAGTCAGGACTATTTTAATACCCTCCGGGATCTGGCCATTCGTCACAATGTGGCCTTCCGGTACGAGACCAACGTAGGTGCCGGCCTTCCGCTGATCGGGACCCTCCATGAGCAGGTGACCACCGGAGACAAGTTACAGCGTGTGGAAGGGGTGTTGTCCGGTACATTGAGCTTCCTGTTTAACAGTTTTGACGGGAAAAAACCGTTCAGTCAGATTGTACGGGAGGCGAAGGAGAAAGGCTTTACAGAGCCGGATCCCAGGGAAGATTTGAATGGTCA
>JBBDRX010000063.1:0-6464 GCA_040905245.1 Balneolaceae bacterium | reverse complement strand
ACGGGATCCATTGAATGGCATCTGCGTTCAGGTATCTGTTCGGGTTTGAACATGCTCGGGAATATCGGATTTGCGGCCCCCTATGTTGAACTCTATGAAACACTGACTCTGCAAGAGAATCTCCGGTTTCTGCACGACCTTTATCGTGGCGAATCCCCGACATCCATCGCGGATCTGCTTATTCGATTCCAGGCAGAATCCTTTGCCGGCCGGCTCTATGGCGATCTCTCTACCGGCCAGCGTCAGCGAGCCAAACTGGCAGCGGCCGTGATTCACCGGCCGGAGATCCTCTGCCTGGACGAACCCGGAGCCAACCTGGACGAGGAGGGACGCACTCTGGTACAATCCACAATCAACCGGTTCACCGAAGAGGGCAAGATGGTTTTGATCGCCTCCAACCAGCCCGGAGAACTGGCCCTCTGCCAACAGACGATTAATCTGGACATACGTTCCGACACTGGATAGCCCAAAGGCCTTCAGAGACAATCACAATACGCATAAACGAACCTTGAAAAACTGCTGTCCGACGAGAAAACAGCACGATTCAATCACAATCAACTGTAATCAACTTTTTAAAAATCCTGCTATGATCTACTCACCGGACGACGAAAAACTGGCCAGACAACTCATTGAGCACAGTACAGAACTTCAACCCGGCCAGAATCTGTTTCTCCAGGCCATCGGATTCAACTCCATAGGACTCGTGCGAGCACTGGTGAAGCAGGCCCGAACACTCGGTGCCCACCCTTTTGTCAAAATCGAAGACCCCGAAGTGGTCCGGTTACTGCTCGAACAGGGAGACCGGGAGTTCTGGAAACGCCAGGCCGAGGCAGACCAGCTGCCACTCATGAAACAGATGGACGCCTTTATCGGAATCCGGGGCAGCGAAAACATCTATGAAAATGCCACCGTGCCCGCCCAGGCCAACCGCGCCTACGCCGAGGAGTTTTTGAAGCCGGTTCACTTCAAACAGCGGGTTGAACATACCAACTGGACCGTACTTCGATATCCATCCGCTGCTTTTGCCATGAATGCCCGGATGCCCACCGAGCAGTTCCGTTCCTTCTACTATCAGGCCTGCCTGCTCAACTACCAGGTACTCGAAGAGGCGATGAAGCCACTGGAAGAGCGGCTGCGAAAAACCGATGAAATCCGCCTGAAGGGTGACGGGACGGATATCAGCTTCTCGGTCAAAGGGCAGGAGTGGATCCCCTGTTTTGGAAAGCGAAACATTCCCGATGGAGAGCTTTTCTCCTCACCACTGCTGGACAGCGTCAACGGAACCATATCCTATGCGCCCAGCGTCTATCAGGGGAAACCGTTTGAATACGTCCGGCTGGACGTGAAGAACGGAGTCGTCACAGATTTTGAATCCAGCAATAACGATGCTCTGGAAGAGATTCTGGAGACCGACGAAGGTGCCCGGCGTTTCGGGGAGTTCAGCTTCGGGCTGAACCCGGTGATCGAATCCCCCATGTACGATATTCTATTTGACGAAAAGATCTACGGGTCGAACCACCTCACCCTCGGCAATGACTACGAAATTGCCCCGAATGGCAACAAAAGTGGCATTCACTGGGATCTGGTCTGTATCGGAGCCGATGTCTATCTCGACGGAGAGAAGGTTCGCGAAGGGAGGTTGTTTGTACCCGAAGACCTGAAGGGGTTGAATCCGGACTCGCTTCGAACAGCAGCCTCATAGCGATGACGGAACCCGGCGAACCGGTTCAACCCGAAATACACGAATTGAACCGGCCGGTCTTTTTTTATTGGAAGCCAGCCAGAAAGCGCCTGAACCTTAGTCTGCCCACTCCTCTACGTCGTCGATGATCTCGGCAAACTGCAGCGTGCTGTTCTGTTTGTCCACCGTTACCTCGAACTTCACCTGTTTGGTTTCGTCCTCGCGACGGATCAGATGCTTGGCCAGCTGGTTGACCAGATGCGTCTGAATCACCCGTTTCAATGGGCGTGCCCCGTACACGGGATCAAAGCCTCGCACCGCCAGCCAGTCTTTCACCGAATCACCGACAGAGAGGGATACGTTGTTCTTTTCAAGCATCCGATAGACGCGTTTCAACTGGATGTCGACCACCTTGCGAATGTGTGTCTCGTCGAGCGGATGGAAGATCACTACATCGTCAATCCGGTTCAGAAACTCCGGCCGAATGGTTTTTCGCAGCTGATCCATCAGCTTCTCCTGAAGCTCCTGATAGGCTGCGCCGACCAATCCACCTTTACTCTTCTCGATCTCTTCAGAGATCAGGTGAGAGCCGATGTTGCTGGTCATAATAATGATAGTGTTGGTAAAATTGACCGTCACCCCCTTGTTGTCTGTCAGGCGTCCGTCGTCCAGTACCTGCAGCAGAATATTGAACACATCGGGGTGTGCCTTTTCGATCTCGTCCAGCAGGACGACAGAATAAGGACGTCGCCGGACCGACTCGGTCAGCTGGCCGCCTTCGTCGTACCCGACATATCCCGGAGGGGCCCCCACCAGACGGCTGACGCTGTGCTTCTCCATATATTCGCTCATATCGATCCGCACCATCGCATCTTCGTCGTTAAAAAGAAACTCGGCCAGTGAACGGGCCAACTCGGTCTTCCCGACCCCGGTAGAACCGAGAAACATAAATGAACCGATTGGTCTGTTTTCGTCCTGAAGTCCGGCCCGGGAACGTCGAACGGCATCCGATACAGCCTCGATCGCCTGATCCTGGCCAATCACCCGCTTGTGCAACTCTTCTTCAAGATGTAACAATTTCTGACGTTCGCTGGTGAGCATACGCCGTACCGGAATTCCCGTCCACCGGGAGACGATATCTGCAATATCTTCGGCATCCACCTGCTCTTTGAGCAATGAGTGGCCCTCCTTCACTTCGTCCAGTTTCTCCTTGGCCTCTTCGAGCTCTTTCTCCAGCTGCCCGATGGTTCCGTACCGGAGTTCGGCCACTCGTTCGTAATCGCCTTCACGTTCAGACTTTTCGGCCTGGTTCCGCGCAGTTTCGATAGCCTGTTTCAACTCCCGTACCTTCTGAATAGTGTCGCGTTCATGATCCCACTGGGCACGCATGCCGTTGCGGGTCTCCTCCAAATCGGCCAGTTCTTTTTCGATCGATTCGATCTTCCCTTCATCGTCTTCTCGTTTGAGCGCCTCCCGCTCAATCTCCAGCTGACGAATCTGTCGCTCGATATGGTCCAGCTCTTCGGGCATGGAATCGATCTGAAGCCGCAGCCGGGAGGCCGCTTCGTCAATCAGGTCAATCGCCTTATCCGGCAGGAACCGGTCAGCGATATAACGGTGAGAAAGCTCGGCTGCCGCCACAATGGCTCCGTCGGTAATGCGAACACCGTGGTGCAGTTCGTAGCGCTCCTGAAGGCCCCGGAGAATCGAAACGGTATCTTCGACCGACGGTTCACCCACCAGTACGGTTTGCAGCCGCCGCTCCAGTGCCTTGTCTTTTTCAATATACTTTCTGTACTCTGCCAGGGTTGTGGCACCGACGGCATGCATCTCTCCCCGTGCCAGGGAGGGTTTCAAAATGTTGGCCGCATCCATCGATCCTTCGGTAGCCCCGGCTCCCACAAGGGTATGAATCTCGTCGATAAAGAGAATGATCTCTCCATCGGAATCGATCACCTCTTTGACAACTGCTTTCAGGCGCTCTTCGAACTCTCCCCGGAATTTGGTGCCGGCCACCAACGCGCCCATATCCAGGGCCACAATTCGCTTGCTTTTGAGCCCCTCCGGTACGTCCCCACGGACGATACGAAGAGCCATCCCTTCAGCGATGGCCGTCTTTCCAACGCCCGGCTCCCCGATCAACACAGGGTTGTTCTTGGTCCGGCGGGTCAGGATTTGCATCACTCTCCGGATTTCGTGATCCCGGCCTATGACCGGATCCAGTTTGTTTTTTTCCGCCTCTTCGTTCAGGTCCCGCGCGTACTTTTTAAGCGCGTTGTAGCGACTCTCCGCATTGGGATCATCGGCCTTCTGGGTTCCGCGCACCTGTTGTAATACCTTTAGCAGGCCGTCCCGATTCAACCCCTGGCTTTTCAGCAGTTCCCCGGTTTTGCCCTTGTTCTCCGTCAGTGCAAGCAGAAGATGCTCTGAACTCACATACTCGTCTCCCAGGTTCGAGGCCTCTTTTTGGGCTTTGTCAAACAGTTCCCGGGTTTCATTGGAGAGGTGCTGCCCGGTGACCGATGCTCCCTTGACGACAGGAAACTGCTTCAACTGCTTTTCAAGCTCCTCCCGGATGGGAGAAATCGACACACCCAACTTGTTCAATAGCGTAGTAACGACATTCTCCTGATCGGCGAGCAGGGACAACAGCAGGTGCGACGGCTCCACAGCCTGATGGCTTCTCTCCTGTGCAAGTTCCAGAGAAGCCTGAACAGCTTCCTGTGCCTTGATGGTAAATTTATTGAAATTCATCTGTTTCTCCGTTTTGTCAATTTGCCTGTTTCCGGCGTCTCTTTCACTATTTTGTATCTCTCTATTCTTAGAAATGCCAATACCGTACCGGAGCAAGAACTATGCCTTTCTTGCAGTCATATCCCGATGAAGACTGACGTTTTTTCCATCTCCCCCCATCTGCCGGAATCCGAACCTGCCAACTTCCCGAACCTGACAGAATTCCCTGCCAGATTGCACCAGCTGCAACGGATAAAAACCGTCCGCTGACGGGTTCTTTCCGGTTACAAACGTCGTTTATTTGCGGATAGCAACTTCCCGGCAATTACGACACATGTTCATTCTGGCCCAAGGTGCGTGTTCGTGTTGCCTCAATACGGGCTACGATCTGTTCTTCAGCGAAGCCAGCTTTTCAAAGAGTTTTTTCTCTTCGGCGGAGAGTGACTCCGGAATATGCACCTGAATCCGGACCAGCAGATCCCCCCGCTCTTTGTTGCCGTTCATTCCAGGAAGGCCCTGGCCGGCCAATCGAAACCGTTTCCCAGGTTGCGTCCCGGCCGGAAGGGTCAATTTGGCTTTCCCCTTCAGGGTCGGAACACTCACCTCCCCACCCAGTACAGCAGTATAGAGATCCACTTCCTGGTCGTAATAGAGTTCCCGGCCTTTCCGTTCGAATCCACTTTCGGGGACAACTTTTATTTTCAGATAAAGATCCCCGCGTGACCCATCCGGACGGGTCTGCCCTTTACCGCGGAGCTTCAGGCGCTTCCCGTCCTCAATACCCGGCGGTATCGTGACTTTCACGCGCTCTCCATTCAGTTTGAACTGTTTGGTCCCTCCTTCCAGAACATCTTTCAGGCTCACCTCGACAGCTGCCTCCATGTCGGCTGAAGGCTGGGAAGAGCGACGACCCCTTCGGGTTGAACCGGGACGCCCCTGTGCGCCAGCGGCACCAAACGGCTGGCCCTGATAACGTCTCTGGCCACCTCCGGGCTGTCCGCCGGCAAACGGGCCTCCACCTCCAAACAGAGTCTCAAAAAAGGAAGAGAATGGACTACCAGCCTCTCCACCGCCAGCTTGTCCTCCAAAAAAGGAAGGGTCTACGTGAACCCGATAAGAACCACCACGCCCCCCCTGTTGTCCGGCATACTGCGACCAGTCAAAGCCGCCCTGGCCACCAGCGCCACTTTTCTGATAGTGTTTCCAGTCACTACCCACCTGGTCATACAACTTCCGCTTTTCGGGGTCCTTGAGAACTTCGTACGCCTCCCCCACATCGGTAAACTTCTTTTGTGCATCCGGATCGTCCTGATTCCGGTCGGGGTGGTACTTGGCCGCCAGTTTTCGATACTTCTTCTTGATCTCCTCTTGCGAGGCTCCCTTGCTTACGCCCAGTATTTTGTAGTAGTCCTTGTAATCCATGGATGCCCTGTTCTGATTGCGTCTCACCATAAACAACAGCAAACAGAATGCCATAGCCCCATGCTTCTGTCAGATCTTCCGGAAATGAGGGACGACCTGACGAAACGATGGATGAACAGGGTATCAAAACGGCGCAAACACCCCATCAGGTTTTTCCTGCGGACCACGGCCCGACATCGTGCGCCAGAAAGCGAATTACCGTCCCGATTGGATTTCGGGACGGCCGCCACCAGGTATCACGAAAGGAATAAGGTCGTTTCACTTACAACTCCAGAGCGACAAACATCGTCTGTCCCTGTCGGTTGATCCGCATCAGTACCACATCCTGATTCTGTGACCGAAGGGAATTGATCGCGCTGTAGAACTCCTCGTCACTGGTTATGGCCTGGTTCTGAATCTGAACAATCACATCTCCACGTCGTAATCCCTGTCGATGAGCCCGGCTACCCTGATCGACCTCCGATACAATGACACCTTCTACGTCCGGCGGGATCCGAAGCTGCTGACGAACATTATCATTCAGATTATCGACACCGAAACCGAGACTTTCGCGAAGCTCTTTCCGACGGTCGTCGCTGACGTCATCGGCTCCGGCCGCAAGTTCCTCGGTCCGCTCTTCCAGCGTAAC
>JBBDRX010000062.1:0-6602 GCA_040905245.1 Balneolaceae bacterium | reverse complement strand
TTTTGTATCGGTAAGTGAGCAGGGGCGATCTGATTTCCTTTGCCTCGGAGTGTTCGCTGATTCCAGGGTTCAACAGGCTCCTCTATTTCAGTATGTTGATCGAACCCCAGGCGAAGACGCCCTTTCTGTGCGTAGTAATAACTTCGGAATCTGCGGCTGTAGCGGATCGGGCAATTCAGTTCTTCCCGTAATTCGGCAAGGAGATTATACAGCCACCGCTCGGAGATGTCCAGCTTATCTGCCAGTTCGGCTGGTGGGCCGGTACTTCGGCGCCGGATCAGTGCATCGAGTCTTCGGATTCGATTCAGGTATTGGTAGAGGGACATACCGATAGGAGTAAAGCTCTGCCGGTCCCTTACGAAGGTCTGTTGTTGTACGGGCTCCGTCAGCCGTCCGCCGGGTCGAAGGCGGGGTGGATTCGGAGCGAAAGAAGAGTGGCAAGGGCCGATACCATAGCCCCCATGAATAATACATAGGTAAAGGAAAGGCCGATATCGAGTAGCCAGCCGACTAGAAAGGGGCTCAGCGCTGAAGTGAAGACGGAAAAAGAAGCAAAAAAACTTCGAACTGTACCGATCATGGATGTGCCGAACAGTTCGGCCCAGAGTGCCGATTTGATATTGGTGCCAAATCCCATGGTAAGTCCTATCAGGCTCATATAGAGAAACGCAATCCAGGTGCCGCTGAAAAAGATGGGAAGCGTAAAACCGGCGATCATCGGAATCAGAAAGAAGGGGAAGAGGTGTCTGGCCGAAAAGCGGTCGATCAGCGGCCCAATTGCAACAGCACCCATAATGCGAAAAATGGCAAAGGAGGTAAATGCTGTTGCAATCAGTGCGGGACTCCACCCAAGAGTTCCACCGATGCTGACCTGGTAGAGAAACAGGCCGGTGACCCAGAAGGCAGACATCACTGTTGCGGGAAGCAGAAACCAGATTCGTTGATCATGAAAAATAAGCGAGTAGTTTTCATGTGCAGCAGATACGGTGTCCATTTTCTTCTGTTCATCGAAGCGGCCATTTCGATCCCTGTTGACCAGAAAGTAGATGATCGGCATCCAGACTAGAATAATGCAGAGAGCAATAAGCCCCCAGGTGGTCCGCCAGTCGATGATTGTCAGAAGGCCGGCGACGGCTAATGGGATCAACCCTTCACCCAGCGGATACCCAAGGCTGGAGACGCTCAGGGCTTTTCCCCGTTCCCCGTTATAGAGACGGGCCATGGTCGTTTCGGCGGTGTGGCAGCTGAGTCCGCGGCCGGAGAGCCGAAGGAGCAGAATACCCAGGAAGAGCACGGAGATATGCCAGGAAACCATGACGACGAGAGCTGCCATAAGAAGTCCGGAAGCGACGGCAAAACTGTATTTTTGTAGTGGAATTCGATCGATGTGCCGGCCCAGCCAGGGGAGCGTGCCGGCGCTGATTAGGGTAGCGACAGAGAATATGGCACCGAACCCGGCGTTGGTAAGCGAAAAAGCCTCCAGGAAAAAAGGGACAAACAGGGAGATGACAAACGTCTGCCCGAAACTGGAAAAAAATGTAAACGAGAGGCCGAACGAAAGGACTCGTCGCTCCTGAAGGACAAATGCGAGATAGCTCATGGTCAATGGGGAGGCCGGTAGCACAGATCTCTGTGACGGCCAGGAAAAATTCTGTTGTGAGACGGGTTTCAATTACCTGACAAGTTCTAAAGTTACGGCTTTTTCAGGGTTTCGGAAAGGTCAGCTCTTGTTCCCGCACATAACTCGGCTCACGGCCCGTTGCAATTCGTCCAGTGTAACCGGTTTGCCAAGCAGGTCACAGTTTTCAAAGGATTCGATTCGTTGGCCGAATTCGTAACGGCTCTGTCCTGTGATGAAAATGATCGGAGTGTCCATCTCTTTTCGAATGGCATGAGCTACTGCAATGCCGTCTACATCGTCACTCAGATAGATATCCGAGACAATTAGATCCGGCTTCTCCTTCAGAATATTTTTAATGGCGGATGCTCCGGATGTACAGATTGCCGCAGGCGAGTAACCGGTTTTTCCGAGCAAGAGTTTGAGTGCAATGGATTGAATGTGGTCATCTTCAACAATAACAACTCGCTTCGCCATATTTCCTCGATATTACGGTTAATGCGGTTCTGTAATTTGTCAGTACGAGGCGGAAAAAAGGTCGCCGGTCTTTTGCGGGTTCGTTTTCTTTGTCCCCGGGATCGCGAATCCACATAAAAAAGCCGAATTCTGTCTTTCATTCCCTCGTGTCCGTCAGCCAAAAAACGATAACTTATTGTCAGACAGTATTTAATGGATTGTTTTTAGATCCCATTCGTACTATAATCTATTGTCGACATACGGAAATTGTGCGTCGACTGAATGATGGGTGTTTTTGTACGATAATACAGGCACAGGACATTGCAACATGTAGGCGTAACAGTTGCAGCAGGTACGGATATGTACGACGTGCGTACTCTGTTGTCCCCGGTGTTTCTTATCGGTTTCGGCTCATTGCCTGAATTCTCGTTTCGTCCGTTGACTGATTTATCGTACGGACGGTGTTACCCAATGCATTTTTTTCAGGACGACACTCTGCGAGTTTTTTCGCATCTGCGAATGGTATTTACAAAATGGCAATATGTCAATAGAAGAATCTCAAAATGCCAATGATATACTGAATCGAATCAAGGCGGCGTATCAGTTACGATCGGATGCAGAACTCGCGAAACTGCTGGGGAAAGCTCCCTCTACCATCTCCACCTGGCGTCGGAGAGGAAGCGTTGACTACGGGTTGATCTTTGCGATATGCCAAGACCTGAATGCGAATTACATTCTGTACGGCGACTTGCCAGTAAAACGGTATCGGGAGACGGCGGTTGTGAACGATCCGCTCATAACTCCACACAGGCTTTTTATTGAAAAGATTGAGTCTCTGTCACTGGCGCCGGATGTCAAAATGGAGCTGTTGCAGGCCTGGCTGGATATTCTCGAAGAGAAGGAGCGGCACTGATCCTGTATTTATTTAGCGGGTCATGGCCTGGTAGATGAGTGCGCGTACTTTTTCGCGGATGTCCGATCCGGTTGCCGGAATCAACTGTGTGAGAAAGACAACCGTGATTCGATGGGTCGGATCTACCCAGTAGGTTGAGTGATAGGCTCCACTCCAGCCAAACTCACCTGTGGCTCCGGGCAATCCACGTTCACCAATATGCTGAACCGTATAGAAACCGAGTCCGAATCCTTCTCCTCTTCGAAAGGGAATCTCTCCCAAATGGTCGGTCGTCATCAGCTGGACCGATGTCGGAGAGAGAATTCGCACACCATCGAGAGTTCCTTTGTTAAGCATCATCTGGAGAAACCGGGTGTAGTCTGTCGCGGTGGAAAGCAGCCCGGCCCCTCCGGAAAAGCTTGTTCGGGGCCCATCGACGTAGTGTCCCTGGCCAACTCCCATACCGGGATCGGGGGCTCGTTTCAGTTGCCGTTCCTGCCCGTGGACGGAATAGACGACAGCCAGCCGGTCTCTCTTCTCCTCGGGAAGGTAGAAGTGAGTGTCGTTCATCTGCAGAGGTTCCAGGATCCGGTCTCTCAAAAACTGATCCAGCGGCTGCCCGCTCACCTCTTCAATCAGGGCTCCGAGAACATCGATGGAGTAACCATACGCATAGGCCTCCCCCGGGTGAGCGGCCATTGGAAGAGAGGCGATCCGGCGGACCGTTTCTCGTATCGGTTCATCCCGATGCGCAAAATACCATCCCTGAATTCCAGCCTGTTTCCACTCCTCTGCGGCCGGACCGTACCCGTAGTCGATTCCGGATGTATGGGTCAGCACGTGTCGGATGGTGATAGGCTGCCGGGCCGGAACAACGGTGTAGCCCTCTTCCGTCTCTTCCGCGACACTCGTTTCAAGAAATTCCGGAAGATAATTGCCGACAGGTTCGGAGATGAGCAGCTTGCCCTCTTCCTGCAACATCAGGACGGCTGTGCTTACTATCGCCTTGGTCTGAGATGCGATTCGGAAGATGTCACTTTTCGACATGGCCTCCCCCGATTGGAGATCCCGCATTCCGAACGCCCGGTAGTAGATGCTTTTTCCTTCACCAGCTACCAGCAGGACTCCTCCGGCCAGTCGCTGTTGATCGACATACTGATCCAGTGTTGTAGTCAGTCGATCCAGTCGTTCTGACGAAAATCCGGCCGATTCGGGAGAGGCAGCCGGGAGTTCCTGGGCCGGCAGGGGATGGAACAGGGCCGTTAAAACAAGAATCAAAAAAGCCTGTAGTACGCTTTTGGCAGACTGCATGGCAGAAATTTCGGGATGATGTAATGGGGCCAGGGATCTATTCGGAATCATGTCGTCAGAATGTGTGTGAATCGGAAATCAGGTGATAGATAATTACTCCATTTCGTCCGGTTTTTAAAAATGAAAATGTGTAGTTGCCCGTCAGGAGCAGCAGGCTGATGGATTTCACGTGACATTTTGTAGCTTGTAGTGTAATACAATGATATTGAAACCGAAATGAACAAGTACGCGAAAATGATACGTAGAGCAAATGCAATCTGGAAAGGAAAAGGAACCAGCGGATCCGGTCTATTGACCACTCAGAGCGGGGCACTGAGTGATCTGCCCTACTCCGTTAAGCTTCGGTTCGAAAATGAAGATGGAACAAAGGGGACCAACCCGGAAGAGCTTATCGCTGCCGCCCATGCCGGTTGTTATGCCATGGCCCTGAGTGTCCAGTTGGAGAAGGCGGGATACAAGGCCGACTCTCTGGAAACGGATGCCAATCTGAGCCTCGAACAGAAAGATGGTGGCTGGGCCATTACAAAGGTTGCCCTGAAATTGGACGCTTCAGTTCCGGGAATTTCCGATTCGGAGTTCGACGAGCTGGCCCAGGGAGCCAAGGAGGGATGCCCTGTATCCAGTGTACTTAACTGTGAAATTACACTGGACTACAGCCTCAATCAGGGATAGCCGTAGTTCTGTTTCCTTTTTCTATCTTTTTGATCGCCCGGATTCGTTCCAGAACCGGCGGATGAGAGTAGGTCAGAAATACTGTCAGAGGATGAGGAGTCAGGTGGGAGAGGTTCTCGAGGGAGAGCTTCTTCAGTGCCTGAATCATCGCTTCCGGCCGGCCGGTTGTCCGGGCTGCCCAGGCATCTGCCTCAAACTCGTGTTTGCGGGAGAGAGCACCCATCACGACAGAGAGGACCATTTCTGCAGGGGAGTAGAGCAGACCGAAGAAGACAAGCCCGGCATGGATGCTCATCCTGTCCATGTAGAACGCCTCAAAAAGTCCGGGCAGTGTCAGCACCAGTGACAGAAGTGCGAGCATGAGCCCCGTATGCAGTATGCCGATAGCCATGTTTTTTGGAATGTGCTTTAACTTGTAGTGACCCACCTCATGCGCCACAACTGCCAGCAGTTCGTCCGGTGTCTGTTTTTCAATGAGTGTGTCGAACAGGGCGATTCGCTTGTTCTTGCCAAATCCGGTGAAGAATGCGTTAGACTTCCCCGATCGGCGGGATCCGTCCATCACAGAAACCTCCTGTAGCGGGAATGAGACTTTGTCGGCATAGGATTCGATTTTGTCTCGCAGTTCTCCCTCTTCCAGTGGGTCGAACCGGTTGAAGAGCGGCATGATCCAGGCGGGAGCGACAAACTGAATAAGAAGGGTAAAAAGGGTAATAGCCGCCCAGGCCCAGATCCAGGCAGCGGTTCCGGAAAACTGAAAAAGAGCGATGATTCCGGCCAGCAGCGGGCCGCCCAGGATCAGGGATAGAAGCAGTCCCTTGACCCGGTCGGACACAAAGGTTATCGGTGTCGTTCGGTTGAATCCATACTGCTCTTCGATTACAAAAGTAGACCAGATCTGAAACGGCAGGGAGAGCAGACTTTTTCCCGCCATCAGCGCGCCAATATATAGAAGCCCGGTCCAGACGGGTCCATACCCCGGTGCCTGAACGGCCACATCCAGCCAGTTGAATCCACCGCTGAACCAGAAGACGAGCAAAATCCCCAGATTGAATGAAGTTGCCACAATACCGAAACGAATCCGTGTACGGGTATAGTCCTGTGATTTCCGATAATCCTCTCTGTCATAAACCCCTTCGAACTCGGCAGGAAGTGGTCGCTTCAGGGTCTTCAGGTTGAGCAGGTCCGACAAGAGCCCAATCAGGTAGTCGGCGAGCAGAGCGGTAAGGATGATGATAGCAAACAGGTTCATGTTCGTTCTCCGGTTGATTGCCTGAAAAGTAACGGGGAAAACCGATTTGATACAAATGGGAGTGCTACCTGTTTTCTTTCGGCCGTCAATGGTTATATTCCTGACGAGAAGAGCCGGCAACAGGTCGATTCTTTGGCATCCTGCCTGTCACAACCGGAGGAACTCTTCAGGACGGATAGTGGTTTTCGGGTTGAACCGATCCGGACGGCAGCAGTTCAACAGAATCAATTTGTTCGATAAAAATCGTAGTAAATTCAGGGGACAGTTATGTTTCGAGTAGATCCCGACCAACCGTTTCAAGGCCCGCATCAGGGAGAAGGTGTTCTGACGGCAGGTGAAAGTCCGTCAAGGGCAGATGCGGCGATGATTCTGATTCACGGACGCGGGGCATCCGCTCAGAG
>JBBDRX010000061.1:0-6614 GCA_040905245.1 Balneolaceae bacterium | reverse complement strand
CATTGAGCTGTTGTGGCGCAAAGTGACTTGCAAATGCATAGGGAAGCCCCATCTCGGCAGCCAGAAAAGCACTGTCAGTGCTGGATCCAAGGATCCAGATGGGAAGGTCTGTCCCTTCTCCGGGAATGGCACGTACCGAAGCGTTTCGGTTATCGGCCGAGAAATATCGCTGAAGCTGCTTCACGCGATCCGGAAACTGCTGTACCTCACGGATCCGGTCGGGCCGAATCGCTGCAGCCGTTACCTGATCGGTCCCCGGCGCACGGCCCAGGCCCAGGTCGATTCGGTCCGGATAGAGGGTGGCCAGTGTTCCAAACTGCTCTGCGATAATCAGGGGCGAGTGGTTCGGCAACATGATTCCACCCGAACCCACCCGAATCGTCCGGGTTGCTTCCGCTACATACCCCAGCAGAACCGATGTTGCTGAACTCCCGATATTCTCCATATTGTGGTGTTCCGCCATCCAAAACCGCTTGTATCCAAAATCTTCTGTATCTATCGCCAGTTTACGGCTGTTCTGAATCGCCTCCCGAACCGTATGGCCTTCCGTTACGACTGCAAGGTCCAGAACCGAAAGGGGGACGGGTTGTTCGCTATAGCTCATACGTTAACACTCCGATTTTCTATCACTTGTTGATCGTTGCCTGCACGGATCAGTGATACAAAAAACTATCTCTCCCCGTTCCCGCTCGAAACACCGATGAAGGTTTTAACGCAGTTCAACAGAATCCTGATGTTTCGCATTGATATTTGCTAAGAAACCCGTTGGATATCCGACTTCAGCGCAGATTGAAAACACATATCGCTTACGGAAGTAGATGATGGCCGTGTATATCGGACTCAACACCCGGTCAGAACGAGCTGTTCCCCACCCCTTTCAGATCATTCGGCTCAAACGAAATCATAAACCGGGTCCCCTCTCCCGGAGAATCGTACTGTACCTCTGCCTGAAGCTGTTCACAGAGAACATCAATCAGGTTCATCCCGAGCGTTCCGGATTTACGCTTGTCGATTTTCTCCGGCAATCCGACTCCGTCGTCTGATATGGTTAACTGGATTCTGGAATGTTCAGGACATCGGGCAAGCCGTACCTGCACCACTCCTTCATCTCGCCCGTCAAATGCATATTTCATACTGTTGGTCACCACCTCGTTCACAACCAGTGAACAGGGAATCGCCTGATTGATATTGAGTTCCACCGGTTCACAATCAAATTCCAGACGAATGTCTTTTCGGCTCACAAGCGTATCCATGATGTTCTCGATCAGACTCCGGATGTTCTTGGAAAAATCGAGACGGGAGAAGGTATTCGACTGGTAGAGTTGCTCATGAATCGTTGCCATGGTTTTGATCCTGCCAACACTATCCAGTAACCGGGACCGGACCTCCTCGTTCACCTCACCCTCCGCCTGGAGAATCATCATGCCGGAAACAACGGCCAGATTGTTTTTTACCCGGTGGTGAACCTCACTTAGCAGGGTCTCCTTCTCCTTCAGCGACTCCAGAATCACCCGCTGCTGCTCTTTCCTCTCTGTTACATCCCGCCCTATGGAGATCCAGTGGGTACAGGTTCCATTCCGGTCCATCACCGGCACCATGGAGACATGAATCCAGAACTTCTCTCCGTCTTTCCGATAGTTAACTAACTCGGCTTTTGCCGGCTGAAATGCATTCATCGCATTCCGTAAGTGCTGACGCTCGTTGTTATCTGTTTCCGGGCCATTCAAAAAGTGAAGAGTTCTACCAACCACCTCTTCATTCGAGTAACCGGTCATCCGTGAAAACCCCTCGTTTACATAGAGGATCTTTCGGCCGGGGAGATCTGTCGGTGCCGCTTCAATAATCGCAATCGCCTCATCCGTATTCGTTATAACCGATTCCAGCTGCCGGAGACGAATTTCTTCCCGCTTCAGCTCCAGATTAACCTGTTTCAATGAAGTGATATCGTGGCCATAGGAAAGAATCCTGTCTTCCGACTCAATCCAGTGTGAGGAGTACCAGGAGATCCATTTCCACTCGCCATCCTTTGTCCGATACCGGTTTTCAAACTCAAAAGTCATCCCTCCTTCATCCCGGTTTTTTTTGTACTCCTCCATGGAAGCCTTCACATCATCCGGATGAATGAACTCGACAAAGGGCCTGGAGGTTAGCTCCTCCTCGGAGTAGCCGAGCAGTTCGCTGAAGGCCGGGTTTACCATTTCGAAGTATCCTTCCCGATTGGAGATACCAATCAGATACGGAGCGTAGGTCAAAAATCGCTCCCTCTCCTCAACACTCTTTTTAATGAGATACTCGAGCTGCTTCTCCCGGCTAACGTCGAACATGACCCCGCACATCTGCACAGTGCCATCCTCTCTTTTCTGAACCGTCACAATGTCCCGAAGCCAGATATACTGCCCGTCAGATTTTTGCATTCGATACTCAAAATCGTGATTTGCTCCCATCGCCAGCTGGGTCGAACAGTAGTTGATTGTCCGATCTCTGTCATCGGGATGAATGTGTGCCTGCCAAAATCCGGGGGTCGAACACCAACGATCCGGATCGTGCCCGAGGATCTCCCTGCACTGTGGGCTGACATAGGTAAACTGAAGGTCTGCGGTACACTCCCAGACAATTCCGTTGATCGACTGAATCATAGTCTGAAACAGCATATCGTTTCGCCGGGCCGGTTTACCGGAATGGTTCATCGAACGACTTCCAAATAGTCCCGTCCACCAGCCGGACAAACACTCTGTCAATGACTTTCCCATTCGATTATTCATAGCATCTTTCCAATTTCCATACACTCTTGCCGGTAGAAACAGCAACATTTACTGCCTCTTCGCCACCTACTCTGGCGACTGCTGTGAAACTCCAACTCAGAACGGTGGCTGCATCAGCCTCCTTCCGTTTCTGGCTACAAGCTCTTCTCTCAATAGTGATGGACAATTGCTGGTAATTCCATCAACACCGGCTTCAATTGCCAGTTGTCCGGACTCGGGATTGTCCACCGTCCAGATATAACAACCCAGGCCGGCCTCTTTGACCACCCGGACGATCTCACCGTCACGAGCCGGATGTGAGAACGAAAGGTCCAACCCATCCAGGCCTGCTTTTTGAACCAGATCAATCAATCTCCCGGGCCGAACCTTTCCGTTCATTTCCCTTCGGGCATCATTCAGATCACAAATCCAGTACACGGCCGTTTGCGGACGTTGCGATTTTACCCGTGAGGCCAACTCCATCGAAAATGCGATGACTGACAGCTGGCTGTCCTCCAGGCCTGACCGGTTCAACAACTCCACAAGGACCGATATGATATCCGGCCCGGACTTCACTTCGATATAGATTCGTTTTTCAGGCGGCATATCTCTCATCACGTCACCCAGCAATGGAATTTTTTCACCGGCCCACTGTTCACCTTTCCAGCTCCCGACGTCCAGTAGCCGAAGTTCAGTGAGAGACATCTCCTCCGGCTTCCGGTTCAGCCCGCATAAACGGAAAAGTGTCTCGTCATGGAACAACACGACCTCTCCATCGGCCGTCAATCGGACATCCACTTCTACAGCATCCACACCACTGAGCCATGCCAGCTGTATGGAAGCCGCTGTATTCTCGGGAGCCGAGGCGGACAAGCCCCGATGAGCAATCCATTCCGGCATTCGTAACGGGTGTTGAGGTGTTGCCATACAGTTACAGAACGATGTATTATCGACAGGGGATGAAAAACTCTTCTAAAATGAATATATATGGTTGATGAACAAACTCTCCTGATCTTTCCGAAAACTGCAAACCGAATTTGGTGAGTGCGTACTGCATATAGTTCCGGATCCATCCTGGAAGGATGCTTAATATTCAGATCTATTGTAAACAACCGCAAATTATTGATTCAATCAAAATATGCCGACCAGAAAACAGATTCTTCAGATGATCGCCACCCTTCCGTTCATGGCACCAGTCGCTTCAACCTTTCATGGGTTGAACCCGAATCGCTCCGGACTGGACTCCGTCACGAACCCGAACAAATCTTACAGCTCCGCAGATGGAGGTTCCCTTCACTCCAGAGACCTGTTGAGAGAACTTGGACTGCGGACCTTTATCAATGGACGGGGAACCATCACCACCCTGTCCGGATCGCTGATGCCACCGGAAGTGATCCAGGCTATTGCTGCCACCTCGGACCGCTTCGTAAACCTGATCGAGCTGAATAAAAAAGCCGGACAGCGAATCGCCGAGATGCTCCGTTGTGAAGATGCCCATGTGACTGCCGGAGCGGCCTCGGCTATTCAGCTTGGAACAGCCGCCTGTATCACCGGTATGGACCGGGAGCTGGTCCGACAAATCCCGCATCTTCTCGATCCACGGCCCGAAGTGATTATTCAGAAATCCCACCGGTTCGCGTTCGATCAGATGATCACGAACTGTGGTGTAAACCTGGTGGAAGTGGAAGGCCCGGAAGAGATGGAACGAGCCATCTCGGACCAAACGATTATGGCCTTCTATTTCAATGCTGCCAGGGAGCACAGCATCAGCAGGGATGAGTTTGTACGAATCGGGAAACAGTACAACATCCCGACCTTCAACGATGCAGCAGCCGACGTGCCACCGGTCGACAATCTGTTCAACTACATCGAAATGGGTTTTGACCTGGTGACCTTTTCGGGCGGGAAAGCGATCCGCGGGCCGCAGAGCGCCGGACTGCTGTTTGGCCGAAAGGATCTGATCGAGGCCGCACGCCTGAATCACAGCCCGTTTGGTTCCTCCGGCCGTGGCATGAAAGTAAACAAGGAAGAAGTTCTCGGAATGATGGTAGCTCTGGAGCTCTATTTGAACAAAGATCACGATCAGGAGTGGGCCATGTGGGAAACCTGGGTTGCGCAAATTGCCGAGTCGACCGAAGAGGTTCCCGGTGTAGAAACTGAGCAATACATTCCGGAGGTTGCCAACCATGTCCCCCATCTGCGTATTCGGTGGGATGGCCAACGCATCCCCATTACTGGAGATAAGCTCCGGGAGCAGCTGAGAAGCGGCCACCCATCCATTGAAGTATCGGGAGGAAGAGACACAATTGAGATGAATGTGTTTATGATGAAGCCGGAAGAGGTTCGCATTACCGGACAGCGTATTCGCAATCTCCTTCGAAAGGCTTCAGCATAACTTGTCACCGGGTAGATCTCCCCAGCTAACTGATTTGATTCGAACAGCCTGAACCGGCCTGTCCGAATTCAAGGGGGAAGTGATGCTCTTCTCACCGGAAACGGGCAACCGACCTGAAGACAGAAACTCAACAGATCTGGTTGTCGGACTTTCAATCGACCACATGTTCCCGAATTCTCTCTATCTGATCGTTGAGGGTTTATACAACCGTGCCGGCCAGGTTCTGGCCGGTTCCGTGACCTGGAATTTTTAGTCCTTCTCACCGCTACATCGAAGTAGTCATACATCTCTGACCGGTACCGTCGCAACCGATTACAACTCCAAATTCAACCCTCATGAAAGATGGTAATATTATAAGGACACCGAAGGCGGCTACTCTGTATGATCCATACGACAGATGATGAAAAAACGCTTCCTGTTTGTTTAGTAGATCCGATTCTATACATTGGGCCAAACAGATCCTTTTTAACCAATCACTAATAAACCCATGGATATTCGACTTTCACAACTCCATCATTGGAAAATTGTCGGGCTTCTGCTGGTAGCGGCACCCCTATTCGCCTCCTGCGGATCACCCGATTCAGCTTCAAATTCAAGTTCAGAGACTTCATCAGAGCCACTTGTCGCAACAGCTTTCGACACCGACTTCGAGTTGGCCGGCAATACCTGGAATTCACTATCAAACGCTTCGGACGGAAAAATCTACTACTCCTTTTCTACTACGGATGTAGATCAGGGTGCCAAACTCTTCACCTTTGATCCTGAAACAGAAGAGATCACAGACCTGGCCGACTTGACCGAAGTTACAGATGGATCGGATGTTCCCAGAATCCCCCAGGGAAAGAGCCACGGAAATTTTTACGAGATTGACGGGAAACTCTATATCTCGACTCACGTCGGTGTTCACGGTTCGGTGGACGAAGGCGAACTCGCGATTACCCGGGAAGGGTACGAACACTACTCCGGAGGCCATATCCTGACCTACGATCTGGAGACCGGTGAGTTTGAATCTCTTGCCGTAGCCCCCGACAATGAGGGTATTCTCACCTTTATGGTAGACAAAGAGCGAAAGCAGGCGTACGGAATCACCTGGCCATGGGGTCACTTTATCCACTATGACATCGTCCAGGACGAGCTCCATGACCTCGGCCTGATTTCCGGACGTGGAGAAGCGGGAGCTGCCGGCGACGACTTTCGTGTTTTGGGCCGATCTCTTTTTGTAGATCCCCAGACCGGATATGTCTACTACTCTACGGCAGACGGAGACATCTTCTACTACAACCCGGAGGAGCAGCAAATCAACCGGGTAGAAGAAGTAGACCTCCGTCTCGACTACTTCGGAGAGCAGACACCGGCTTACCCTGGTTCCATGGGATACGGCTGGAGACAGATCGTATGGGTTCCTTCCGAGCAGCCTGCCTATGGAATGCACGGGAAATCCGGATAACTCTTTCGGTTCGACCCACGGGAGCCTTCCC
>JBBDRX010000060.1:0-6653 GCA_040905245.1 Balneolaceae bacterium | reverse complement strand
ATACTTTTACTTAACTAAGTAAAAGTATTTTTAATAACTATTTTTTCATACATTTTTTGGAAAGTACAAACCCGGTTGCAGAGCTGTAATCAACCTGAAACAGGATGCCGGAACCAGGCCTGTAATCCAACCACTATACAACATCTCCCAATCAATCCCAGTCCGGTGCAAATACCGGATTTACAACTCTCCTGCCAGTTGCCAGTTGCCCAATCTCCTCGAAATGTGCATCTGATAGTTCAAAATCAAAAATATCCAGATTCTCTTTCAGTCGCACCGGGTCGGATGTTTTAGGAATGGCAGCGACATTCTCCTGCTCAATCAACCACCGGAGAGCAACTTGTGTAGCACTCTTCCCGTATGCCTTTCCGATACGCACAAGCGTTTCCGATTCAGCAACCTTTCCCTGGCAGAGTGGAGTATGTGCTGTAACCAGAAAATCGTGCTGGTAAGAGAGCTCCAGCATTTCGAGCTGATCCAGGAAAGGATGGAATTCCAGCTGATTGCAGAACAACGGCACCCCGATCTCTTCGACTGTCTCTCTGATCAGGGAAGGCGTAAAATTACTAACTCCAATATTCAGAGCCTTCCCCTGGTCCCGGAGTGTCATCATTGCCTCAAACGTCCGTTCAAGAGAAATTTGCGGGTTAGGCCAATGCACGAGCAGAAGATCCACATACGGGGTATCCAGCTCCCGCAGACTGTCCTCCACAGATTGCAACAGATCGTCATGCGCAAGATCTGTGTGCCATACCTTGGTTGTGAGAAAAATCTCCTCTCTCGGAATGGTACTGCTATTTATTGCCTGCCCAATCTCCCGCTCGTTCTGATACATTTGAGCAGTATCGATATGTCGGTATCCTGTCTCTACTGCACGCTGTATAACTTGACGACACTCTCTTCCGATCAGTTTATTGGTCCCGATTCCTATTTCCGGTACGTCGACTCCCCGAACCGTCTTCACTTGCATAAACTCTGTAATAATCTGTCTGTGATAGTTATGATGGTGACGTTTTCAACGTCTCTTTTAACACTATAAAATAAAATAATTTATCACTCTTTCCGGACTGTTCGTGATTCCTATCAAAGTGCCTGATCAGAATCCGGCAGATCTATTTGATGAGTGTCATTTTTCGGGTAAGAGTTGTCGAAGAAGTCTCAAGCCGGACTATATATATACCACTGGGCATTTCTGATGCATCCCAGACGATATCGTTTTGGCCAGCAGCTCCCTCTCCATCCATTAACTGTCCTACTTTCTGGCCGACAATATTGTAGACACTAACAACGACAGGCATTGGTTCCGGAAGATGAAACTCAATGGTCGTCGCTCCCTGAAACGGATTCGGATAGTTTGGATGGAGTTCGACCTTTGCAGGCCCTGTCGAACCAGCAGCTGAAATCTCCATTTCTGCGGCTGGAACAACGGCCAATCGAAACCTCGGAGCTGTTACCTGATCCCCCGTCGGTTGATGGATTTGAATATCTCCCGCTTCAGGCTGCGCGACACTTCCAAATTCTGAAACCTGAAAAACCAACTCCTCCTGTTCACGAAGATTCACCTCAAGACCGGTTGACAGATCCGTAAGGATCAACTGCCACTCACCAGGCAGGCTCTCCAGCCCGGACCACCGAATCCGCTGAGTTCCACTCATGCCCGTATGTAGATGCCCCATATCCACTTCAAATGGCCTCTCTAATTCAAATGGACGACTGTCCTGCGCCAGTAACGTTAGTTGGCTATCAGACCTGTTTAAAAAAAAGAGAATGGAAGCAGAGGGTTCAGGATCAGATACTGTCAGCGGCCACAACTTCTCGGAGTCAAGAGAATCAATACTATGACTTCCGCCTTCATAAAACATCATCTGGACTGCGCGGTCAAGGCCGGCTTCTGTTTCAAGTGTAAACTGAACACCTCTCGTAAATTCCGTCAGGCCCTCCAACCCCTGGTTCCCCGGACTGAAATGAAGAGCTGTTGCATCTTCATTGTGGAAAACTCCTGCTTCCCACACATCTAGTGAGTCCCCGGGACTTCGAAGTTCAAAAGTCTGCTCTTCTGCATTCCATACTTGAATCACCTGACTGGAGAGTCTGCCTCCAGTCCACTCCAGTGCATGGAGTGGATATGGTTTTGAATACGGATTCCCGGCCAGGAGCAATGAATTCTCTGAATTCACCTGTTTCTCCACAGAAACAGGCTCCGGTCGCTCCTCCACAACGACTTTTCTAATAGAATCTGAAGGGGCGATGATGTATCCCCGCCCGGGGAGATCCCCTGATGGGGACTCCTCTTCCAGAGCGCTGTAGATCACCCCCGGGAGAGAAATCAGATCCCAGCTTCCCGGACTCACTTCGTAAATGTATGCTCTTCGGGTTGAACCGGAAGCTCCGGGCGATCCGTAATACCCGGCCAGAAAATCCATGGCGGATGGCTGATAATCCTGCGAGCGGGACGGGCGCCCCAAAACGTCTGTAACCCGATTCAGTTCCATTCCGTATCGAGCAGGCAATTCGCTATAAAATACGGAGGTGAGTACACGACCAGACTCCCTCAGGCGTATCTCGCCGGAATTCGCTGACAGCTGTAATTCGGGAATCAGCCAGACTTGATGCTCCGAAACACCGGGAATAGTCCGATTCGAAATCAAGAGCATCTTTCCGGCGGGAATCCGGATCGATCTCTCCAGCTCAAATGAAGCCAAACCTGTTTGAAGAATTACATTTTCCAGCTCCAGCAACCGTGCAGATGAATTGTACAGTTCAAGATATACAAGACTGTCCAGATCACCGACTCCATCGCGGAACAGCTCGGTAACTACAAGGGGCATCACAGAATTCGATCCCCGATTGAACCGTGAGGGTTCGGAAGCCTGACGAGAATAGACAGTCTCCGCTCCTGCCGCTACAGAGATCAGACCGGCAAACGCAAGAAAAGCTGTGAGTAACAGGCGCTGTACCTTTTCTCCCATATCGTTTTTTCAAATCAAATCATAACCACCTTTAGTTAATTACGGCAATTTCATTCAACTATCCCACTTTTCTTCTCTTCCGGCCGGAACAACTGAATTGATACTCATTACCGGTAACTCAGATCCTTTTGGATCTCTTCTATTCGGTTTAAGCTTCTTTCTACCAGCAACCCCAGGCGACCGGGCTCCATCTCCGCAATCTTTCTATAAACGACAAGGGCTTCTGTTTCTTGTCCATTTGTCTTCAGAAGATCTGCATAGAGATACTGAAAGATGATATTTTCATCACGCTCCCGAACCAGTTTTTCTGCATAGTCCTGCGCCAGTTCATACTTCTCCTCCTTCGCGTAGATTCTGCTTAATACCATCATCGCATCGAACCGCACATAGCTGTTCGACCCGGCAGCACGTTCAAGGTGATCCAATCCCTCTTCCCGACTCCCGTTCAATCCGAAAAGAGATACAAGCCATCGAAGTGATCCAGGAATGGAACCAATCATATAGTGAAAAATCCCCCGGCCTATCTCCAGTTCAGGGCGGTCATCCTTCATCGCGAGAATTTGTTGGGTATACTTGTAACCGGTCCGGCCACTCTGAAGTGCTCTTCGAATACGCCCTTCCTCGGAAGCGACCAGGCTCTGGTACCCATAGAGCGCACTTAGCAGAGAAATCAGATAGAGATCTTCATCTCTTTCCTCCAGGCGCTCTTCAGCAAGGAGAATAGCTCTTTCGGACTGCTCCATAAAATGGTCGGCTATCTCCGGCTCTCTACCTGCAAAATAGTAGTTCCAGAAAGGGATCATGGAAGAGAAAAAGAGCCCTCTTGGATCCAATGAGTTCAGCCGATGCAAACGTTCAAAACAGGCTTCCGCCGTTTCCCATCGGGTTCGGTAAAATGCCTCAAGACCGGCATTCATTACTTCTTCATATCCCACACCCTGATCGCAATGACCAGTCGGCTGTATCGCCTCAACCTCATTGAGAGGCAGAAAACAGACGAGTAAAGCAAGTAGAAACGTCTTGTTACTCATCATCAAAATGTAGTTCACCAAGAAGGCCTTCAGACGATGCAACAGCAACGGATACAGCTGCATCACCAGTAATATTCACGGCAGTCCGAATCATATCCAGAATTCGGTCAACTCCAAGAATCAGTGCAATTCCCTCTACAGGGACCTGGACTGCTTGCAGAACGATCACCAACATAACAATACCGGCCCCGGGGACACCAGCGGCTCCGATAGATGCAAGAACAGCTGTAATCACGATCGTTAACTGCTGTATTAAAGACAGATCCATTCCGACAGACTGTGCAATAAAGACGGCAGATACAGCCTGGTAGAGACTTGTTCCGTCCATATTCATAGTAGCCCCGACGGGAAGGACAAAACTGGAGACCTCATCATTCACTCCGAGATTTTTTTCGACACGCTCCATCGTGACCGGAAGAGTTGCTGCACTTGAACTGGTACTGAACCCGAGAAGTATTGCGGGACGGATTGCACGGAAAAAATCCCCGAGCTTCATGTTGCTATAAATCTTGAATAGTGTGGAATAAACAATCAGCACATGCAGCAACAGTCCGATAACGACCGCCATACAGTACCATCCCAACGCTCTCAGCAACAGGAGTGCCTGTCTGATATCTTCACCGGCCAGATCCACAATAACAGATGCCATGAGGGCAAAAACACCGTAGGGAGCCACCTTCATAATTATCTCGACCACAGAGATAATTACTTCATTAAGGGAATCGAACAGATCGATCAGCATCGCCCCCTTCTGCATCGGGATCTTCATCAGGCCTACCCCGATTAACAGAGCAATAAAAACTACCTGAAGCATATTGCTGTTGTTCGAGGCGGCCTTCACAACATTTTCGGGAACAACATCCACCAGAAACTGAATCGGGGACCGTTCCAGCAGTTCACGAGCCTGCTGATCCCTGCCTCCGGCCGCTTCCTGATAACTGGTCATCAGCTCAAGCCGGGTCTCGTCCGGTAACGTTTTTCCAGGCTGCATCACGTGGACTGTAGCCAGGCCGATGGTGATGGCAAATGTCGTAGTTACCATGTAGATGGCAATGGTTTTCCCACCCATGCGGGAAAGCTTTCTCATGTCGTTGAGATTGGTCACTCCAACGACAAGAGAGGCCAATACCAGCGGAACAGCGATCATCTTCAAAAGATTGACAAAAATCGTTCCGAATGGTGAGATATAATCGGTGGTGAATGTGCCACTCCCCACCGCACTTGCCACCAGACCCCAGACAAGGCCGAGTATCAGGCCAATGATAATCTGCCAGTGAAGCTTTCGATACCACTTCATATTACCACACATTCAGTAGAGTGAAAGCGGCCAACACTCCAATTCCGCTCGATATCCAGTTCACAAGATTGCTCGTCTGTTCCGGGCTTTGCCTCAACCTCACCAATCGAAGAAGCCGGTTCCGCCTGTTGTATTCCAGGATAGCCCCAAGATAGGAATCTGCCATGCAACCTGTAAGACCGCTTATGCCGATAATGAAAACGATCTCTGGCGTTGAGGTATCAATTAACAACTGAAAGAATACGGCAATGAAGAGAGCCCCTGAAGCGGCGGCGAGAGTCCCGATCAGGCTGATGCCTCCATCCGTACCGGCTGGAACCGGCTTGAAGTCTGTTATCCGAACTGTTTTTCTCCCCACCAGCCTACCCAGTTCCGATGCCCAGGTATCTGCCGTAGCAACGGAAATTGCGGATGCAGCCAGAACCAGCAGGACCGGTTCATCCCGAAAAAAAATGACCCCGGATAACAGAATGGGCCAGAAACCGTTAGCCCAGACCTGGGATCCGTTACGACGAACTGTCGGGTGGTCGGACACCCCCTCTTGAGCAGTTCGAAAACGGCTGAAAAAACTGGATGTGACAAAAAAGAGTCCCAGTAATATGGCAACGGCCCATCCACCCAGGCCCAAAACCATGATGCCGACAACAGTTGTCGAAAATCGTCCATCAAGAGTCAGCCAACCCGCGTAGAAGGCGATGGTAGCTACAGACCAGGAGAGTAGTGCTGCAACTACAAATCGGATATGGTCATCTGCATGGCCTTCAAGAATGGCAATAATAATGAGCAGAAACAGAGAAATGTAGTTGGCCTGTTTCTCCAAAACAGGACCTCAGTTTTCCTGAAAGGTATCGGCCGGGGCGGCCTCCTTTTTTAAAATACCGAACGCAACCAACAGATACCCTGTAATAACGATTACAGGTGAAACCGTCAGCGATATAAATCCATAGACATCGTTGTCGAGATACATCAGTGTAAACCCGACGATCACCAACAGGCAACCGACTCCCATCCATTTATAATTGACACTCGAAAAAAGCATCGGTTTCTTTGGACCCTTTCCGGAGGAACGTTTTGTCATTGTTGGCATATCACTTATGATGGAAAATGGGAATTTACAATCTGGTTGCCGACCCGTAAGTTAGCATTTCCGCTGTAACTGCAAAAACGAGATCATACCAATCCAAGCCAGGTATTCCAACCATTGAAACGACTGATACTTGCATCCAAAAGTCCGAGACGAAAGAGATTACTGGAACTGTTCGGGATTCCGTTCGATGTTGTTCCAAGTGGTGCAGATGAGAGTATTTCGTCTCCGCTTCAGGCTCCGGATCTGGTCTGCGAGTTGTCGAGGCGGAA
>JBBDRX010000059.1:0-6669 GCA_040905245.1 Balneolaceae bacterium | reverse complement strand
GGTGGGTGGGCTGTCGTTTTATCAGCGAAAGGAGATCAAGGACGTTTTGGCCTACCTCACCCTGTTGGTAAATCCGATGGACGAACAGAGCCTGCTCCGCATTATCAATGAACCCTCCCGCGGGATCGGGAAAAAATCGCTGAACACCCTGCTTCAGAATGCGCGGAATCAGGGGCGGCCGGTCTGGTCTATTCTCCAGGCCACGGATCTGTCCGACCTCTACAAACCGGCACGCGCTCGGGTAGCAGAGTTTGTCCAAATGATCCATACACTCCGGAAGAATCTGGAGAGTGGCGGCACCATTCTGGAAGTAACCCGGAAACTGCTGGAACAGAGTGGCTACATGCGTGCGCTCATTGAGGAAAACTCCATTCAATCGCTGAGCCGCCGGGACAATATTGTGGAACTTCAGAATGCCATCTCCTACTACGAAAAGACCAACCGGGATGCATCGCTCAGCTCGTTTCTACAGGAAATAAGCCTTATCACAGACTCCGACAAGTACGATGAGGAGAAACCGGCGGTCACTCTGATGACTGTCCACGGTTCGAAAGGACTGGAATTTCCGGTCGTCTTTATCGTCGGGCTGGAGGAGAACCTCTTCCCCATGGGGGGGCGTGACGGAGAAGAAGCCGATATCGAGGAAGAGCGGAGGCTCTTCTATGTCGCCATTACACGCGCAGAGAAAGATCTCTTCTTTAGCCATTGCCGAATCCGGTTCAAATTCGGAGAAGAAACCCGGCAGTTGCGCTCCCGATTCCTGAATGAAGTGGATCCGGGTGTAGTCCGGACAGAAACCGGTGCGACCATCCGGCAGAGTGGTGGGTCAGATCCGGACGGCCCGAACAGCTCCCCCTCCACACGGGTAGAGTACGACGGTCAGGCAGAAGTTCCCCCAAAGAAACCGTCGAAGCGAGTCCATATCGAATACGACTATCCGGAGGGTGAGGATCCGTTCTATCCCGGAGCCGAAGTAATCCATCCGCGGTTCGGCCAGGGCAAGATTGTAAACAGGAGCGGCGACGGCACGGATACCCGTGTGGTTATCTTCTTCAGAGAGCGGGGGCGAAAGACGCTCATGCTGCGTGTGGCAAAACTGAAGCTCGCCAATTCGCTGTAGCATGTATCGACGCTTCTCTGCTCCCATTTTTTTCTGTTTTTTTCTGTTTCTGCTCTCTGCCGGGTTGAACCGGCCGGTCACCGGGCAGCTTCTGCATACCCCCTCCTCTCTGGGAACGGGTGGTGGCGGAACCGCCTATATCACCGGTTATGAATCCCTGTTTATAAATCCGGCCAATCTGGCCCTTCACAGGCCGGAAATTCAGGTCCGGGTATCGACAGGAGCCTTTGGATTTATGGCAGACACGCCGATTCACTCCAATTCCATTCGGGAGTTAAGAAGCTACTACCTGGAGTTGACAGAAGGGTATACCCCCGGAACTTCGCCAGAACAGCGCTTTTCTGAAGAACATATTCTGAACCGAAACTACCAGACCGGACAGCTGACGTCCGAACACCCCTCCGGGGGTGAAATACACTGGTTCGGAGTGCACTGGCAGAGAGCCCAAAAGAGTTTTGCTCTCTCCGGACGTACCCGATTCGCCAATCGGTTTTCTGTCGGACGGGGGTTTTATGATTCTGAACCGGTACTTCGGAGAAATGAACAAGTAATTGACCGGTCGCTGTCCCACTCTTTTCAGGTACTCCATGAACTCTCGTTCGGATATGCGGAAAATTTTTCACTTCTTTCCGGCCTGATTCCCCGTCTGAACCGTATTGTGGTCGGAATTGCCCCAAAAGCCGTTATTCCGGGAGCCATGCTCCACCTCGAAAACCAGGACCGACTGACTTGGGAAAATGGCCGTGCCACCGGAAATCGGAAGCAACAATTGAGCCATCTCTCCTCGGGACCGCTGTCCACCACATTTCAGGAACAACAGGAATCAACTGGGCTCTCAGGCCCATTGAACCGGGACGCTCTTTTTTCACCCACAGGGATCGGTGCCGGAGTTGATATGGGCATCACCCTGATGATCCCTCTCGGCAACGACCTGCTTCTTGCCAACGATATGGATGAGCACAGAAGACGTATGTTTACCATCGGTGGTTCTGTCACCGATCTGGGATTTGTCCGATACCGAAAAAAACCGGTCACACTCCTGAACCAACAAACGACGGAGACAAACGTCCTGCCAGGTGTGGCAAACCGCCTCTTTATGGGACGGCCCGGTGAACATTACAACTATCTGTATGATCACAGCAACGGACTCTACAGTGAATCGACTCCGGAAGAGGATGCCATCTATATGCTTTTACCGACCTCGCTCAATGGTGGAATGCTCCTTCAGATCGGCCGACTGAAACTGATGGGAGACCTTTCACTGGGACTTGGCAACAGTGCATTCAATACAACACGTCTGGTCACCTATCTCGGAATGGAGATCCGCCCACTCTCTTTTCTGCCCATTCGGGCCGGAACACGACTGGCACCGGACCTGTCCGACTACTATACTCTGGGAACAGCCATTGAAACGGGCTGGATAGAACTCGGTTTTTCCGTACAATTCAGAAGCCACTCCGGAAGGCCCGGCGGAGAGCTGGCCGGTGCGGGGATTGGATCGCTGCGGGTACGGCTGCCTTGATCGGGTCGAGCCATACCGAACAGGTTCATCCCTGCTATGGAGGTATGACCAACTGTCATGGAGCCGATTCAGATGTGTTAAATTGCCATAAGAGCAAGTGTTTCCATGACGTTATGGTAGAGAGTGATAAACTGGCGTCTCGTTTGCATATCCAATAGTGAAAGAAAAAAATTGTTAAACAGAATTCATGTTTGAACCAAAGCTTAGAATCCACACGACCTACGATGATCAGGAAGACGCCTTTGACGATTTCGAACAAGCGATCCCGCTAATGTCAGAAGAGGAGGAACGCCAGCTCTCCGAAGCGGAAATTCCGGACAACCTGCCCATTCTGGCGTTGAAGAATACCGTATTGTTCCCGGGTGTTGTTGTTCCCATTACAGTGGGCCGGGATCAATCTCTGGCTCTTGTAAAAGAGGCTTATGAGTCGGATAAGACGATTGGTGTTTTGGCGCAGAAAGACGAAAATGTGGAAGATCCAGTGCCAGACGACCTCTACCAGACAGGTACAGTCGCTCAGATTCTGAAATTGATCAAGATGCCGGACGGCAGCAAAAGCGTCGTCATTCAGGGAAAGACCATCTTCTCCGTTAAAGAGTTTACACAGACCGATCCGTTTTTCCGTGCCGATGTAGAGGGATATCCCCAGCAGATGGATATCTCCGGGTTGGAACTGGATGCATCTATCCGGTCGATCAAGGAAACGGCCACCAAGATTGTCAATCTCTCTCCGAATATTCCGTCGGAAGCGTCCATTGCGATTAACAACATTTCCAGCCCGACCTTCCTGCTCAATTTTATTTCGTCCAACCTGCAGGTGAGCCTGCAGGAGAAACAGGAACTTCTGGAGATCCGAACTTTCTCCAATCGGCTCGAAAAAGTCATGGAGTATCTGAACAAGGAACTCCAGGTGCTGAACCTGAGCGAAGAGATCCGCTCCAAGGTGAAAACCGATATTGACGAACAGCAACGGGACTTCTATCTGCGACAGCAGATGAAAGCGATTCAGGAAGCACTGGGGGAAGACAGTGAACAGAAGGAAGTGGAGGAACTCCGCGAACGGCTTTCCAAAAAGAAAGGTTTGAGTGATGAAGCATTAAAAACGGTTGAGAAAGAGCTCCAGCGCCTCGAAATGACACCCAGCTCCTCTCCCAATTACGGGATCATACACAGCTATATCGAATGGATTATCGACCTCCCGTGGGGTGAATTCTCCAAAGACAAACTGGACCTGAAACGGGCCCGGAAGATCCTGGACGAAGACCATTACGGGCTGGAGAAGGTCAAGAAACGGATCATCGAGTACCTCGCTGTGCTTAAACTGAAAAAAGACATGAAGGCGCCGATTCTCTGTTTCTACGGCCCTCCTGGTGTTGGAAAGACCTCCCTCGGAAAATCCATTGCGCGGGCGCTGAATCGGAAGTTTGAGCGCTTCAGCCTGGGTGGAATACACGATGAAGCAGAGATTCGGGGACACCGGCGTACATATATCGGTGCGCTGCCCGGTCGTATACTTCGCGCCATGAAAAAGGCGGGGACAGCCAATCCTGTATTAATGCTCGACGAAATCGACAAGGTACGTTCCGATTTCCGGGGAGATCCGACCTCCGCCCTGCTTGAGGTTCTCGATCCGGAGCAGAACGATTCCTTTTCGGATAACTATCTGGAAATGGACTACGATCTGTCCAAGGTGCTTTTTATTGCAACGGCCAACTCACTGGAGACCATTCCGCCGCCCCTTCGGGATCGAATGGAGATTATCCCTATCAGTGGGTACACACTTCATGAGAAAAGTGAAATCGCAAAAAAGTATCTGATTCCAAAACAGATTGAAGAGAATGGACTTACCAAAGATCTGATCAGTATTACGCCGGCGGCAATCGTGAGGGTCATCGAGGAGTACACCCGGGAGTCCGGCGTAAGGAACCTGGAACGGGAAATTGGCGCGCTCTGTAGAAATGTCGCGTCCCGGATTGCCTCTGATGAGATAGAGAGCTGTAAAATCGGAAAAAGCGATGTACCGGATATCCTCGGAAAGAGGAAATATTTCTCTGAGGTGGCCGAACGAACAACAGTTCCCGGTGTCGCGACCGGGCTCGCCTGGACCCCCTATGGCGGAGACATCCTTTTTACCGAAGCAAGTGTCTCCCAGGGGAATGGAAAGATGAACATTACAGGTCAACTTGGAGATGTCATGCGAGAGTCCGCAATGCTGGCTCTCTCTTACCTTCGGGCCAATTCCGAACGATTTGGCATTCCCGAGTCCGCGTTCCGATACTGGGATGTCCACATTCACGTTCCCCAGGGGGCTGTTCCGAAGGACGGGCCTTCGGCCGGTGTTGCCCTGCTCTCTGCCCTTGCATCGATCTATACACAGCGAAAGGTACGGGGAACACTTGCCATGACCGGGGAGATCACCCTTCGGGGCCTTGTACTTCCAGTTGGGGGGATCAAGGAGAAAGTTCTGGCCGCCAAGCGAGCAGGTATCAACAAAGTGCTCCTTCCCGGGAAAAACGAAAAGGATGTGGAAGAGATCGAAAAGGATGTCATCGGAGATCTCGAAATCACCTATCTGGAACGGATGGATCCACTTCTGGATCTTGTACTCGAGTCAGAACCGGAAACGGATCCGGAGACCTTCTTCACCGTCAGTGAAGCCCACAAAAACCGGGTGGAAGGGTTCCGCTCAGTCGAAGAGCCGGCCGAATGAAACTACCAGAATCTTCATAACGATCCATGGAGAGTGGTCGTGTCATACAGTCCGCCGGGAAGTGGTATAAAGTCCGAGTTGGTAACGATGTCATGGACTGTCGGCTTCGTGGGAAAATGAGGCTTCAAAAGAAGACAGCAACCAACCCGGTTGCCGCGGGAGACCTCGTTGAAATCACCAGACTGGACGACGGCACGGGGCAGATTGAACGAGTTCAGCCGCGAAAAAACTACCTCCCCCGCCAGGCCACACACGGACGACGCGGAGAGCAGGTACTGGCCGCCAACATCGACCGTGCCTGGGCAGTGCTGTCCATCCAAAATCCGGCCTTTCGATTCGGATTTATCGACCGATTTCTGGTTACATGCGAAGCCTACGATCTGCCAGCCGGAGTGATCTTTAACAAAAAAGACCTGGCTTCGAAAAACGATCTCAATACGCTCGATCATGCCCGGTCGCTCTATCAATCCCTTGGATACTCTGTGCTGGCCACATCCATTCACCAGCCGGACTCCCTGAATTCACTCAAAGAAGAACTCAAAGATCGTGTATCTGTATTTATTGGACCTTCCGGTGTAGGGAAATCGAGCCTTCTGAACGCGCTGGACCCGAACCTGGACCTGCGGACCGGTGATATTTCCGACTACTCCAGAAAGGGACAGCACACCACAACCGCCGCCCGGCTGGTAGCTGTCCAGAGTGGCGGTGAAATTGTCGATACTCCCGGAATACGCGAACTTGGGCTGGTTCATATTTCGGCGTCCGAACTTTCACTCTATTTTCCGGAAATGAAACGACTTTCCGGTGATTGCAAATATTACAACTGCACGCACAGCCATGAACCCGGTTGTCGCCTGATGGAGGCCCTCGAACAGGGACTAATCGATCCGGAACGTTACAACTCCTATCTTCAGATTCTGGATTCGCTTCCGGAGTCAGAATAAACCCATCTTCTGTTTCGGAGTTCAAAAAAAACTGTTTTTAACCGTACATAATGCCGCAAAGCGAAAGGTTAGAATAAATTAACTTTTGGATCTGTCGTTTTTTTACGGAACTTTGCACTTGTAAAATTTTTCAAGAGTGCATTGTCATTCAAACCTATAACACTATCTACATCATGAACAACCTTCTACGATTTCGACGACAGAGTATCGTTGCATCACTTGTGGTTTTACTCCTTCTGCTGGTTCAGGCACCGAAAACCCAGGCACAGATCGGGGATGCCGGTGAAATTCTTCGGGCAGGAGCTGCCGATTCCAATTTGTTGATGGAAAACTACCTGAAACCGTTCGGAGCCGGATTCGGAGCTGATCTCAA
>JBBDRX010000058.1:0-6679 GCA_040905245.1 Balneolaceae bacterium | reverse complement strand
TTTGCAGATTTGTTCGATTACCTTTTCGTCACCGCGAGTTGTCAGGGTAATACGAGCCTGAGCCGGATCGGCTTCCTGGCCCAGGCTGATACTGTCGATTTCGAATCCCTTTCCACTAAAGATACCAATGATACGGGAAAAGGTGTTGAGGTTGTGACTCACCAGCACGGATAGTGTGTGGCGTGGAATACTTTCTACAGTTGTTGTGCTCATTTGATTAGTTTTCTTCGTCTGATTCTACCATTTCATTGAGTGCGGCTCCGCTTGGTACCATTGGATAGCAGTTTTCCATCTCCAGTACACGGAAATCCATGACGACCGGACGGTCGTTAATCTTCATCGCTTCGTCCAGCATGTCCTTCATCTCTTCGTCGGTTTCGGCTCTCATGCCCACCGCACCGTACGCTTCGGCCAGCTTGACGAAATCGGGATTCCCTGTTTTGAGAATGGAGTGGCTGTACCGCTTCTTGTAGAAGAGTTGTTGCCACTGCCGGACCATTCCGAGACATTCATTATTCATAATGGCGATTTTGAGAGGGAGTTTGTACTCCACGGCTGTAGCAAGTTCGTAGGTAGACATCTGGAACCCGCCATCTCCAGTAATACAGACCACAGTTCTGTCCGGCCGGGCAAAGGCAGCTCCAATTGATGCCGGAAATCCATACCCCATCGTTCCCAATCCTCCGGAGTTGATCCAAGAGCGGGGATGATTGAACTTGTAGTGCTGAGCAGCCCACATCTGGTGCTGGCCCACGTCAGCGACAACGATGGCATCCCCGTTGGTTACTCTGGAGATCTCCTGAATCATCTTCTGTGGAGAGATCTTTCCCTGTCCGACGGCCCCCGGCAGTGGATGCTCCTTTTGCCATGTATGAATGGTATCCCACCAGTCACTGATTTCCGGTGCTTCCCGAACCAGTTTGTCCAGGTGAGGAAGGATCTGCTTTACATCTCCGACAATGGGTACATCCACAGATACATTTTTGCCAATCGAGCAGGGGTCTATGTCGATATGAATCTTCTTGGAGTTTGGTGAAAATCCGTCCAGCCGGCCGGTTACCCGGTCATCGAATCGCGCACCGATAGCGACCAGAAGGTCACACTCTGTAGTGGCCATATTGGCTGCCCAGGTACCGTGCATCCCGAGCATTCCAAGGGATTGTGGTTTGTTTTCCGGGAAGCATCCGAGCCCCATCAGCGTTGTGGTGACGGGAACATTGAGACGTTCCGAAAGTTTCGTCAATTCATCCCAGGCGTTGCCGAGCATAACTCCGCCCCCCACGTAGAAGAGAGGTCTTTTTGCTTCGGTGATCATCCGGGCGGCCTTGGCAATCTGGCTGTGGTTCCCGCTCGTTACTGGTTTGAAGCTTGGAATTTGAACACTTTTCCTGCCAGAGTAGTATCCGTACGAGTTTAGCATATCTTTGGGAAGGTCTACCAATACAGGGCCCGGCCGGCCGTTGGTTGCGATATGAAAAGCTTCCCGAATCACGGATTCCAGATCTTCCACATCCCTGACCAGGTAGTTGTGCTTTGTAATTGGCCGTGTGATTCCGACAATATCGGCCTCCTGAAAAGCGTCGTTTCCAATCATCCCGGAGGGAACCTGTCCGGTAAAGACAACAAGTGGAATGGAATCCATGGCAGCTGTCGCAATACCGGTGACGGTATTGGTCGCACCCGGCCCGGAAGTTACCAGGACAACGCCCGGCTTTCCTGTAGCTCTCGCATATCCGTCAGCAGCGTGAGTTCCTGCCTGTTCATGTCGAATGAGAACGTGCTTGATGTCGTGCTCATCAAACAGGGCGTCATATACCGGAAGTACGGCTCCGCCCGGATACCCAAAGAGGGTGTCGACATCAAGATCCTTCAACGTCTGAATCAGGATGTTGGAACCATTCAGTTTCTGCGCGTCGGGATCCGCAGATGGCTTGGCAAGTGGAGAGACTCCACTTTTCTCTCTACCCGAGTTTGGAAGCGGCTGGATTTTGGAAGATGGACACATAGGACCTCGCGGATGTAGTTTTCCTGCCGAAGGTCAAACTTTCCAAAAAGAGCATCTATTTTGAAGTGAAGTTCTAACCTCCGGCGGGTATGGTTAGCTAATAAGTAGAAGTAGGTTAAGAATGCCAGAGATTAGGGCATATAGCATACCAGTAATACCAACAAGTTTGGTAATGGCAAGGCTGTCTGCCTTTACGATAAATCTGGTAAGAGCACTTTTGAAACCGAGTTCAATTTCTGAACTTGCAGGCACAGCGCTTTCGGCCCGGAATACTCCTGCCGGGGACAAAGGTTCGAAAGCAATTTGTGATGTGACTGTTTTCATGTAAGAGTCTAAATTAGCTTTATCGCATAGGTCAAAATATCCAACCGCAATTTTGTAGTCAAGGAAAATTTTTTGTTCTTATTTTCTGTATGATATTTGAAATCAACATAAAATGTAAAAGCGCTTCCAAAACTTTTTTCATTATCGTTTAATTGATTGTAAACCAAAAACTTAAAAAGGTTTTATAATGTCTGTAAAACGAAACAAATTCAGTTCCAGGTTAACGGAGTCAGAATCACAGGTAGGCTCAAAAGCGATGCTTTATGCTACAGGTTTGAGCGAAGATGACATGAAAAAAGCCCAAGTCGGAATCGCCAGTACGGGCTGGGACGGCAATCCATGCAACATGCATCTGAACGGGCTTGCCGGAGAGATTAAAAAGAGTGTCTGGGAGACCGGCCTGGTAGGTTTCGTCTTTCACAGCATCGGAGTAAGCGACGGGATCTCCATGGGGACTCGTGGAATGCGATTTTCGATGCCGTCAAGAGACATTATCGCAGACTCGATCGAAACGGTCATGAGTGCTCAGTGGTACGATGCCAACATCTCCGTTGTGGGATGCGACAAAAACATGCCGGGTTCGGTTATGGCCATGGCCCGTGTGAACCGGCCGTCGATCATGGTCTATGGCGGAACGATTCAGCCCGGGTACCTTAATGGACAGAAGCTGGACGTGGTTTCCGCATTTGAATCGTACGGGCAGTATCTCTCCGGAGAGATTACAAAGGAGGGGATGGAGCAAGTATTGCGGCACGCCTGTCCGACAGCCGGTGCCTGTGGCGGTATGTATACGGCAAACACAATGGCCTCAGCTATTGAGACAATGGGAATGAGTCTCCCGTTCAGCTCCTCAATTCCCGCAACGGACAAGAAGAAAGTGGAGGAGTGTCACAAGGCCGGGGAGGCGATTCTCCATCTGCTGGACAAGGATATCAAGCCAAAGGATATTATCACGCGCCGGTCGCTGGAGAATGCCGTTACGATTACTATTGCGCTGGGTGGTTCTACCAATGCGGTCATTCACCTTCTTGCAATTGCTCATGCCGCCGGGATTGATTTTACCATCGACGACTTCCAGGAGATCAGTAGCCGGACACCGTTTTTGGCAGATTTGAAGCCCAGCGGCACGTATGTAATGGAGGATCTCTACATTGTGGGCGGGGTACCGGCCGTTCAGAAACTGCTCCTGCAAGAAGGACTCCTTCACGGAGATTGTCTGACGGTTACCGGGAAAACTCTGGAAGAGAATGTGGAGGACCTGCCGGACCTGCTTCCGGAGCAGAAGGTGATCCATCCGGTGTCCGATCCCATCAAAAAGACGGGACACCTTGAAATTCTCTATGGAAACCTGGCTCCCGAGGGATGTGTCGGCAAAATCACTGGAAAAGAGGGAACCTATTTTGCCGGTACGGCTCGTGTTTACGACTCCGAAGAGGAGAGCCTGAAAGCGATTCAGGGTGGTAAGGTCAAGGAAGGCGATGTGGTTATCATCCGTTATGAAGGTCCGAAAGGGGGGCCGGGAATGAGAGAGATGCTCTCCATCACGTCAGCCATCATGGGTGCAGGGCTCGGAAAGTCCGTAGCTCTGATTACGGACGGACGGTTTTCCGGCGGGACTCACGGATTCGTTATCGGGCATGTGACACCGGAGGCGCAGGTGGGCGGTCCGATCGCATTGATTCGGGATGGCGACCGGATTGTCATTGATGCGGAGAAACGAGCGCTGGATATCGACATTTCGGATGAAGAGTTGGAGGAGCGTCGGAAATCGTGGAAACAGCCACCGCTGGCTGCAGACCAGGGGGTTCTTCTCAAATATGCCCGATCGGTAAGTTCCGCTTCAAAAGGATGTGTGACCGATGCCAGGTAAGTCGGTAGAAGTCATACAGAGATGGTTTAATTGGTTTCTGGACCGTGTGGAGCGGGGAGGGAACCGTCTGCCCGATCCGGTGAGTGTATTTGTCATCATCATATTCTTGGTGATGGCCGCATCGTTGGCGGGATCCATAGCCGGTATCAGTGTGGTTCATCCCAATACCGGTGAGGTGATTCTGGTTCAAAACCTGTTCAGCGGAGAGAATATTCAGCGAATGTTCCGGGAGATGCCTCAGACATTTGCCGAATTTCCACCACTGGGGTTGGTACTTGTTGTGATGCTGGGAATCGGTGTGGCGGACCGGACCGGCCTGATCACAACCTCTTTGAAGCGGTTTGTCGAGGGAGCTCCATCGCCTCTGATTACAGCTGCCATCATTTTTGCCGGTATTATGAGTTCCCTGGCTGCCGATGCCGGTTATGTGGTGCTTGTGCCGCTGGGGGCGGTTATCTTCTACGGAGTCGGTCGGCATCCACTGGCCGGTCTGGCGGCTGCATTTGCCGGGGTTTCTGGTGGATTCAGTGCCAATTTACTGTTGACCAGTATCGACCCGCTGCTGGTCGGGTTTACGGATCCGGCTTCCAGAATTGTGGACCCGGATTACTACGTGAATGTGGCATCCAACTGGTATTTGATGATCGTACTGGTTCCGGTTTTTGTTGTTGGAGGCTGGTATGTGACAGAACGAATCATCGAACCGAGGCTCGGTTCCTATGATGGTGAGCCTGAGAAGGAGGATGGTGAATCGGATAATCGAATCACAGATTCGGTGAAACGGGGCCACCGGTGGGCACTCGCCGTGACACTTCTCTCTCTTGTCGGGACGGGCCTGATGGTGATCCCGGAGGGTGCTCCCCTGAGAGGGGAGGATGGAAGCCTTGTCCCATTTTATCAGAGCCTGGTGGCGATCATCTTCTTTCTCTTTTTGGTCCCCGGGATCATCTACGGAATCGTAACCGGCCAAGTCAAGAGTGACAAAGACGTTACCCGTATGACAGCTGAATCGATGGCGAGCATGGGAGCCTACATCGTTCTGGCGTTTGTGGCAGCCCATCTAATCGCTTTCTTCAACTGGTCGAATCTGGGGCTCATCATCGCTGTTACCGGTGCGGATCTTCTGAAAGGGATCGGATTTGGCGGAGTCCCTCTCATTATCTCATTTATTCTGGTTTCTGCCACAATCAATCTCTTTATCGGGAGTGCTTCTGCCAAGTGGGCGATTATGGCTCCGGTCTTTGTGCCGATGTTGATGCTGATGGGATATTCCCCGGAGCTGACACAGGCCGCTTACCGGGTTGGAGATTCCATAACGAATGTTCTTACACCCCTTCTTCCCTACTTTCCACTGGTCATTATCTTTGCCCAGAAGTATGAGAAAGAGATCGGGTTGGGAACTCTGATTTCGCTGATGATGCCCTATTCGATTGTGTTCGGTATTACCAGCATACTGGTACTGGTCTTGTGGATACTTTTCGGACTTCCATTGGGCCCTGACTCTCCACTGTTTTATTCTGTTCCCTGAGAAGTGGTGGAGCGGGTACAGGAGAGTGGTGACGGAATCTCTGGGAAAGAGATTCCGTCGATGTTGCAATTTGCTATACCTCTTCCAGGTGAGTTATGAGCGGCTTCTTCGTTGCAGCTCGGAGACTACTTCTTCGAAAGGAATCCCTTGTTCTGCCAGAAGCACAAGGAGATGATAGATCAGATCAGCGGATTCATAGACCACTTCGTCCCGGTCCCGGTTTTTTGAAGCGATTACGACTTCCACAGCCTCTTCACCAACCTTCTGGGAAATTTTGTCGATTCCTTCGTTGAAAAGGTGTGTGGTGTAAGATCCTTCCGGCCGGTCCTTCTGCCGCTGTTTTAGCAGGACCTCCAGTTCATATAGAAAGGGTTTGTCGGTTTTGTTTTTCTCAGACATAATAATCAGGCAGTATTCGGGTTAATTTGTTTAGGCGGCAGCACGAATGTACCAACACTACATAGGGGGTATTTCGCTCTCAGAATCAATCAGCCGTACTGAAATCCCGCTTTGGTCCATTTGGTTCTTGAGGTCCCGGATTCCAATCTCCCGAAAGTGGAAGATGCTGGCTGCCAGGACGGCGTCGGCCGCTCCCTGGTTCAGGGCTGCAATGCAGTGTTCGACGGTCCCGGCTCCCCCGCTTGCAATGACCGGAATGGAAACTCTGCGGTTGACCTCTGCCAGCAGTTCCAGATCGAACCCGGACTTGGTTCCATCCCGGTCCATGCTGGTCAAAAGGATTTCTCCCGCTCCCAGTTTTTCCACCCGTTCGCACCAGTCCAGTCCGTCAATGCCGGTTGGCTCACTTCCGCCTTTGACGTAGACTTCCCAGGAATCTCCGTTTCGTTTCACATCAACGGCAGCGACAATGGCCTGAGAACCGAATCGGGCAGAGGCTTCCCGAATCAGTTCGGGATTCCGGACGATGGAGCTGTTCATGGAGACTTTATCT
>JBBDRX010000057.1:0-6851 GCA_040905245.1 Balneolaceae bacterium | reverse complement strand
CGGCTCAGTATCCCGATGGTGTTTGAAGTTCGCGACCTCTGGCCTCACGTGCCTATTGCTATGGGAGAACTCACCAATCCGTTGATGGCATTTCTGGCCAGACGGCTGGAGCGGAGCGCCTATCGGAACGCGGCTCATGTGGTGGCTCTCTCTCCGGGCATGCGAGATGGTGTTCTTCGACAAGGAGTGGCCTCCTCACGAGTGAGCGTGATCCCCAACAGCAGCGACCTGGAGCTCTTTTCGGTCCCTCCGCAACAGGGAGAAAAATTTCGGCAGGAGCACCCGCTGATCGGCAATCGCCCACTGGTACTCTACTGCGGAACGCTTGGCCGGGTCAATGGAGTGGGGCAGATGGTTCGTATCGCCATCGAAATGGCCGAAATAGATCCGGAAATCGCATTCCTGATTGTGGGTGACGGGCGGGAAAAGGTGCAGATCGAACGCTTCGCCCGGGAGTCCGGAGTGATAGGTCAAAACCTGTTTATGCTGCCGCCAATTCCAAAAAATGAAGTACCGTCTCTCTACGCGGCCGCCGATCTGACCAGCTCTTTTGTGATCGACAACAAGGCCCTGTGGGACAACTCCGCCAACAAATTCTTCGACTCACTGGCCGCAGGGAAGCCGATTCTGATCAACCACGAGGGGTGGCAGGCCGATCTGCTCCGGAAGACGAAAGCCGGGCTGGTGGTTCCGCCCCTGGATGCCCGGCAGAGCGCAGAACAGATCCAAACATTTCTTCGGGATCCCCAACGCAGAGAAACAGCCGCCCGGGCCGCAGAGCAGCTTGCACGCAATCGGTTTGCCCGGGAACAACTTTTTGAAGAACTTCACCACATTCTGAAACGCGTCGTAACATCAGGCTCTGTCGATGTCACCCCCCAAGTATTATCTCTGGTTGAAGCTATTGATGGCGAGATGTCGAGAGAGGAACTGCAAAAGAAACTTGGTTTGTCAGATCGAAAACATTTTCAGGAAAAGTACATCCGTCCGGCTTTGGAGCAGGGGGTCATTGAATACACAATACCGGAGAAGCCAAAAAGTAGTGCTCAGAAATATCGGCTCGGCAGGATTGGCCAATCCATGAAAAGAAAATCATAACGATCATTATGTCACAATCCGACCGGCTCTACCTTTCCCCACCCCACATGGGAGGGGAAGAGCTCTCTTATATCCGGCAGGCGTTCGACGACAACTGGATTGCGCCTGTGGGCGAACATGTGGACCGTTTTGAAAAGGAGCTGGCCCGGCTGGCCGGTGTCCGGGCAGCCGCGGCACTCAACAGCGGAACCGCGGCGATCCACCTCGGGCTGGACCTGCTGGGTGTGGAGGCGGGGGACCGGGTGCTCTGCCAAAGTTTCACGTTTGCCGCTTCGGTGAACCCGGTGCGGTATCTCGGGGCCACACCGGTTCTCGTCGACAGCGAGCCGGAGAGCTGGAATATGGATCCGGGCCTGTTAAAAAAAGCCATCGAAGATCAGATCCGGCAGGGATACCGTCCCAAAGCCGTCATTGTGGTACACCTCTACGGAATGCCGGCCCGGATGGGTGAAATTCTGGAGATTGCCCACGATTATGAGATCCCCGTGCTGGAGGATGCGGCCGAAGCGGTCGGTTCCCGCCTCGACGGCCGGACCTGCGGCGGGTTGGGAGATCTGGGGGTCTACTCCTTCAACGGAAACAAGATTATCACCTGTTCCGGAGGGGGGGCGCTTCTTACGAATAACGTGGAGGCCGCCCGCCGTGCGCGGTTTTTGGCCTCTCAGGCCCGGGAGCAAGCGGCTCACTACGAACATCGGGAGATCGGCTACAACTACCGGTTGAGTAATGTTTTGGCCGGTATCGGCCTGGGGCAGCTCGAAGTGCTGGAAGAGCGGGTAAAGGCGCGGCGCGCCCACTTTGAAGCCTATCGGGACGTTCTGGTTCAGCCCGGAATCACCTTTCCGGACGAACCGGACGGTACCCGCTCCAACCGGTGGCTCACCACCCTTCTGATCGACCCGAAACAGGCCGGAGGGGTCACAAGAGAGGATCTGAGGTTGGGCCTGGAAGAAAAAAACATCGAAAGCCGACCCTTGTGGAAACCTATGCACCTGCAGCCCGTATACAGGGATGTGCCACGGTACACCAACGGGGTGTCCGGGGCGTTGTTCTCGCAGGGGCTCTGCCTGCCGTCGGGGTCGGCCATGACGCCGGACGACCGCAACCGGGTTACAGAGACCATCCGGTCGGTTCTTTCCCGGTGACGCTGAAAGCAGGTGGCCGGCTGTGTAGGTAGCTGCCCACAGAAATTACGAGCGTCAATGAGAGGCATTGGAATAGCTATTTATATAGTGGTTAATTTTGGCTACTTTAAGTTGATTATTGCGAAAAATGCAGGGTTTCCCGGCTGATTATGCTATTTTCGGCGGGGAAGGCTGTATTCCGTTTCATAAAACGTGCAAAACGTTGAAAGGTATTCGTTTTTTTTACCGGCTTAATCGAATCAAGAACAGGACGACCCGTTCGATCTTCTTCTTTTGCGGAGATCTGGTCCTGCTTGTTCTGTCCGGGATTCTCTCGTTTGCCATCCTCAATGTAGTGGTGCCGGATGTGCAGCTTCCCTTCCCGCTCATGGATCTCGGAATCTACGCCGCCGTTTCCGTGAGTATGCTTGCAACCTCAGGCATGTACAATGTAAACTGGCGTTTTGTGAGCCTGCACGAACTGGTTCGAATCGCCAAGTCGCTGACTGTGGGTGCAGTGGTGTCGCTGGCCGCCGGATTTTTCGTTCACGGAGTCACCAGCTACTTTCCCGTCTTCGTCTCGGTAACCTATGTCTTCTCTCTGCTGTTTATCGGAGCGTTTCGCATCAGCAAGCGAATCCTCCTGGAGGTGGTCCAGCGGCCGAAGCGTTCGACCGGAATGGTCATCTTCGGGGCCGGAAACGCCGGGGAGCAGATCGTGCGGGATATCCAGCGGAACAACCAGTGGGAGCTTTCGATCGAAGCCATTTTTGACGACAACAAGTCGATCTGGGGAACTTCCATTCACGACATTCCCGTATTGGGCGGCCGGGAGGTTCTGTTCGACTACCTGCAGCAGCAGTGGGTTCGAGAAGTGGTTATTGCCGCTCCGTCCATGCCCAAACTGGTTCATCGCGAAATTATTGACGGGATCAAGGAGATTCGTTCCGACCAGGTGATCAAGGTACTGCCTTCGTTTCACAAGCTGATCGGGGACCAGGCGGTGAGTTTTAAACATGTGCGGGATATTCGGATCGAGGATGTGCTTGGTCGGGAAACGGCCGAAATCGACTACAGCAAGATCAAGCAGGATTTGAGCCAAAAACGCATTCTCATTACCGGAGCCGGTGGAACCATTGGCGGGGAGATGGTGCGTCAGGTGCTCAAATTTGACCCCGAACAGGTGATCGCGCTGGATATTGACGAAACAGAGCTTTTCCATCTGGAGAACGAGCTCAAGGAGGTGGACGGCAGCGACCGGGTGACGGTACTGGTGGCAGATATCACTGATTCGGCCAAGATGGAGTGGGTCTTTGAAGAGTGGCAGCCCCATATGATCTACCACGCGGCGGCCTACAAGCATGTGCCCATGATGGAGCGTTATCCCGAGGAGGCGGTCCGGGTCAATGTGGGTGGGACACGGCTGCTGGCGAAGCTGGCCTGCTCGTACGATGTGGAACGGTTTATTTTTATCTCTTCGGACAAGGCGGTGAATCCGGCCAATGTGATGGGAGCGACCAAACGGATTTCCGAGCAGATCTGTATGGACCTGAACAACCTGTGCGACACACGGTTTGTGTCGGTACGCTTTGGCAATGTCCTCGGCTCCCGGGGGTCGGTAGTACCACTCTTTATCGACCAGATCAAATCCGGCGGGCCAGTCACAATCACCCATCCGGAGGTGAAACGCTACTTTATGACCATTCCCGAAGCGGTACTGCTGGTGGTCCAGGCCGGTGTGATGGGCCACGGGGGAGAGGTCTTTATGCTCGACATGGGCGAACCGGTCAAAATTGTGGATATGGCACGGCAGCTGATTCGCCTGCACGGGCTGGAACCGGAGCAGGATATTCAAATTACCTACAACGGGCTGCGTCCCGGTGAGAAGCTGTTCGAAGAACTCCTGAACGCGGGAGAGGGATACACCTCGACGGCTCATCCCCAGGTACACAAAGCCGTCTGCAACCGCTCCTGGTACAATGGACAACTCCACCGGCAGCTGGACGAGCTTCTTGCGGTGGCTACCGCCCGGGATATCGAAGAGATCCGTGTACTTCTGAAACAGCTCGTCCCCACCTTCAAGTACAACGGCGAGCTGAAGGCGACGCAGCTGAGGCAGGAAGAGATTGTGGTGGGTGACTGACAACCGCAACCGGCCCCGGTGAATTACGGCTGATGTCGCCCCGTTGCCTACCAGTAGAGCACAAACCGTGCGAATCCGCCATCGAAGTGAGTGTGCGGATGGATGTCATTTTCGTAGAACCCGCCTGTCCGGTCGCCGTCCAGATCATAGGAGGCACCCATTACAAAAGAGCTGAACTCGTTGAACCGGAAGCCCCACATGAGGGTGATGCGCGTATTTAGTGTAGTGAGCTGGTAGGGATACATCTGCCGGTAGTCGAATCCATAGACGGTCCCGCCCTCCCAGTCGTACGCTCCCTCCAGAAAGTTCCGGTGGTCGGCACTCCACTCGGCCGAGATGGTGAACCCTCTTCGGTCGGGATTGTACCCGATCCGGTGTTGATACTGCCAGCGATTCTCCCGGAAGGTGAAGGGAACATAGGTGTAGCCGTCCACATAGGGGGAGGTACGGGGCTGGATGTCGTACTCGTGATCCTTGTTGAAATGATACCAAGCCCGGCTGTCCAGATAGAAACGGCCGTACTGTGTGGAAGCAAAAATCCCGGCGGTGGTCTGGATCTGGTAGTTGCCGTAGTCGGTGGGGTGCCCCTCCGGCTCGCCCGCGTCGGTTCGGTGAAAACGGGCCCAGGTCTGCCGCAGCGTAGCACCGATTGTAAAGTCCGTCACAGCATACTCGATGAGTCCACCGGCATACCGGGCCATCTCCCGGTCCCGAAACTCTTCTCCCCCGGATTGGCCCAGCTCGGAGATCGCGTTCAGCGGGGTCTGCAGGCCGGCTACCAGCTCTCCGCGGAGCCGCTGCACAAACGGGACAGGCCCACCCGCCCGGAGATGGAAGAAGAAAGGGGCGGATTCGTATTTACGCAACTCCGGCGCATCCGTCCCTCGTCGCTGGCTCAGGTTGTAGGCCGCGTTGTTGGCCCAGTCCAGGGCGCTGGCCGAAACTTCGGCAAATCCGGAATCGGGTTGTCCGTACCGGTAGAAGATCGTGGCGTCCAGATCCGGTTTCTGGTGGGTGAGGGTGTGGCTGAACCCGGCTGTATGGTTTTCGTTGATCCGGTAGTCCAGGCCAAGCTGGATCAGGGCGCGTTCTGCCTGCATGTCGAACCGGCGGGTAATCTGAATGGGCAGTGTGAGGCGGTCGCTGACTGTGACGTAGTTGCGAATCTGCGCGCCCTGCAGAAACATGCCGAGGTTGTAGCTGCCAAACCAGGTGCGGAAGCTGTTTTCCGCCCGGTAGTACCAGTCGTACTGCTCTGCCGGTGTAAAATTGTAGGTGATCAGATTCAGGGAGTGCTCCTTGGTCATCGACAGATTGGTAAAGCGAAACAATCCCCGGTCGTAAAAGAGCCCGCCATGATTGTGGTACCGGTCCAGAATCATCATCCGGGTTTTCTCTTCCCATTCGAAAAGGGAGTTGTAGCGGAGGGCAGGCGGTGGGTCATCGATGACTCGCTGCTTAGCCTCGCCTGAATTGGTTTCGGGTTGAACCGTTCCGTTTTGGGCGATCAGCCCGGTTGGAATCCATAAAAAAAGAAGGAGAAAAAAGAGGCGATTCATAATTCGGGTGGTTGTTGTCTCGGAAGAGATCTGTGGGACGATTTATATTTCTGTTTTACTGCTGTTTCAGTCGGAATCCGGGGTTCATTGTATATGGTTAGCTGGTTGGGCTGGAATTCCTGTAAGGAAGGTGCGACAAAAGGATCATAACGCTTGTATAGATGCATTGACCGCAAGCCGGCCGAAATAGTATGAAGGTACGTTATACCCGTCATGCAGAAAAGCGAATTATCGTTGTACCCATGAAACAGGCAAGCAGTGAGAGGTACTATACGGACGTTGTATTTTAACAAGATGCTTGCGATACTATCTTTGAACCGTTATTCAATCTTGATCCTGTTATGGAAAAAGTCGAGCTCAGGAAAGAAGTCGAGAACATGCTTAAAGATCTTCCCGAAGATGCCAGTTGGGATGACGTGATGTATAAAATATATGTACGCCAATCTATCGAACAGGGTTTACAAGATTCTAAGGAGGGCCGTGTTGTATCTCATGAAGAAATCAAGAAGAGATACAAACTGGCTACATGAAAGTAGTCTGGACAAAGAAAGCTGAAGTTCAATTCGATCAGATTTTTCAATATATCGTATCTGATTCCTCACTATATGCCTATCGGACAGTATAAAGTATAATTGAGAAAGCTGACAGTATTTCAGATCACCCTCGTAGAGGTCGGACAGTGCCTGAGTACGAAAAAAAAGATATGCGTGAGGTATTTCATCACCCTTATCGGATTATCTATCTTATCAAGGATGAAGTAGATATTATCGAAATAATCAGTGTCATACATGGTGCAAGATTATTGTCTGATGAGATTGAATAGAACGGGACTTGTAGCTGGCAGTTTGCAGCCCCAAAAGAAATCTTCCTGTAAATCCCCTATCTTCGTGGCATGACGCTACTGGTTTTTTATCTGTTGCTGGCTAT
>JBBDRX010000056.1:0-38346 GCA_040905245.1 Balneolaceae bacterium | reverse complement strand
CGCTTTGGTATTATGAAATTCGGATCAAGGATGGATATCCTGGTGCCTTCCGATGTGGAGTTGTCGATTTCCCGGGGAGACCGTACCGTGGCCGGAGAATCAGTTATTGGAGTGATTCGGAAATGAAATACCCAATCCAGAAATTCAAAGCCCTCAAAAATAGAAAGAGACGGCAGCGCAGAGTACGCAAGCCGATACCCCGGCTGGTGGTTCCCAGTTTTTTTACATTGATGAATCTCTTCTGCGGTTTCCTCTCCGTGATCACGGTGGCCAGTGGGAACCTGGTGATGGGAGCCTGGTTTATTGTCCTGGCCGGGCTATTCGATTCACTTGATGGTGTGGTGGCCCGGATGGCTAACGCGACCAGTCCGTTCGGTTCGGAGCTTGACTCCCTGAGTGATGTAGTCTCATTTGGCGTGGCACCGGGGTTTTTGGTTTACAACTATGCCATGATTGAATTTTCGATACTGGGAATTATGTTGAGCGCACTTCCCCCACTTTGCGGAGCGGTTCGCCTCGCCCGGTTTAATGTCGATGTGCGGCAGGATCTTCAATTTGAAGATTTCCGGGGCCTTCCGATTCCGGTTCAGGCCATCATGCTGTGTGCGTTTGTACTTACATTTAGTCAACGTCCCGAACTTTTCAGTGCATTCGAATTCGGGGTATCGACCATTCTTACACCGGTCATTGTGCTACTCTCTTTTCTGATGCTGAGTTCAATTCCGTTCGACAAGCTCCCTGCCTTCAGCAAGGAGTCACTGCATCGAAACAAGCGAAAGTTTCTCCTCTTTTTGATCTACCTCGGATCCATCATCCTGTTTCGTGAGTATGGACTGATTGCGGTATTTTCGATCTACATTCTGAAGGGACTCGTTCGGGGTGGTTGGCTTTTCTGGAATGAACAACTGGCCGATGAGACGGATCCATCGTCCCGTGATCGCTATTCCGAGGGGGATGCAGACCGTTAGTTTTGACCGGTTTGAACCGGTTCAAACCGTTTCTCAAATCACTTTTTCAGTTGCATTTCATATACCCATGCAATACTTTCAAAACTGTTATGAAACTGCTGATCAATCATTCTTATCGCTGGTGGTGGCCGGGGTATTTGATACCGGATGCGGGAGAACTGTAAGAAGCAGAAAAATCGATATGTGAACACAAACCCGCTACAGAAAACTGGAGTGGGTTTTTTTGTATAAAGGAATGATGACGTACCAGAAATTCAAGGAACTGGCCGGGAGTTATACGGCGATTCCGGTCACCCGGAGGTTGCTTGCGGATACGGTGACACCGGTCTCCCTCTATCTCTCATTGAGAAAGGGAGCGGACTGTCCGTTCCTTCTGGAGTCTGTGGAAGGCGGGGAACAGCTGGCGCGCTACTCTTTTTTGGGACGAGATCCCTATCAGGTTCTTCGATACGACGGCGAGAAGGTGACGCTGACTCGGGAGGGCCGGGAAGAGGAGCTGAACGAACGGTACTTCGATGCTCTGAAACGGCTGACCAGTGCCCACAAGGAGCCGGATATTCCGGAACTGCCAAGCCTCACCGGAGGAGCTGTGGGATTCTCTTCCTACGATACGGTTCGGGAAGTGGAACATCTGCCCGATACACCGCCAGCAGACGTGGAGCTTCCGGAAGCCATCTGGGCGTTTTATGACGAAGTGATTGCGTTTGATCATGTGAAGAAGCAGCTGGTGCTGATCAAAACCCTTTTTATAGATCCGGATACGGATCTTGAGGTGGCATGGGCAGAGGCGGATGCGGCTCTGGAGAAAATGGAGAAGTACCTGAATCGTTCACCTGAACGTCGTAAACCCCTCCATCTGGATGGGTCCACGCTGAAGAGCAACGTGACCCGTGAGCAGTTCTCAGAGATGGTAGAGCGGGGGAAGAAGTACATTTATGAAGGGGATATTTTTCAGGTTGTACTTTCCCAGCGATTTGAATTGCCGTTCCGGGGCGACCGTTTCATGCTCTACCGTGCTTTGCGGGTGGTAAATCCCTCGCCGTACCTCTTTTATCTGGACTTTGGAACATTTTCACTGGTCGGTTCTTCACCTGAGGTGCTTGTTCGGGTTCAGCAGGGAGAGGCCCGGTTGCTTCCCATTGCCGGAACACGTCCGCGCGGTAAAACCCGGGAAGAGGATTTACTGCTGGAAGAGGATCTGAAGGCGGACCCGAAGGAGGTAGCCGAACATGTGATGCTTGTGGATCTGGGACGAAACGATCTGTCAAGAGTCTGCAAGCCGGGAACGGTGACATTGGAGCGCAGTCAGGTGATTGAACGTTACTCTCATGTGATGCACATTGTATCGGATGTGAAAGGGCAACTCTCCGGAAAGATGAGTCCGGTAGATGCCCTGATGCAGTGTTTTCCGGCCGGAACCGTCAGCGGTGCTCCGAAGATCCGGGCGATGGAGATTATCGATGAACTGGAGCCGACAAAACGTGGGCCTTATGCTGGCGCGGTGGGTTATTTCGATTTTTCAGGAAATATGGACACATGTATTGCGATTCGCACTATGACCGCAACGGACGATACAATTTATATTCAGGCGGGGGCTGGAATTGTTGCAGACAGTCGCCCGGAACGGGAATTTGAAGAGACACGGGAGAAGGCCGGTGCGCTGATTGAAGCGCTCGAAGTGGCGCTCTCACTGTCAGTAGATTGATACGAGCCAGAGCAATATGAAGATGAACAAACCAACAAAGACGATACTTTCCGGAATTACACCGTCCGGCAGGCTCCATCTCGGGAACTATTTTGGTGCGATGCGCCAGCATCTGGAGATGCAGCACGAGGGGAACGCCTACTATTTTATTGCCAATTACCATTCTCTCACTGCTCTTCAGGACGGGGATGCGGTTGCAGCGAATTCTCTGCACATTGCCATGGACTATCTGGCTCTTGGACTGGATCCGAAGGCCTGTACATTTTTTCTGCAGTCGGATGTACCGCAGGTGGCCGAACTGGCCTGGATACTGGGGACACATTGCCCCGTAAGCCTGATGGAGAAAGGAGTTGCCTACAAGGACAAGATCGCGGCCGGCCTCTCTCCGAATATCGGCCTGTTTACCTATCCGATTTTGCAGGCAGCCGATATTCTGATCTATGATGCCGATCTGGTTCCGGTCGGTGCGGATCAGAAGCAGAATATCGAAATTTGTCGCGATCTGGCCGGGAAGCTGAATCATGCAACTGGCGAAGAACTACTCAAACTTCCGGAACCGTACATCGTCAAGGAGGTCGCTGTGGTACCGGGAACCGATGGCCGTAAAATGAGTAAGTCCTATCACAATACAATTGGTATCTTCGAGGAGGGCAAATCTCTGCGAAAGCAGGTGATGTCCATCCAGACCGATTCAGCTGGCCTGGAGGATTCGAAAGATCCGGACTCCTGTAATGTCTATGCACTGATCCGGCTTTTTGCAGACCCGGACACACGTCGTGATATTGCGGAACGGTACCGGGAAGGAGGGTATGGGTACGGAGATGCCAAGAAGGCTTTGCTGGAACTGATGAGCGAGGCGTTCGGAGAGGCCAGGGAGCGGCGCAAAGAGCTGGAGAAACACCCGGATGATGTATGTGATATATTACGGGACGGAGGAGAACGGGCCCGCGAGCGTGCCGGTGAAGTAATGAGCCGTGTACGTTCGGCGACTGGACTGTTAACGACCTATTGAGGAGACAGCCATGGTGTTAATCATCGATAATTATGACTCTTTCACTTACAATCTGGTGCACATTGTTGCGTCTGAGACCAGAGAGTATCGGGTCATTCGCAACGATGCCTTGAGCCTGGAAGAGATTCGTTCTCTCTCTCCCGGGCGGATTCTGATCTCGCCCGGCCCTGGAAGACCGGAAGATGCGGGGTTGACGGAGACGGTGATCCGGGAGTTGGGGCCAACCATTTCGATTCTCGGGGTTTGTCTGGGACATCAGGCGATTGGCCATGTCTATGGGGCCGAGGTTGTGCACGCACCGGTGCTGATGCACGGAAAAACATCAACGGTACAACATGATGGGAAAACACTTTTTGAAGGCGTGGAGAATAACTTTACAGCGACACGTTATCACTCGTTGGTTCTGGATCCCTACACCATCCCTGACGATCTGGTGGTGACTTCACGATCGGAAGACGGAGTCATTATGGGAGTTCGTCACAAAACCCACCCGGTCGAGGGCATTCAGTTCCATCCGGAAAGTATCCTGACAACTGAAGGGCCGAAGATTGTTACCAACTGGCTGCGGCTCTCTGTTCCCGCAGAGAAAATGAAGTAGTAACCAGACAATTTAGCTATCTATGTCACAAGAGTTTAAGAATATTCTCGAGATTATTTCTACCGGAGAAGAGCTGAGTCCGGATGAGGCTCGTTTTGCCATGACGCGCATTGTAGAGGGCAAGGTGAGTAGTGAGCAGACGGCCGCCTTTCTGTTTGGCATGCGCTGCAAGGGAGAGCGCGTCGGCGAGCTGACTTCATTTGTGCAGGTCATGAGGGATGCCCTGATCCCTGTAGAGGTAGATACAGAAGGAGCTGTGGATCTTTGCGGAACAGGAGGGGATCTCTCCGGAACCTTCAACATTTCGACGGCGGCGATGTTCGTGGTTGCCGGAGCAGGGGTGCCGGTACTGAAACATGGAAACCGAAGTGTTTCGAGCAACTGCGGAAGTGCAGATGTTCTGGAAGAACTTGGTGTTGCGGTGACTCTGCAAAAAAAGTCAGTGGAGGCGTTGTTTGACGAGTGTTCCCTTGCATTTATGTTTGCTCCTAATTTTCATCCGGCAATGAAACACGTCATGCCGGCACGCCGTGCATTGAAAGTGCGAACCTTTTTTAACATTCTGGGCCCGTTACTGAACCCGGCTGGAGTGAAACGACAGGTAGTTGGGGCTTTTAACCGGGAGACGGCAGAAACCATGATCCGTATACTGAAGAACCTGGATACACGACGGGCGGTGACCCTTCATGCACGTGATGGTCTGGACGAACTGAGTATTACGGCCGCTACTGACCTCTTTCGACTGGCTGGGAATGAAGTGGAGACGGAAATATTTGAACCGGAATCGCTGGGACTTAAGCGGGCTCGGATGAGTGAACTGAAAGGGGGGGATGCCAAAGAGAATGCAGCCATCATTCAATCGATAATGACAGGAGAGTCCACGCCGGCTCAACGGGATGTGGTGCTGTTGAATGCTGCATTCGGTATCTATGTTTCCGGCAAGACCGACTCTCTGGAAGAGAGCCTCGCGATGGCACGGGAGGCGATCGTGAGCGGGCAGGCAAACGAATCTCTCGGGAAATTTGCTCGTATCAGCCGTAAGCTTGAACAGGAGGCTGCCTGATGGGGGCGATACTGGAAACCATAGTGGAAAAGACCCGGGAAGATCTCTCGAGAAGGAAGAGAGAGATTACAGCGTCTGATCTGGAGACCATGGCCTGTTACGAGCAGCCCCGAAAAGGGTTCCGCAACGCTCTGAAAACCGATGGTGTGTCGGTGATTGCCGAGATCAAGAAAGCATCGCCGTCCAGGGGGGTGATCCGGCCCGATTTTGATCCGTTGAAGCTTGCCGAATCCTATTGGAAGGGAGGAGCTTCAGCTCTTTCTGTACTGACAGATACTCCGTTCTTTCAGGGGAGCCTCACCTATCTTGAAAATATTTCAATTGAAATGGGTATTCCCTTGTTGCGCAAAGATTTTATTATTGATCCGTATCAGGTCAAGGAAGCTCGTGCTCATGGAGCGGATGCCGTTTTGCTGATTGCGGCGATCACCAGCGGCCGGCAGCTGGAGGAGTTGCTGGCGGCGGCCCGGGAATATGAACTGGATGCCCTGGTTGAGTGTTACAGCAGGGAAGAAGTAAAACAAATGGACTGGAACCGGGTCGATCTTTTTGGAGTCAATAACCGGGATCTGAGGACATTTGAAGTAGACCTTCATCGCGGAATCACTTTGCTGGAACAAGCACCTGAGCAGGTGGTAACCGTTTCAGAAAGCGGTTTGTCATCGGCCGAAGACCTTCTTCTGCTGACCCGACACGGAATTGATGCTGCATTAATCGGGGAGTATTTTATGAGACAGAAGAATCCGGGAGAAGTATTACGGAACATGCTGTACAGTGTCCGGAAATCGTCTGTTCTTTCCGGTAATAATGAAAATGGAGACACTTGATGCAGAGACCACAGGTCAAAATTTGCGGCATTACCACACTGGAAGATGCACGTTTTGCCGCGGGCGCACTTGCCGATTATCTCGGCTTTATTTTTTACGAAAAGAGTCCCAGATATATCGATCCCGGAAAAGCGGGAGCGATTATCAACTGGGTAGAGGGGCCGTCCACCGTCGGTGTATTTGTAAACCAGCCACCGGACGATGTGAATATGATTGTACGGCAGTCGGGGCTGGATTACGTACAGCTTCACGGGATGGAGTCACCTGAGTATTGCCGGTCCATGGAGAAGCCGGTGATCAAGGTATTTCATGTGACTCCCGAAACGACAGCTGAAGAACTTCGCTCCAGAATCGATCCCTATCTACCACATGTGTACTGGTTGATGTTCGATACGAAACTGGATGGTATGTGGGGAGGAACCGGAGAGACGTTCGACTGGTCTGTTCTGAAGACGATTCCCCATGGGAAGCCCTTTTTTCTGTCTGGAGGCTTAACGCCTGAGAATATCACTGCAGCCTGCAAAGAGCTCTCCCCGACGGCTATTGACATAAACAGTGGGGTCGAGCAGGCTCCGGGTATCAAGGATTATGAAAAACTGGAACGTCTGTTCGACCAGCTGCGGACCCTGTCCAAAGAGGCCGGAACCTCCGGCCGTGCTGCGGCAGACGAATGAAACCGAATGGCAGGACAAATCGCATGAATTACATTGCACCAACAAAAGCGGGCTATTTTGGTCGATTCGGAGGCAAGTTTGTCCCCGAAATCCTGATTCCGGTTCTGGAAGAGCTGGAGGAGGCCTGGGAGGCGGCCAAAGAGGATCCCGGATTTGAGAAAGAGTATCGCGGTATGCTGAAGGAGTATGTCGGGCGTCCGACCAGTTTGACCTTTGCGGAAAGGCTGACCGAGCACTACGGCAGGGCGAAGATCTATCTGAAACGGGAAGATCTATGCCATACCGGAGCGCACAAGATCAACAACGCCATTGGTCAAATACTGCTTGCCCGCCGGATGGGAAAGACGCGGATTATTGCCGAGACAGGGGCCGGCCAGCACGGGGTCGCCACAGCAACGGCCTGTGCCCGGTTCGGACTCTCCTGCATCGTCTATATGGGAGCGGAGGATATGGAGCGGCAGAAACTGAATGTAGACCGAATGAAGCTTCTGGGTGCGGAAGTTCGCAGAGTGGACAGCGGCTCAATGACCCTGAAGGATGCGACCAACGAGGCGATTCGCGACTGGGTCACCTATGTAGACAACACCTTTTATATTATCGGTTCGGCCGTCGGCCCGCACCCTTATCCCATGCTGGTTCGGGATCTTCAGAAAATCATCGGTGAGGAGTCCCGGGAGCAGATACTTGAAGCGGAAGGGAGACTTCCGGACTACCTTCTTGCCTGCGTTGGGGGAGGGTCCAATGCGATCGGCATGTTCTACCCGTTTTTGAATGACGAATCGGTTCGGATGATTGGAATCGAGGCGGCCGGACTCGGTGCGGATACAGATCAGACGGCTGCGACAATCACCATTGGCACTCCGGGTGTGCTTCACGGCACACTCAGTTTTTTGCTGCAGAACGAGGAAGGGCAGGTGCAGCTTGCCCATTCAATCAGTGCCGGACTGGATTATCCGGGAATTGGACCGGAACATGCACACCTGGCCGATACAGGCCGGGTCAAATACTATGGTATTACCGACCGGGAGGCGATGGAGGCAGTCAAACTGGTTTCGAGAAAAGAGGGGATTATTCCTGCTCTGGAGACGGCACACGCATTTTCCTATCTTGAGACACTGATGCCGGAAACTTCCTCCGGAGAGATTGTACTGATCAACTTATCTGGACGTGGCGACAAGGACATGACAACGATTTCGGAGAATCTGCAATGAGTGTAAAGACAGAAAACAGAATTCAACAGTTATTTGCGAATCGAAAAAAGGGGGAGCGGGTAATGTCTCTCTTTCTCACTGCAGGATATCCGGATCTGGAGAGCGGGGCCGATCTCATTCTCGGCTTTGAGCAGAGTGGGGCCGATATGATTGAGATTGGAATCCCCTTCAGCGATCCTCTGGCAGACGGCCCGACCATACAGTACTCCAGTACGGTGGCGATCCGAAATGGAATGACCATGGAGAAGATTTTCGGGATCGTAGAGGAGGTCCGGAAAACATCCGAGATCCCTCTGCTTTTAATGGGGTACATCAATCCGATCCTGCGGTACGGTGTCGAGGCTTTTTGCAAGCGTGCCGCCGATGTGGGGGTCGACGGACTTATTATTCCCGATGTACCACCGAACGAATCCGTGCACATTCAGGAACCGGCAGACAATGAGGGCCTCTCCATTATCTATCTGGTTGCGCCGAATACCTCGGACAAGCGGATGCGGCAGGTCGATCAACTCTCGGAAGGATTTGTCTACTGTGTTTCCGTAACAGGAGTTACCGGTGTTCGTGACGGGAACGAACTGGCCGCCTCGGTGGAACAGTTTATAGACCGGGTGAATAAAAATGTAACGAGAAACCCGAAGATGATCGGGTTTGGCATCCGCACACATGAGGATGCGTTGCGAATTACAAAACGGGCAGACGGATTTATCGTGGGAAGTGCTCTGATTGATGCGATTCGCAGAAATTATCCCGGGCAGGACTGGAAGGATGAGGCTTTCCGGTTTGTAAAACAACTGAAATATGGGAACATTTGATGTTTAAAACAGATTTTCTTGTATGAAGACGATGTCCGAATATACAGCCACTCTATTGCTGCTTTCATTTCTGTTTCTTTCAGCATGCGGAGGAGACTACCGACAGCGTGCCATCGGTGATAATGAAGACGTGATTGTGATCATGGACTCGACCCGGCACGACAGCCAAACAGCCGAAGCGCTTCACGAAACATTCGGAAAGACGATTGAGACACTTCCGGGCCGGAACGAACAGCTCTACAATTTGCAGCTTCGGGACTTTCGGACTAATGACGAGCTGGAAGAACTTCGTAAGTTCAAGAATATCATCATTACGGGTCCTCTCGGAGACGAGTCCAATACCTCTACACTGATTCGAGCTCTGTTGAGTGATCCTGTGGAGGAGCGGGTCCGGCAGGGGGAGAGCTTCGCCTTTCCGTTGGTCGATCACTGGTATCGGGATCAGTGGTCGCTGGTTCTCACTTCCAACTCGGATGAGGAGCTGGCCGAACACATTCGAAACAGTGAAGAGCGGCTGGTTCAGAATCTGCTGGACGTGGAGTTCGATCGCTGGACGGAGACCATCTATCGTCGGATGGAGCAGACCGCAAAGTCGGACTCTCTGATGGATCGTTTCGGATGGAGCGTTCGGATTCAGCACGACTATGTCATGACGGTGGATACGCTCCAGATGGTTTCCTACAGACGCGCACTTCCGGATAATGACCGGTGGATGTGGGGCTGGTGGAAGGATAACGTTGACAATGCCGAATTTGTCAACCAGGAATGGATCAATGCGACCCGGGACTCCCTGATGGAGCGCTATCTGCAGGGCACCCGGGAGGGCTCCTACATAACAACCGAATATCGCCGGGAGGTCGAAACCAGAGAGCTTGCCCGGGAAGACCGTTTGCTCGGCTGGGAGACTCTCGGAACCTGGCGGATGACCGGTGATTTTATGGGCGGCCCTTTTGTCAATTTTACCTATTACGATCCTGAAAGCGAACGGCTCTTTATGGTGGAGTATGGCCAGTTTGCTCCCAGAGTGGCCAAACGCCGGTTTGTACAACAGTTTCGGGCAATGGGCCGGACATTTCAGTCCGACTCCACTTTTACCGTCGACCAGTATCCGAAAGAGTATCATCGAGCTCAAGAGTAGAGAGGTGTGTTGAAGAAACCTGATGATGGCAACGTGTTTACGGAGCGGCTCAAGAAGCGTGAGAAAGAGAACCGGTTCCGAACACTCCGGCCGGTAAATTCTGAAGGTGGGAAGACTACACTGCGCATGGACGGAGTGCCTTGTCTCAATTTCTGCAGTAACGACTATCTCGGGCTTTCGGTTCATCCCGAAGTCATTCAACGATCGATCGACTACACAAGTCGGTTTGGAAGCAGTGCCTCCTCTTCACGACTGGTTTCCGGTTCCCTGACGATACACCACGAACTCGAAGATCAGCTTGCATCCCTTTATCGCCGGCCGGCAGCCCTGTTGCTCGGCAGCGGGTTTCAGGCGAACGCTACCCTGTTACCTGCACTGGCTGGGAGGGGAGATTTTATTCTTGCCGACAAACAGGTACACAACTCCATTATTCAGGGTGGAATCCTCAGTCGTGCAGAGTTTCGGCGCTTTCGACACAACGACTGTAACCATCTGAAAGAGCTGCTTAAACGTTGTCGGAAAGAGTCTCCGTCTGGCATCTGCTGGGTAGTAACCGAGTCCTTATTCAGTATGGGGGGAAACCGTGCGCCCCTGGGAGCTATCGTGGAGTTGTGTCGGGAGTACGGCGCATATCTTATGGTCGACGATGCCCATGCATTTGGTGTGCTGGGAGAGAAGGGACTGGGCCTGGCCGCAAGCTATGATGGTGTCGACGTGATTCTGGGAACCTTTGGCAAAGCCGGTGGGGGATTTGGTGCATTTATCCTTTGCTCTGCACTGCTGAAGCAGATTTTCGTTAACTTCTGCAACGGGTTGATCTATTCGACAGCTCCGGCACCTCCTCTTGTGGGTGCGGCATCGGCCGCCGTAGAGTTGATTCCCGGGATGAACCAGGAGAGGGAACGTCTCTTGTCTCTGTCAGATCAGCTTCGAAAAGGTCTGGAGGCCATCCCGCTCCCATTCGGGGAGAGCCGTTCCCATATTGTTCCCATTCTGCTGGAAGATGAGCAGATGGCTGTCCGGCTGTCAATCGGTCTGCAGAAGAACCGGCTCTATGTACAGGCGATTCGACCACCGACGGTAGAGCAGAGCCTGCTGAGGGTTACCGTTACAGCGCATCATACGAAAATGGAAATCGAACGACTTCTGGAGGCAATTGAAGATGTCTGATCCGGCTACAGAGTTGATTACGTTTCACGGTTGGGGGTTTTCTCCGGAAATATGGAGCGAATGGGAGCAGCGGCTTGCCGGTTCGGTCGCCGTTCAACATGGAAACCGCGGATACTTTGGCGAGCCGAACATCCCGTCTTTTACCGGCAACAGTGCTCGCAACGTGGTTATGACCCACTCATTTGGTCTGCACTGGTGTCCGAAATCCCTGTTGAAAGAGGCGGATACCCTTGTGGTACTCTCCGGCTTTCTCTCATTTCACCCGTCTGATCCCGGAGGGGAGCGTCGTTCCAGGCTTATTGTCCGTCAGATGATGAGTCACTTTGTTGAGAAGCCACTTGAGGTCCTGAACCAATTCTACCAAAATGTGTACTCGCCAGAGGAATCTCCGGACAACACCCCGGGCCCGATGGATCACGATCGTCTGCTCGCGGACCTGGAACGCCTGAACTCTTCACAGCTGAATCCAAAACAGTTTGCAGATGTCAACGAGGTGATCATCATTCACGGGAGCGGGGACCAAATCGTCTCCAATGAGAGAGCCAGGGATCTCTACTCCCTGCTGCTGTCCAAAGCCAGATATTTTGAAGTTAAAGAGGGAGGACATGCCGTCGGTTTTTGCCGCATCGGCGAGTGTATCCGTTTTTTGAATCCAATTTTTCATAATGAACCGGAGGTCAGCCGGGATGAACCATAGCAGTATTTCAACATCATCCATCGTCGAGAAACATTTCTCCGGCAGGGTGCAGGAGTACGATGAATCTGCCAGCTTGCAAAGGGAGGTGGCCCGGAAGCTGGGGCGCTCACTTGAACCATGGAGACTAACGCTGCCTCCCGGGCCGGTACTGGAAGTGGGTGCGGGAACCGGGTACCTGACCGAAGAACTGTACCGGCTTTTTCCTGAACGTGAACTGACTGCCACGGATCTCTCCCCGGCCATGGTGGAGTGGTGCCGTGAACGCTTGTCCGGAATGGGCGATGTTCGATTCGATCAAATGGATGCGGAATCTTTTGAGCCCAATGAAAACCGCTACGCTCTGGTGGCGAGCAGCTTTGCCACTCAGTGGTTTCGGGATCCTGCGCTGACACTGGAACGCTTTGCAGAAGCACTGCTCCCTGGTGGCCTTCTTCTGGCTTCGTTTCCGGGAGAGGACTCTTTTCCGGAGTGGAGAGAGCTTTGTGTGGAGTTGGGATTGCCCTGGACCGGTAATCCGTTTCCGAAAACCGAAGAGATGGTTATCAAGCTGTCTATGGGGCCGTCCCAGGTCGACTATTACGAAGAACCTGCACAAGTTTCGTTTCCCGACGCCCTTTCGTTCTTCCGCCATTTGAAACAGATCGGTGCGGACGCCTCACTGCACGGCAAACAACTTCCGGCAAAGGATTTTCGACTGTTACTTCGGGAATGGGACAGAAGACGGGGTGGTAAACCGTTGCAGGTAACCTGGCATCTGGTCTTTCTTGCACTCAAAAGAGATTCCTGAGTATGATTGAATTTCCCGAAAAGATTTTTGTAACCGGAACCGATACCGATGTTGGAAAGACGGTGGTTTCTGCAACACTTTGCAAAGGTCTCGGAGCCGGATACTGGAAGCCGGTTCAGGCCGGCAGGGATCCGCTGACCGATACAGAACGGGTAAAGAGGTGGACCGGCCACTCAGCCGGCCACTTCTACCCGGAGGCCTACTCTCTGGAAGAACCCATGAGTCCCCACGCGGCGGCAGACCTGGAAGAGGTCGAGATCCGGATGGATCGGTTCAAAATCCCCGAGCAGCGTCAGAAGCATCTGATTGTCGAGGGCGCTGGTGGCCTGATTGTGCCCATTAACTGGAAGGAGACAGTTCTGGACCTGATTGTCCGGTGTAACCTGCCGGTTCTGCTTGTGGGCCGATCCGGTCTGGGAACACTGAACCATACGCTGATGAGCCTGGAGGTTCTCGCTGCGCGAGGCATCACCCCGTGGGGAGTGGTTCTGAACGGCACTCCTCACCGCTCCAATGAAGAGACGATCCGTTATTTTGGACAAGTTAAACGGCTTTTTACATTTACGGAGATACCCACATTGACACCCGATTCACTGAGACAGCAATTTGAACAGACATTTCTGACACATGCATTCTAATATCTGGCAGCCATTTACCATCCTGAAAGGTGCACAGTCCCCGGTACGGGTCCGAGAGGGGGACGGCATCTGGCTCACCCTTGAAGATGGGCACCGAATCGTTGACTGCATCTCCAGCTGGTGGGTTAATTTGCACGGCCATTCTCACCCTCGCATTGTGGAAGCCATCCGGGCACAGGCCGAAAAGCTGGAGCATGTTATTTTTGCCAACTTCTCTCATGAACCGGCCGAGAAGCTCGCTGAACGTCTGACCGGGCACCTTCCGCCCAGACTGGAGCGGGTTTTTTTCAGCGATAACGGATCCACGGCTGTAGAGGTTGCATTGAAGGTCGCATGGCAGTACTGGAAGAACAGGGGGGAACCCCGTAAACGTTTTATCGCATTCGAGGGAGCCTATCACGGAGACACGGTAGGGGCCATGTCTATCGGGTCGCGATCGGTATTCACCCAGGTGTTCGACGATCTGATGTTCGAAGTAGAGTACATTCCATATCCGGAGACTTGGATTGGTGATGATTCGGCAGAGGAGCGTGAGCAAGAGGTGATTCGGTTACTGGAGAAGAAACTGGAGGAGAACCCCGACCGGTATGCGGGCGTCGTTATCGAACCGCTTGTGCAGGGAGCTGGAGGAATGAGAGTTTGCAGGGAGTCGTTTCTGCAGAAACTGGAACGAAGCTGCCGACGAAATGGCCATCTGCTCATTTTTGATGAAGTGATGACTGGATTTGGCCGAACCGGAGACTGGTTTGCCTCGGTACGGAGTCGGGTGGAACCGGACATCATTGCTCTTTCAAAAGGAATTACCGGTGGTTTTCTTCCACTGGCAGTAACTGTTTGCAGTGAAGATATCTATGAGGAATTTTATACCCGTGATCCGCTCGGAACGCTCTGGCACGGCCATAGTTATACAGCAAACCCGCTCGGGTGTGCTGCCGGGCTTGCCTCCCTGGATCTGATGGAAGAGAATGAAGTGATGTTTCGGGGGATGGAACAGATTCACAGAGAAGAGATGGAGTCGTTGCTTCAGTTGCCGTATATCGAGAAAGGAAGGGTCAAGGGAACCATATCTGCCTTTTCGATACGTCAGGAGGGGCAGGAGGACGGGTATCTGAACAGTGTGGCGGACAGGATCAAGGAGAAGTGTGTTTCGTACGACCTGCTTCTTCGCCCTCTGGGCAATACGGTCTACCTGATGCCGCCGTATGTAATTCGCGAGGAGGAGCTGCGGATGGTCTATACAAAAATGAAAGCTCTTCTACAGGAAATTGTGGTAGATTGACCCTTTCAGGGTTTTCCCGTTTATTTTAAACATCATTTCTATCTATCTATTTTATTTGAGTGCGACAAAACAGACCCGGGATCATTATGAATTATGTCATGAAGCTGACCGTTTACTTTTCATTTATACTATTGGTGTTTCCCGTACTCCTTCCGGTCGGGGAAGTAAGAGGGCAGGACCCCGAGCCGCTTGGCATTGCCATGGAGAATTTTGAGTATCCTTATCCGTACGATTTCCTGCCGTTGAAGGCGGAGGAGAAAGATATTCGGATGGCCTATATGGATATATCACCGGAAGGATCTGCTAACGGGGAAACGGTGATACTGATGCACGGGAAAAATTTCTTCGGTGCCTATTGGGAGAAAGTGATTGGGGCCCTTGCCTCAGAGGGATACCGGGTTGTGGTTCCTGATCAGATCGGATTTGGAAAGTCCTCCAAACCGATTATTCGATACAGTTTTCACCAGATGGGAGAGCACACCCGCACGCTGATGGATCATCTTGGTATAGAACAGGCTGTTATTGCCGGTCATTCCATGGGTGGTATGGTTGCTTCCCGTTTTGCATTGATGTATCCGGAGAGGGTCAGCCATTTGATTCTGGAGAACCCTATCGGCCTGGAAGATTACCGTCGGTTGACTCCCTGGGTTCCTGCAGAACAGATGTATGAAGGGGTATTGTCACAGACAGAAGATCGGATCCGACAGTATCACCAGAACTACTATGTAGAGTGGAAAGAGCCGTACGAAACATATGTCCAGGTTCACTACCGCTGGACCCTGAGTGGCGACTATCCCCGGCTTGCAATGGTATCGGCGATCACTTCCCAGATGGTATATGAACAGCCGGTGATTCATGAATTTTCCGACATTAGCGTACCTGTTCTCCTAATCATTGGACAGGAAGACCGGACAGCTATCGGAAGGAACCGGGCAGAACCGGAGACAGCCGCCGGCATGGGATATTATCCCGACCTTGGAAAAAGAGCAGCTGAATGGATTCCCGATGCCAGTCTTGTGGAGCTGGAACAGATTGGCCATATTCCTCATTTTGAATCATTTGACCGTTTTATGGACGAATTTCTTCTCTTCATTTCCGATAGGTAACATCGCTTTTTGCAAGCCCAACTGAACCATGGCAACCCAATCGCGAACAAATCAATGAAACAGCATATGAAAGGTATATTGACATTGTTGACTCTCATCATTTTTGCCGGATGCAGTGCATCCGAACCGGAGAAAGAGATCTTCTATCTGGGTACTTTTTCCGATGACGGGCTGTTTGTTCTGGAGTTTGATCGGGAGTCCGGATCCTTTTCGGAGGTTGAACGACAGTCAGATCCACCAAATCAGGGTTTTCAGGCCATCCATCCGGATGGTGATGTTCTCTACTCCATTACACGGGAGGGATTGTCAGAAGATGATGAACAGGGTTCAGTGATTGCTTATCGTATCGACCCGGAAACAGGCGCATTGTCACCGTTGAATCGTCAGTCTTCCATGGGGGCCGGCCCGGCACATGTGAGTGTGGATCCACACGGACGCTTTCTCTATGTTTCCAACTACAGCGCCGGAAATCTTGCTTCCTATCCGCTTGCCGAGGATGGCCGGATCGGTGAGGCAGTGGATGTGGTTCATCACGAGGGAAGCAGTGTAAATGAACGCCGGCAACGAGCACCCTATGTGCATGCCGCCAATCCGTCTGTTGACGGTCGTTTTCTTTACGTCTCCGATCTTGGAACCGACAAAATCATGATTTATGCCGTCGACGGAGAGACGGGTGAACTCTCGCCTGCCGATACTCCCTGGGCCGAAGTGGAGCCTGGATCCGGCCCACGGCATTTTACATTTCATCCGTCCCAGGCGTATGCATACTCCGTGGACGAGTTGAGTTCGACCGTGACAGCCTTTCGCGTCGATCCAGAGACCGGGGCACTTGATAACATTCAACGCATCGGTATGCTTCCCGAGTCATTCAGCGAAGACAGCTGGGCGGCCGACATTCACATATCTCCAAATGGCCGGTTTCTTTATGCAACCAACAGGGGCCATGACTCACTGGCGATCTACTCTATTGATCCTGATACCGGCTTTCTGGAGTTGATTGGGCATGAACCGACTCGTGGAGGTCATCCCCGAAACTTTGCGATTGACCAATACGGTGAGTTTCTCTTTATGACCAACCGGGACGATAATAATCTGGTTCTTTTTAAAATGGATCAGGAGACCGGCCTACTCAACTATACGGGAGTCGAAGTCGAAATTCCACTGGCTGTTTGCGTCACACAGCATATTCTGCGATGAGCAGTGTGACCTCAGGCCGGGAGATGTTCCTCTTTCGCATTCTTGAAAGCCTCTCTCGGGGTTAGCCCGAGCAGTTCGAACATCTGCATGTCTTCGCCAAGGTCGTTGTTGCAGGTTGTTAGCAACTTCTCCCCGGTGAAGATGGAGTTGGCTCCGGCCATAAAGCAGTGGGCTTGTTCCTGTATGCTCATATTGACCCGGCCGGCAGAGAGGCGGACCATGGACGTCGGCATGGTGATTCTGGCTGTAGCGATCATCCGTGCCATTTTGTGCCAGGGAACCTGGGGCCGATCCTCCATGGGAGTCCCTTCTACAGGGATCAGAGCATTAATCGGTACAGATTCAGGATGCTCGGGCATGGTGGCAAGATTGTGGATTAACTCAATCCGGTCCCGTTCGGTTTCTCCCATTCCGATAATACCACCGCAACAGACGGAGATATCCTGATTACGGACAGTCTGAAGCGTATTTAGGCGATCCTGATAGGTTCTCGTAGAGATGATGCGATTGTAGAAATCTTCACTACTGTCCAGGTTGTGGTTGTAGGCATATAGTCCGGCTTCCTTCAGTTTGGCAGCCTGCTCATCCGTAAGCATACCGAGTGTACAGCAGACCTCCATGTCCATATTGGTGACTTCACGAACCATCTCTGTTACCCGGTCAAAATCCTTGTTGTTTCGGGCATTTCTCCAGGCAGCGCCCATACAAAAGCGAGTACTGCCGGCCTTTTTTGCTTTTTTTGCCGCGGCCAGTATTACTTCTGAATCAAGCATGGGTTCGGCATCCACCTCGGTCTGGTATCTGGCAGACTGGGGACAGTAAGCACAGTCCTCGGGGCATCCACCGGTTTTGATTGACAGCAGTGTGCAGACCTGAACTTCACCCGTATCGTGGTGCTGTCTGTGTACGGTCGCTGCGCGATAGATAAGCTCCAGTAGGGGCATATGATAGATCTCTTCAATTTCCCGGAGCGTCCAGTCTGTTCGAGTCATCGTCATAATTCTTTTTTGATTGTTACTGATATTGATGTATGATTAAATCCATGATGAAGTTATTGGATCACCGATCCAATAATCGAAGTATTCTGTGCTTTTTGCAACTGAACCTTTTGGTTAATTCGGCCGGGAAATGATAGCTTCATAACGGTTATACGTCCTGAAAAAAAAGACAGATTCTCGGGTTTCAGAGAAGCCGGACAAAAAAAGGAACACCGGAAATTGCAAAAACAGGGTGTTTCGGCTACCTTCACTACGGTTCACTACTGGTTGAATTTGATCGCGCCTGTGGTATATTAAATATGCGCAGCCGTCGGGAATCGTATGGTATTCAATCCGTCTGACCTGTACTCTTGAACAATTTGATGGACAAAGAGCTTTCGTAAAGAGGACAACTTGTTGTCTGGAATTGGATGTATCAACAAAATGTTATGAGCGAAGCAGGAACGAATGACGTAAAGCGCGTGCTGGTTGTCGAAGATGACCCGACGGTTCAGACGCTCGTAAAAGCAATATTGACAAAAAACGGATATGATGTCTCTGCCGTCGACACCGCTGAAGAGGGGGAAAAGTTGGCCAATGACGACTCATACGAAATCATCGTTCTGGATCTTAGACTCCCGGATGGCAACGGGTACGATATCTGCTATAATATTCGCAACGACGGTGTTACCACTCCGGTACTGTTTCTCTCTGCCGAACACGAGACCGATGTAAAAATCAAGTGTTTGAAAGTCGGTGCGGACGACTATCTGACCAAACCATTTAACAGTGAAGAACTCCTTGCCCGAATTGAGGCTATTACCCGTCGGAGTAGTCCAAAAGGAGTAGATAGCGAACTGACTTGTGAAGACTTGATAAAAGTAGATCTGGTTTCAAGACACGTCTTTGTAAACAGCAGTGAGGTGAATCTGACGAACAACGAGTTTAACCTGTTGGTCTACTTTATGAAGAACCGAAATCGGGTGATCTCACAGGAAGAGCTTGCCAAAAATGTCTGGGATATTCATTTCGATACGCAGACCAACTACATCAACGTTTACATCAGCTATCTGCGAAAGAAGATTCGGGAGAAGGTGGACGGAGAGTTCATCGAAACCGTCCGAAAGAAGGGCTTTATCTTCAACTGCCCTGAAGGTCAAGAGTAGAAATGTTTCTGATCCAGGATCCAGGTTCGTCTGTTCAGGAGAACAGGATACATTTTCCTTCAGTAAAAACCTGACACATCAAGTGTATCGACACGGTCAATCCATCGACATCGGATTGCTTTTCGCGATATCCTGATACATCTGATACTCTTCGGGAGTAGTATCGGAAATCAGGAAATTCAGCGGATCCATCGCTTTACCGTCTATCCGTACCTCATAGTGGAGATGGGGGCCGCGGGTCATTCCGGTATTTCCTGTATAGCCAATCAAGTCGCCTCTACTGACGTCTGTCCCGGGACGGATACCGTCCTCAAACCTGGAGAGGTGGGCATATCGAGTCTCGTATCCATTCCCGTGATCCAGAACAATCAACTGTCCGTAGGATCCGCGTCGCCCGCTCATTTTTACTGTCCCGTCCCCTGTAGCATAGACGGGGGTGCTAATGTCGGCCCGGAAATCCACACCTTCATGCATTCGGTTGTAACGCAAAACCGGATGTAGCCGCATACCAAACCCGCTTAATATGGCACTGTTGATCGGCTTGATGGCCGGAAGATGACGAAGGTGCTCACGGTTGTTATTATAGTAGGTTTGTATTTCGTCAAATGAGACGCGTTGTATATTGACCTGGCGCTCCAGGTTATCGAGCTTTCCCGCTGTCCAGCGAAGTAATTCCGATGTCTCCTCACTGTAGATGTCGAACTCTGAGTAGGGGTCGGATCCACCGATCCCGAATTCGTCCAGTTTAGGAGCTGAATCAAGTCCCAGGACAGACCGGTACATTTCATTGTCTTTTTCGGAGATGGCTGTGATTTCAGATTCCAGCTTCTCAAGAGAGTACCGGGTCTGCTGAAACTGTTCGTGAAGTACCTGGTTTTCCGATTTCAGAGCCAGTTCGGCTGGAGTGCCGACATAATGTGACAGTATGGAGAGTCCTGCAGAGCCAAGAATCAGACCGTTCAGGATCCAGAGTGCTGTAGTATAGATAACAAAGTCGTACCGGTTGTGCTCTACCGGGATAAATTCACACGACTCACTATCGTAATAGAAGTGGGTTCTTTGCGCCATGAATTGAGGTCTGTTTTCAATAACCCGTTGAAAGTAAGGATCTTTTTCAAAGATAAAAAACCAACCGGTTTACTCGACATCCCCCTCAAAATACTCAATCGCCCGCTTTGGCATCCCTGGTTCACTACTCTTTTTGGAGATATGCTCCTGAACTTTCTTTTGAAACGCTTCAGCTGCATTGTACCCGTAGTGCTCCAGAAGGTAATTCATAGCAATGACCTCGGCAATGACCGTGATGTTTTTACCGGGGGTGATGGGCAGGTGGATCAGGGGGATTTCCGTATCAAGTATGAAGACAGAGTCGTGGTTCAGACCGGTTCGTTCCACTTTTTGATTCTCTTCCCAGAGGGAGAGGTTCAGTACAACCTCCAGACGCTTCTGATAACGGATCGAGCGGATTCCGAACATCGACATTACATCCACGATTCCCAGCCCCCGAATCTCCATAAAGTGTTTATTGATTTCGGTCGCTGAAGACATCAACAGATTGTTCTTTTTGGAAAGCATTACGACATCATCAGCAACCAGGCGATGGCCCCGTTCGACCAGATCCAGCGCTACTTCACTCTTTCCGATTCCGGATTTCCCGGCGATCAGGATGCCGATTCCATAAACATCTACCATGGTTCCGTGAACAATCGTCTGCAGAGAGAACTGGTCTTCCAGAAAATCTCTTAACAGATACATGAAACGTGTTGTCTCCGTTTTTGTTTCAAATATCGGAACCCCGGCCTCTTTCGCCATCTGTACGAGTGAGTCCGGCAGATGGTTGCCAGAAGTAACGAAGAGAACCGGGATGTCAAACTGCAGTATGTTATCCAGTGCATCCCGCTGTTGCTCGCTTGTCAGATGAGACAGGTAGTGGCTCTCGGTGTTGCCGATGATCTGTATCCGTTCCCAGGTAAAAAGCTCGATATAACCTGCAAGTGCCAATCCCGGACGATGAAGCTCGGCTTCGGTAATAAACTTTTTATCACAGTCTACCCCCTCAGTAGCCGGGTTTACATTCAGGCGAACCCGGTCCCGTAGTTTGTCGATCAGATAGGAGACCGAAATCCTCTCTTTGCGTGGAATAGGGGTATGATCTTCAAACGGCATAATCGAGGCTCCCTATCTCAGTGGTGTTCGAAATGTTTGGTCTTGTACTTGCGAATCTGACGGACCAGGTTGTCCACTGCATTGTTGATTGCCTGCTCATAGGTCTGTCCGGTTTCACTACCGTGAAGAAGTTTTTTGGGAACCTGTACCCGCAGTTCTGCTGTGCAGGGGTTGTCGTGGTCATTGCTTGGCTCCAGAACAATATCGCAGGTGATAATCCCGTCGAAAAACTGCTCGAGCTTGGTCACTTCATCGAGGCTGTACTGTTTCAGATCGCGTCCTGAGTCGAAATGTCGGGTTGCAAATGTGGTTTTCATAAATGATACCTTGTTATTATTCAGGATTATTTCGCTCTTGGATGAGCCTGTTCGTAGACATTTTTGAGACGCTCCACACTGGTATGGGTATAGATCTGTGTGGAGGAGAGGTTGGCGTGTCCCAGAAACTCCTTGATCATGCGAATGTCCGCTCCGGCATCCAGCATATGGGTTGCAAAACTGTGGCGGAGCACATGAGGGCTTTTACGGGTCACTTCACTGGTCTGTTCAAGGTAGCGCCGTACCATCTTTTGTATCACTCTGGGATAGATCCTGTGGCCCCGTGGAGCCAGAAAGAGAGCCAGTCGGGCATCCCGGTCTGTTCGTTCTCCATACAGTTTTTCACGCCCCTGCAGATGAGATTCCAGTGCTTCAAGCGCTTTGCTCCCAAGCGGGACAATCCGTTCTCTGCTTCCCTTACCGGAGACTCGGATCTGTCGCAGCGACCGGTTTAGATCGGAGAGGTTTAGACCGGCCAGCTCACTGACCCGAATTCCCGTGCTGTAGAAGAGTTCAAGAATTGCGCGGTCCTGTCGTCCAACCGGCTCCTCTCCGGAGGCCAGCTCCATCATACGGCTGATCTCTTCCGGCTGTACGGTGGTGGGGAGTCGTCTCTGCTTTTTGGGAATAATGAGCAAGTTCGCCGGATTCTTCTGAAGGATTCCTCGTTTAAAGGCGTATCTGAAGAAGGAACGGACAGCGGCCGCTTTTCTTGTAACCGAACTTCGGGCAGCTCCGTTCTCCGACAGTTCTCCGAGCCAGAGGCGGATGGCAAGTCTGTCGACAGAGTCCGGGTTTACATCATCCTCTATACACTCCTGAAGAGCCGCACAGTGACTCAGAAACTGAGACAGATCGTTCCGGTATGCGGTGCAGGTGTGAGGTGAGTACCTCCGTTCAACTCTCAAATAGTTTAGGTATTGTTCAATCAGCTTTTTCATCTATCTGCAATATCCATACTGGACGGGTAAAAAGAAACAGCTGGTGTTTCTGATCCCTCAATCAGTTCTGGTCGCATATTAACTGACTTTGCGGCCTTTCCAGTAGGCGGGGATACCTCTCAGCCGGTCCCACATGACCCGAAGTCCCAGTGCCTGAAACCAGAGTACGGCAAGCGGATGGGTCCAACTGTAGAGCGGATTCCACCGAAACCATCGGGCCAGATGAATTCGTTGAAGTAATATCAGCAGGACGGCGGTAGTACTGAAGAGGAGCTGGAACGAATTCCCAGCCAGAAGAGAGACGGGCAGCACGAGAAAAGGATAGAGATAGAGAAAGGTAGCGGTCAGGCCGGCAGTAAGGAACAGACTCCAGCGATACCCGAATCCCGCAAAGAAATTTTTCCGCAAACCATCCCAAATTTCCATGCCGCTGGTGTACATTCTGCACGAGATCTGGCTGCCGCCTTCAAACATGCGAAGGTGTAATCGGTTTCTTCTTGCAGCTCTGGCAAGTTCGACATCTTCGACGACTTCTCCACGTACGGCATGATGACCATCGGCTCTCCAGTAAGCTTCTTTTTTGTAAGCGATAAACTGTCCACAGGCTGCCGCGAAAAGGACCGCCAGCCGTCTGTAAAGAAATGCCGGTATCCAGAACGGAGCCTTGTGGACATAAGAGGAGGGAAGTAGTGTAAGTAGTGAGTGGTAAATAATGGGAATGACCACCCGTTCCCAGAAACTGCCGAGCTCTTGTCGTGGCCAAACTGTAATCATATCTGCCTGGGTCGACTGGAAGGCTGTCACAAGATGATTAGCTGTTTCCTCTTCAAGGGTTACGTCGGCATCGATAAACAACAAAAGTTCACCGGAAGCCTCTTCTGCAAGCTGCTGGCAGGCCCAGGGTTTTCCCAACCACCCCTCCGGCCGGGATTTCCCGTATATCACCTTCAGGCGGCCGGGATACAGCTGTTTCAGTTCGTTGAGGATGGCCCCGGTCCGGTCTTCCGACTGGTCGTTCAGGACCAGAACTTCAATAGATGGGTAGTTCAGTTTACAGGCAGCCGAAACGGTCTGGCGAATTTGATTCTCCTCATTGCGAGCCGGCATCAGAACAGAGAGCGACGGAGTATTTTCCGGCCTTCTTTCCGGGAGCGGCAGGAGCGTCCAGCGATTTTTAAAAAGTGTAATCGTAAGAGGAATCAGCAAAATTACGGCTATAATCAATAGCCAGTCAGCAATCAGGGCAGCCATGAGAGGGTGTCTCTTTAAGGGACAAGGAAGAGTTCTGTATTCTGTATCCGAATACGAGTCTGATGGTACGAAACGCTGCAGGTGAAAAAAACATTCATTCAGCAGACGAAAGATGATTGAACCAGGAGATCATATGAAGATTCAAACCGGAATTGACAGTGACCTTGCGAGCAAAAAACCGCACCCGGGAAGTTATGAGTGGTGGTATTTTGATGGGCTGGATTTTGAGAGTGAAGTTGGTTTTACAATCATATTTTATGAAGGCAACCCTTTTTCCTCCAGATATTTGGATGCGGTCCATTCCGATAGTGTTGAGGATGGCCGGCCTGCCGGCTATCCGGCCCTGAGTATCTCTGTATACAAATCGGGCAAGCCCGTCTATTATGGATTCCAGGAGGTCTCTCCGGATCGAGCGGGGTTTGGCCAAAAGAGGGTGGAGGGACATGTTGGGAACAGCACCTTTGCCGGTGTTCGCCGTCACGGCGAACTGGTGTATCATCTGTCGATCGATCAATCTCTTCCCGGAGGTGACCGGATTTTGGGGAGCCTCCGGTTCACATCCAGAGAACTCGAAGAGGGGATTCTGAAGGAAAGCGAACCCGGCAGGGGCGATTCGACCCATCAGTGGTGCCTGGTTCAGCCCGACGCAAAGGTCTCCGGAGTACTGAATATAGACGGGTTGAACCGGAAACGCTTCAGTCTGTCCGGTAGTGGGTACCATGATCATAATGTCGGGCGGGAACCGATGGATAAATCCTTCACTGAGTGGTACTGGGGGCGTTTTCACTTTCTCGGGCAGACGCTGATCTACTATCTGATGTTTGATAAGAAGAATGAGGAGAGGCGGGCCTGGCTGCTGAATGCGAAAAACGGTATGGTACGGATGGATCATCGCGTTGTTCTGAAAGACCACTCCTGGAACTGGGCTGGCCTCAAAAGCGCCAGAAAGATTCGTTTGGAGGGAGAGGACGCGGATTGCCTGATCCAGCACGAACACGTTCTTGATAACGGTCCGTTTTATCAGCGTTTTCAAAGCCGGGCCATTTTGAATCGGGGCGGCTCCCTTTTACAGGCAGAGGGAATCAGCGAATATCTCGTTCCAGGGCGGATCTCTTCCCGGTTATTTCGTCCCCTGGTGGACATGCGAATTGACTATCCGTACAGAGTGCACTGGGTGCAGAAGCGTCCCAGGCTCTATCGCTGGACCTGGTAGGTTTATAATGCTATCAAAGTATACCTCCGAAGTGATTGAAGCCGATTTACTTCAACCCGATCGCTTTCTCGATCCGATTCCGAAGAGCGTCGGTGATCGGGTGGGAGAGATTATCGGGTAGTGGTTCAATGGCAATCGCTGAAAATCCCTTTTGATCGGCTGTTCGGAAGAGATCGTAGAGCTGGTTAGCGAGCGCATCATAGTCGCCCTCGAAATGGACCGAGTGCGTATAATCTCCCGCCTCCAGGTGTGTTATGAACAGAGTCTTATCCAGATTAGGAGGAGAGGGGGTGCCGGCCCACCGAACCTCGGCTTCCGGTTTGTAATGGGTGTACTTGGTTCCGGGGCTTCGGGGAGATCCTCCTTCCCGTCCACCGCGGGAGATATCCGTTCCGGCAATCGTGCTCAGTTCTCCGGCAGAATAACGCCCGGGCCGCAAAATGGAGAATGGAAACTGCGAGACATCCAATACTGTGGATTCCAGTCCAATACTGCATTCCCCGCCGTCAAGAACAGGAAATTCATGTCCGAAATCGAAACGGACGTGTTCTGCCCGGGTCGGGCTGGGGCGGCCGGATCGATTTGCACTCGGTGCCACCAGTGGTCCGACAAGTTCGATCAGTTCCAGGGCAAGCGGATGATCGGGGATACGAAGAGCAACGGTCGGAAGGGTAGCGGTAATCAGGTCCAGAACACTCTCCCTCTTTTTTACAACCAGGGTCAGAGGGCCGGGCCAGCACTTCTTCATCAGCGGTTTCGCCTGTTCGGGAATTTCGGAAGCGAAATCAGATACTTGTTCCATACTGGACAAATGCACGATCAGTGGATTATCCGGAGGGCGCCCCTTTTGCTTGTAGAGCCGGGCGATCGCTTCTGCATTCCAGGCATCGGCCCCAAGTCCGTAGACGGTCTCTGTCGGAAAGGCTACAAGGTGCCCCTGTCTCAGCAGTTCTGCAGCTTCCCGGGTTGTCATACAGTTGCCTCCTCGGTTTTCTGGTACGCTTCATAAAGGCTTTTTAGATAGTCAAGAGCCTTCCCGGTATCGTCAATGTCATGGATAACAATCCGAACCCGTCCTTTCTTCTGAAGAAGCTGATACTCATGGTCGGGATGGGAAGCGATCAGGTCGAGAGTCTGTTGAAAGAGTCCCGAGTCGTAGTAGTGATTTCCCGCTTCTGTTTCACTCTTTGGACAAAGAAGCCACATCCGGCCGCTGCGAATGGTGACACGGTCCATAAGGAGCCTGGAGGCATAAAATCGAATCCGTGCTGCTGCCAGCAGTTCGGAGGCCGCTTTTGGCAGCGGGCCGAACCGGTCTGCCAGTTCTTTCTCCCAGTCGTCCAGGTCTTCCGGTTTGTCCGCTCTGGCAAGCTTGCGATAGAGGTTCAGCCGCTCTACATGGTCTTCCACATAACTGTTGTCCAGTAAAGCAGTCTGGTCAAATTCCACCTGGGACTCCGGATAACTGGCTTTACGGGGGGTGGCTTCAAACAGGTCCCCGAACTCTTCCTCTTTCAGCTCCCGGACGGCATCGTCCAGAATTTTGCTGTACATCTCAAAGCCGATTTCGTTGATAAACCCGCTCTGTTCCGCACCCAGAATATCACCCGCTCCACGAATATCCAGATCTCGCATGGCAATGTTGAAGCCAGATCCCAGATCGGAAAACTCTTCCAGGGCAGTCAGTCGTTTACGGGCTTCATTGGGAAGTGTTTGAATCGGAGGCGTCAGAAGATAGCAGTATGCTTTTCGGTTGGAACGACCCACACGGCCCCGCAGCTGATGCAGTTCGGACAGCCCGAAATGGTTGGCATTGTTAATCAAAATAGTGTTGGCATTGGCGATGTCGATTCCGTTTTCGACGATATTGGTAGATACCAAAAGGTCGAACTTGTGGTTGTAGAAGTCATGAATAATCTTCTCCAGTGCAGAAGGTTTCATCTGTCCGTGAGCGTGACGGACTCGAATTCCGGGCACGATCGCCCGGATCATTTCGGCCACCTCTTCAATGTTCTTTACCCGGTTGTGGATAAAAAAAGCCTGGCCTCCTCTCGACTTCTCCTGCAGAATCGCATCCCGAATCAGCTCATGATTGAAGCTGTGAATTTCGGTATAAACCGGTTGGCGGTTGGGGGGAGGGGTTCGGATGATGCTCAGGTCCCGGGCACCCATCAGAGAGAACTGCAGCGTTCTGGGAATCGGAGTAGCTGTCAGTGTCAGTACATCCATACTGGCCCGGAATCGTTTAAGTTTCTCTTTGACACTGACACCGAATCGCTGCTCCTCGTCAATTACCATCAGGCCGAGATCACGGAACTCTACATCCCTGGAGACAATTCTGTGCGTTCCGATCAGGATATCCACTTTGCCCTCCCTGAGTCGTTCAAGAACCTCTTTCTGTTCCCGGGCGGTCCGGAAGCGGGAGAGGACTTCCACTTCAACAGGAAAACCATCAAGTCTTTGGGAAAAGGTTTTATAGTGTTGGTCCGCAAGAATTGTTGTAGGAACTAGAATCGCTACCTGCTTCTGTTCCATTACCGACTTGAAAGCGGCCCGTATTGCTACCTCTGTCTTGCCAAAACCGACATCACCACAGACGAGCCGGTCCATCGGATGTTCCGACTCCATGTCCTCTTTGACCGCACGGATCGCCTCCATCTGATCCGGGGTCTCCTCAAATTCGAATCGGGCTTCCATCTCTTTTTGCCAGGGAAGATCCGGGGAGTATGCGAATGCTGTTTGTGCTTTTCTTTTTGCATATAGCCGGATCAGCTCGCGAGCAATGTCCTTGACTTTCTTGCGGGTCCGGCTCTTTTTCCTTGCCCATTCTCCCGATCCCAGCTTGGTAATTCTGGGTGCTGTGCCCTCTTTTCCCGAATACTTCTGAAGCTTGTGAAGGGAAGAGACATTCACATAGAGTGTCGAATTGCCCTGGTATGTAAGTACAGCCGCTTCCTGTACACTCCCTTTGACCTCGATGGTTTTAAAACCGGAGAAACGGCCAATACCATAGTCGACATGGACCACATAATCGCCCACATTCAAATCACGCAGCTCCTTGAAGGAGATGCCACCCCCTTTGTGCCGCCTTTTCTTAACGGACGGACGGTGATATCGGTTGAAGATCTGATGGTCGGTCAGGACAGTCAGTTTCTTCTGTTCCAGAATAAATCCCTCATGCAGCGTATTCAGCCGCAGACTGTATCGGAAATCGTCTGAACTCTCGCCAAGAAGTTCTTCAAAACGTTCCAGCTGGTTTTTGTTGTTGCAAAGAATCCAGGTGTGGTATCCGGTCCGGCTCCGCTCCTCTATGTCACTTCTCAGCAGCTTGAAGTTTCCATTATACTCCGGATGTGGAGTTCCGTCCAAGTCGATTTGATGGGCTGCCGGAGTCGCAGATTCCTGAAATGACCCGAATGCAAATACGGTTTTATCCCCTATCGCATTGTCATACTCTAATGTAGATAGGTAGAGTGCCTCCGGCGGCGGGTGCTCCTCTGACCCGTTTTTTAGAAATCGCTCGGTTGCCATTTTCTGCCATTCCCCGATCTGTTTTTGAATCAGGTCGGGGTTGTGTATCAGCAGAACAACGTCCTGTGGCAGGTATTCAATCAGGCTTTCTCTGCGTTCGTCTCCTTTTGCAGTCTCAAAGGTACTGTTGGGTACAAATTTGGCTTCTTCCAGAAAGGCTACGGACCGTTGGGAATCCGGGTCAAACTCCCGGATCGATTCCACTTCGTTTCCGAAAAACTCCAAACGTACAGGGTATTCTCCTGAAAAAGGATAGACGTCAAAGATTCCGCCCCGTACGGCAAACTCTCCGGGTGTACTCACGAATCGTACGGACTGGTATCCCTGGCTGGCCAGGGATACCCGAAGGGTTTCCGGATCGTGCTGTTGGCCCCGTTCGATCCGAATGGAGCGTTTTGTAAATTCATCGGGTGGTAAAAGTTTCTCTACCAATGCCTCCGCGGATGTCGCCACAACGGCATGGCTGCTCTGTACGAGATGTTCCAGAACTTCAGCCCGCTGTATTGTGGAGGAGAGGTCTGTGACCATCTCATCGTCATACGGCCGTCGGTTGGTGGGAGGGAAGAGCAGAGTCTCCGCACGGGTTTCGAGTGTTTCCAGATCTGCGATCAGTGAAGTGGCCTTCTCCATGTCCGGTGAGACAACGAGGACATGAGACGCGATTTCTGACAGCTCTTTGAGCAGAAAGCTGATGGTCGCACCCGTGAATTGTTTCAACTGTATGGTTGAACCGGATCGAACCAGCTTCCCGAAGTGATCCTCGGGCATCTTTTCCCGTATCGCTTCTCGTACCTGTTCAATCATTTTTCGTGCCTGTCAACTGTCTTTTCTGTTATCCTGGCAAGATAAGGAGTCTCATTGTCACTTATTGAATCGGATTGGAACGTACTATTCTACTGACGGCCGGAGGAGAGTTTGTTCTGCTGCCAGCGCGATCAGGCCAAGCAGAAGAGCCGGAATCAGAAATCTCGGATAAAGATCTTCTCTGTCGGTATAGATAACTTCATGGATCTCACTCCGTTCCAGCTCGTCAATTTCGGCATAAATCGACTCCATCTCTTCAGTATCCTCGGCCCGGTAGTATCGGCCACCGGTCATTTCGGCAATTTGTGTAAGCATCTCCTCATCGATATTTACCTCTACATTCTGGTATCGGGTTCCGAAGACCGGATCGTTGATCGGATAGGGGGCAGTTCCTCTGCTTCCCACACCCATGGTGTAAATCCGTATTCCATGCTCCGCAGCCAGTTCCCCAGCTGTTACCGGGTCAATCTCGCCGGCATTATTCAACCCGTCGGTCATCAGAATGATGACACGGCTCTCCGCCTCGCTCTCCCGGAGACGGTTGATGGCTGTTGCAATGCCGAGTCCGATCGCGGTTCCATCCTGCACCATCCCGATATCGATCTCTTCCAGAAGACTCAGTGTAAGCTGTTGATCTGTGGTCGGAGGACAAACGGTAAAGCTCTGTCTTGCAAAGATATTTAGGCCGACTCTGTCATGAGTCCTGTTACGAATAAACTCTCCTGCAAGTCGTTTGGAAGCGAGTAGCCTGTTTGGTTCAAAATCTTCCGCGAGCATGGAGGTGGATGTATCAATGGAGAGGATAATGTCAATCCCTTCGACACTCTGCTCCCGGGTTGTATGTTCATATTGCGGACGAGCCAGAGCAAGGACCAGAAGCAGATAACAGATCCAGTAGAGAGGGGGGACGAACCAGAGGCCCCGAACCCGGCCGCCGGTAGGTAGTCCCCTGATCTCCGACAAGGTTCCGAAAAGCAGCACAGGCCTTTTTTTTCGATACAGCCGCCAGGCCTGAACCCCGATCAGAATTGGAAGCAGAAGCAGCAACCAGAAATAGTGCGGGTCTTGCCAGATCATTCGTTGAGCTCCTCCCGGATCAATTGCTCTTCGGCCGTCTCATGATTTTTTCGCATTGTCTCGATGAGATCCCGGTCGATCCCGGCGGCTGTTTTGTGAAAAAGATAACCGGTATCCAGCGCTTTTCGTACATTGTCTGGTTCCGGTTCAAACCGTGCAAACTTTACCATGTCTGCCTGCCCGAGCACAATACGACAACTACGTACCAGGTCCCGATCGGCGGAAAGACGTTGAAGTGCTCTAAAAATCTCTCCGGAGGTCATCTCCAGTGCATTGATTTCGTAGACGCGTTCAAGGTATTGACGGATGGCATCCCCGAGGGCGACATAGAACGGATCCAGCTCTTTATGAGATGTCGTGGGCAGATGCTCGGAGAGACGGTCCAGGGTCTTTCTAAGCTCGTTTAACGGATTGTTGAAGGGGACGGGGTCTCTGGGTACAACCTGTTGCGGGCCGGGTCCTGAGTCCCGTTGTCGATATTTGTAGTAGAGCCATCCGGCAAGAAGCAGAATGAGCAGACCGATCAGCCAGGGCCAGACGGATGCTGCGAATTCAAATATGGGCTTGAACGGGCGGAATTGTTCTTCTCCCTCCACCACGAGTGGTGAAAAGGCAATAGGCACCGGATTGGAATGAGCGGTGAGAGTATCGCCCTGTTGGCTCAAAACCGGAATGTCGAACTTCGGAATTCGTGTATCCTCTATTCCGAAAAACTGAAGCGTATAGACCAGGCTGTCTTTTGAAGCGGTTACCCGGTGATGTTCCAGGTCGATCAGTTGAAAGACATTTTCGTTGAATGAAGTTTCGTCCGGATATTTCAGAAATTCCTGTCCGGCTTCCCGTTCGAGAACGAGAGTGTAGGTAAAAAGATCCCCGGCCCGAAGCGAGTCCCGGTCGGTATAGGTGTGAACCTGCTGAGCAGTAGCCGCTACACTGCACAGCAGAAGAAAAACGGTCATAATAAACAGACGACAGAGATAGTTCATGAATAGTTGACGTCGTGCAGCAAATGGGTCACTGAATTGGATGAAATTTTCTTTTCAAGATCGACTTCCATGATACCACTTTAAAGGACATGGATAAAGACTGATTTTGTATTTGTTTTGATGATAAATAATCTGTTATTTATCTATCATTTTTATGTAAATATTATTGTAAATATATGAAGTATTTTATATACTCTGTTTATCATCTACATGTAAAAATATCTGGTCTAACAAAACTCTCTTTTCTATGAAACGGATCCCCGTCTGCGGCCCGGGAATGCTCTTTTTGGCTCTTGTCATGTGGAGTTGCCAGCCGGAAAATTCCGATCGCATATCAGATCTCGATCTGAAGCCGATTCAGATTGTAGCCGAAATTCCTCCCGCTCCGGTAATCGATCCTTACGGATTTCCTGAAAAAGAGTATGACCGGGATACAGGTACCATACAACGAAACGAGAGTCTCTATGTGATATTGAGAAGATACGGTGTAAGCCCTCTTCAGATCGAGTATATACAGCAGGCGGCAGCGGATGATGTGGACCTTCGCCGCATGCGGCCCGGACAGCAGTACCAGGTCTATCGAAAGGGGGAGGAAGCCGTCGGGATGGTCTGGAATCTGGATCAGAGGCAGTATGTGGTCTTACACTGGGAGGAGGACCCGATCCGGGTATACAGAGATCAGTTTGAACTGACCGTCAAGGAGAAGACTGCATCTGGAACCATTCAGAACTCTCTGTTCGAAGCGCTTCAAAAAGAGGATTTGTCACCGCTTCTGGGATCCAAGATTGCCAATATTTATGCATGGGAGATCGATTTCTTTTCCCTTCGCCGGGGAGATTCGTTCAAGGTGATCTATGACGAACTCTATATAGGGGAACAGTTTTATGGTATCGGGGATGTTCATTCGGCCGAGTTTTACCACAGAGGCAAGAGCCACAAGGCATACTATTTTGTCGGTGAACAGAAAGAAGGGTATTTCAATGAAGAGGGAAACAGTCTTCAGCGGGCACTTCTGAAAGCACCATTTGAGTATAATCAGCGAGTCAGTTCCGGATTTTCAAACAACCGGTTTCACCCCATTCTGAAAGAGAGGCGTCCCCACCATGGTGTGGATTACGCAGCGCCTCACGGTACTCCGATTATTGCTGTTGGAGACGGGCGTGTGACAGAGGCCCGTTATCGCGGAGGAAATGGCAATATCGTTCAGATCAGACATAACAGCGTATATCGAACAGCATATCTGCATATGAGCCGGTTTGCCTCCGGAATTCGGCCCGGAACGGAAGTCAGTCAGGGGGATGTGATTGGCTATGTCGGCTCCACCGGCCTGGCGACTGGCCCTCACGTCTGCTATCGACTTTATCACCAGGATCGTCCGGTGAACTCACTCCGGGTGGAACTGCCGTCTTCAGAGCGCCTGGCAGAAGGTAACATGGATCGATTTCAGAAGATCCGGGACCGTTTTGACGCTCAACTGGCCATGATCCCGCTTCCCGGTGAACACAATGATATTTTCAGTACCGTCCGGCTCGCTGCTGAAACAGAGTAATCAGAGATCGGAAGTAAGGCCGATTGGTCTGTACTTCCAGCAAATCGATTTTGGAACGCAGAAACAGCTCTTTCAGCGCCTGACGTTTCTTACGGCGGCGGTCTGCATACTCACTTCGTACTGTTTTGCTGGAGGTATCGATCATCTCCAACTCTCCATTCTCGGCATCCAGTACAGGCATTAAACCAAGATCCGGAAGCTCCATTTCCATTTCGTCCTGTATCAGAATGGATACCAGATCGTGACGTTTGTTTGTGATTTTGAGCCCTTTTTCAAAACCGGAATCTTCAAAGTCGGAAACGAGAACCACAATGGATCGGCGGTTCAAAAGGCGATTCATATAAGCGAGAGCATTGGCAATATCGGTTTGTGTTCCCTCCGGCCGGGTAATAAAAAGCTCCCGGATGAGACGGAGTACGTGAGTACGCCCTTTTTTGGGTGGGATGATTTTTTCGATCCGGTCGCTGAACAGAAGAAGCCCAACCTTGTCTCCATTTTTGATAGCGCTGAATGCCAGGAGTGCGGAAATCTCTGTGGCAAGCTCCAGCTTTGTCTGAGATCCGGAACCGAAAAACCCACTGGGTGAGATGTCTACACAGAGCATCAGTATCTGTTCCCGTTCCTCTTCAAAAACCTTAATATAGGGGACATCACTTCTGGCGGTCACATTCCAGTCAATCTGGCGGATATCGTCCCCGTAACTATAGGCGCGGACTTCGGAAAACTCCATTCCCCGTCCCTTGAAGGCAGACTGATATTCACCACCGAAAACGGAGTTTACGAGCCCTTTGATGCGGATTTCAAGCTTTCGTATTCGTTTTACCAGGTCTTTGGACAGCATTGAGTAATGATCCGGTTGAACACACTGAAAACAGATGATGAGGGAATGTAAGAGATTGCCGGCTCTGTTGCAGTCGCGACTTGCCAGAACGTCTGTTAGCAGACGGGGCTTTTTATTTTCCGGCTGAATGCTTATTTCTCGTTCGTAACGGGAATAGGGCCGGTACCTTGTGTACGAAGGAGGCCTCAGTCAGAAAACGGTAACAGGCAGATGGATATTGGTATTCCGAAAGAGATAAAACCTCATGAGTATCGTGTTTCGGTGACCCCGGGTGGGGCAGAACAGTTAATTCGTCACGGCCATCGGGTACGAGTAGAAACCGGTGCAGGAATAGGCAGTGGTTATCCGGATGAGGAGTACAGACGGACAGGCGCAGAGATTTCCGAAAACGCTGACGATCTTTGGCGGGAATCGGAATTGATTGTAAAAGTAAAGGAGCCGATAGCGGAGGAGTACCCCCGAATGCAACCGTCTCATACACTTTTCGCTTATCTTCACCTGGCGGCCGACAAAAAACTTTTCGAGGCGGCCCGGGAAGCCGGCCTTACAGCTATAGCTTACGAAACGGTAAAAGATCAACGGGGCACGTTGCCACTGCTGATTCCGATGAGCGAGGTAGCCGGCCGCCTCTCGGTTCAGGAGGGGGCTCGTTTTCTGGAGAAACCTTCCGGAGGACGGGGCATACTGCTGGGCGGAGTCCCTGGTGTGGCTCCCGCAAAAGTGATGATTCTGGGAGCCGGGGTTGTAGGCGCCAATGCTGCCGTCATTGCAGCAGGTATGGGTGCCGATGTCCTGCTATACGACATTAATCTGCAACGCCTGCGTTCTCTCGAGGAGACACTTCCACCACGGGTTCGCACAAGATACTCGTCTGCTGCGACTATTCAGGAAGAGCTTCCCGATATGGATCTCGTGATTGGCGCAATCCTTCAGCCAGGAGCTCCTGCCGACCGGCTAATTACTAGGGAGATGCTCTCTTCCATGAGAGAAGGAGCGGTTTTGGTGGATGTAGCGATTGACCAGGGAGGCTGCTTTGAAACCTCCCGGCCGACAACTCATGACAATCCGGTCTTCAACGTGGATGGCGTGCTCCACTACTGTGTGACCAACATGCCGGGCTCGGTGCCCGTTACCTCGACCCTTGGGCTTACCCAAGCAACGCTTCCCTACATTCACCGAATTGCCGCAAACGGGTGGAAAGAAGCCTGCCGGGAGAATCCGGAACTGTTGAGCGGGTTGAACCTTTCCGATGGTGTGGTCCTGAACCGTGCGGTAGCAGAGACCTTTGGGGTTGATTACTACCCTCCCGATCAATTTCTAAAAGATTCCTGAATTACCGGCTGCAGAGAGGGCCGAGATTCAGAGACCTTTCCAACCGGCTGGATCGATCTGCTTTACCGCCCGAAAGAGAGAACTCGAACTGGGTCGGTTCTTGCGGCAAAGCGGGCCGGAAGCCAGGAGGCGAGGGCACACAACAGGAGCGTCACTACCGTCACAATCAGAAAGTCGGCCAGGTGTGGGTCTACCGGAGCATAGTTCATGTAGTAGTTCTCCTGGGCCAGGGGGATGATCTGCCAGGTCGCCTGAAGCCAGTTAAAAAGAATGGCGATGCCGATGCCGAAAGTCAGGCCTGTTATGCCGACAAAGATCCCCTCTAACATAAAAATCCGTCGGATTTCCCGACTTTTGGCACCCATGGTTTTCAGAATTCCAATGTCCCGGATTCGTTCCAGAACCATCATGAGAACGGTCCCGATCAGGTTAAAGGCTGCGATGATTACCATCACACTGATCACAAAAGGAATGGTCTGTTCCTGAAGATCCACCCAGGCAAACAGGTTCCTGTACCGCTGATAGATCGTTTCGCTTCTGTAAGGGAACGAGACACTCCACTGAATTTCTTCGTGCACAGACTCAATGGAAGAGCGATCCTCAACACGTATATCCACACCGGTGGCCTCTGTCGGACCCAGTCCGAAGAGCGGCCGTACATGTGAGATATCTACAAGTGCGAAGGCATCATCAAATCGTTCAATCCCCGTCTCATAGATTCCACGTAAGGTAAACTGAACCAGGTCGGGCGGGTTGAAAGGGGTGGGAATACCGTCTACTGTATAGACCGTAACCCGCCCGCCAATTTCGGCTCCGATAGCGCGTGCGAGTGCCGCCCCAAGTATGATACCCGGATAACCATCCTCAGCTGGATCCAGTTGATAAGATCCCTCGGCAATGTAGTCTCTCAGGTCGGTCAGATCACCGTTGGGTTCAACACCTTTGACAACCGCGCCGCTGACATCGTCTCTGGCCTGTATCATCACATCACCAAAGGTGACCGGATGGGCGGCAGAAACTCCTTCAATATCCATTAGATGTGTTTGAAGAGTATCGGCACGGAGTATCGGCCCGGTGGTGGCCGACTCAATCGTGATATGGGGGGCAAAGCCGTGTACTTTCTCATGGATCACCGACTTGAACCCGTGCACAATGGAGAGGGCAATCAACAGTCCGGCGGCTCCGACTGCCACACCGGTAATGGCAATAATCTTGATAAACGAAAGAAAACGGGACCCCTGACGTTTACCGCGGAAGTATCGTTTTGCCAGGAAGAACTCAAAATTCATCCGTCAGCCCGGTTAGGGGGTTTCTGTTCGTTGGTTGTGGATCTTTCGAATCGGTTCAACCCTCTCCGCCGGCTACTTTGTCCTGTTCGGGACGCATCTGGGGAAAGAAGAGAACATCCCGGATTGAGTCAGAGTCCGTCATGATCATCGCCAGCCGGTCAATGCCGATTCCCAATCCGGCCGTCGGTGGCATACCGTACTCCAGGGCACGGAGAAAGTCTTCGTCGATGGCCATGGCCTCTTCGTCTCCACCACTTCTCAGTTGTGCCTGCTCTTCCAGGCGTTGTCGCTGATCCAGCGGGTCATTGAGTTCGGAGAAGGCGTTTGCGATCTCTTTCCCATTGCAAATCAATTCAAAACGTTCTACCAGCCCCTCTTTTTCCCGATGCTTTTTTGCCAGAGGACTCATTTCGATCGGATAGTCCGTTATAAATACGGGTTGAACCAGTTTGGGCTCGACATGCTCACCGAAGATTTCATCAATCAATTTGCCTTTGCCCATGGAATCGTCCATTTCGATATTCAGGGCTTTCGCTACCTTCCGTATCTCGGATTCACTTTTTTCATATAGATCATATCCGGTCTCTTTTTCGATCGCATCGAACATCGGAATACGTGGCCATGGTGTTTTGAAATCGATGGTTCGATCTCCGACGGAGACTTCAGTCTTGCCGTGTAGAGCGATGGCCACGGATTCAATCAGTTTCTCGGTAAATGACATCATCCAGTTGTACTCCTTATAGGCCACATAGAGTTCAATCTGAGTGAATTCGGGATTGTGAAACCGGGAGAGGCCTTCGTTCCGAAAATCCTTGGAAAACTCGTAGACTCCGTCAAATCCGCCTACGATGAGCCGCTTCAGATAGAGTTCATTCGCAATTCTAAGGTAGAGGTTCATATCCAGAGCATTGTGCCGGGTAATAAACGGTTTTGCCGAAGCCCCTCCGTATATAGGTTGCAGAACAGGGGTTTCCACTTCCAGATATCCCTGATCATTCAACTGTTTTCGGATTGTTTGTACCATTTCTGTTCGTTTCCGAAAAACAGTACGGATATCCGGGTTTACGATCAGGTCCACATATCTCTGCCGGTATCGCTGCTCTTTGTCGGCAAAAGAGTCGTAGATGACAGTTTCTCCTTCGTCATTGGTGACCTCTTTCGGAATCGGAATGGGTCGCAGTGTTTTGGAGAGAAGGAGAAAGGACTCTGCATGAATCGTGGTTTCGCCGGTTCTGGTTCTAAAAACGAAACCGCGGATTCCCACGATGTCACCTATGTCCGTCAATTTCTTGAAGAGTGTATTGTAGACATCCTTGCCAACGTCGTCTCGCCGGATATAGATCTGGATGGTTCCCCGGGAGTCCTGCAGGTTGAAGAAAGCAGCTTTTCCCATTACTCTTCGGGTCATGATACGTCCAGCAACCGAAACACGTCCCTCTGCAGATTCTCCACCGTCTGCAGTTGAGATCAGATGCTCTTCCTGTCTGTGAATCTGATCGGAATGGTGAGTGACATCAAAGTGGGTCGGATAGGGATCGAATCCCGCTTCACGAATTTGTTCCAGTTTTTCACGCCGGATAGTCTGCTGTTCGTTCAGAGTCGGTTCCTTCTGAGACATGTAGTTGTGTTGAATTAGGTTTGATCAATAATCTCAAAAAATAGCGAAATACTGGGCGAAATGTTAGTGAGTATACAAATGAGCTTTTAAATTGAAAGACTTTTTCAAATCTTTTAAAGATGATTAAAAAATCTGAAATCAGGATGGAAGATGTGAAGCATTCGTGTATTCCGGAGGATATTCATATCGCCTGCTCGCGATTTGATCCGAATGTCGGCTCTGCTTCTCCTTGCAGCTGGCGCAAGCGGGAGAAAGAGGGGGGGAGGATGCTGGTCACCGCTATGGCCTCCCGTTATCTTGGAGAAGAACCGTTCCGGATCCGGGCAATGGATGGGGAGAAACCGGTTGCGACATATGGGGGCGAACCCGTTGAAATTTCTATTTCACACTGTAGAACGCTCTGCAG
>JBBDRX010000055.1:0-7037 GCA_040905245.1 Balneolaceae bacterium | reverse complement strand
AGAAAAATCTGATCAACGAGCTCCACCCTAGTTACAAAGTGATGTACAGGGACGACAAGAGCTATCCGTATATTTGTATGACTCAGGAGGAAAGACCCCGTGTATTCTCCACAAGGATCGTGAGACAAGACGGAGGGCGCTATTTTGGCCCGTACGATCATGTCGGGCATATGCGTCGTATGCTGGATACGATTCGGAAGGCATTCGGCCTCTGTACTTGTGCGGTGGCCTCCCGGCATGTGGATCGGGGAAAGGGAGGCCCACGATGGCACTCCTGTTTTGATGACTATCTTCAGAACTGTTCCGGAGACTGGGATCTGGAGGAGTATCAGTCGGTCATGGAGAGTGTCCAGCAACTTCTGAACGGAAAGACCAACGAACTTCTCCGGTCTCTGAAAGAACAAATGGAGATCGCTTCCGGGATGCTTGAATTTGAGAAAGCAGCCCGACTGAGAGACTCCATCGAATCGATTGAGCGGTTCAACCAGAAGATGAAAATGGTTGCGGAGCAGCAGGTGAACCGGGATCTTTTTGCCTTGTCAGTTGACTCGGATATGGGAGAGGCGTGTGGCGTACTGTTCAAAATTCGGGAAGGGAAGCTGATCGGAAAGTTCCACAGGTTTCTAAAGAATATCAAAGGCCGTACGCATGGACAGTTGTTGCAGTCTTTTATGGAAGACTACTATGCCGGGCAGTTTGCCGGAGCCATTCCCGACGAGGTATACGTAAGTCACGAGCTTCCCGAACCGGATCCACTGTTCTCCTATCTTTGGCAGGAACGGGGTCGGAAAGTACCGTTTCACACACCGAAAATTGGCGAAAAAAAGCAGCTGATACGAATGGCTCTCTCCAATGCCCGGCTCATTCTTGGTGAGCGTCAGCTGGAGAAGGAGAAAGCTTCACGTGAACGGATCCCCCAGTCCGTGAAGGACCTGAAACAGTACCTGCACCTGGATCGGCTTCCCCGCCGAATCGATTGCTTCGACAACTCCAACCTGCAGGGTAGCGACCCGGTAGCATCTATGGTCTGTTTTATTGATGCGCAAACCAGAAAAAGTGAATACAAGAGATTTCACATTCAGAGCGTAGAGGGTCCTGACGATTACGCATCCATGAAGGAAGTGCTTATCCGGCGCTACGGAAGGGTCGTCAGGGAGGGAGGGCAGTTGCCGGATCTTGTACTGGTGGATGGAGGCCGGGGCCAGTTGAATGCAGCTGTCGAGGCACTGGATGAGGTCGGTATTACCGGTGACGTGGATATAGCCGGGCTGGCAAAACGACTCGAAGAGGTATTTCTTCCGAACAGAGCCGATTCGGTCATGCTGCCAAAGACGTCCTCTGCGTTAAAGCTGTTACAGCAGGCACGGGACGAGGCGCACCGATTTGCCATCACATTCCATAAGTCGAAACGATCCAGCCGAATATTGCAGACGGAGTTGACACAGATCGACGGGATTGGCGACAAGAGGGCCTCTGACCTACTGAAGAAGTTCGGTTCGGTTCACAAAGTGGCAGCTGCGAAACTGGAAACACTCCAGGAAGCGGCGGGTAAAAAGACCGGAAAAGCTATCTATACATACTTTCACGAACCGGACAATCAGGAAGTAACCTCAACGGAACAAAACGGATGAAATGGTGTTGAAGGTAATACCGGGCCCGGATGGGCTGTCACATTTTCACAACGGTTGCAATCTGGCAGAAAACCGGACATTGGCATAATTATTTCTGTGTTATGAAATGTATTGCAGGGTCATACGTTACATTATCGTAATAACGATTTACATGTTGTAACATGAAGAACCTGTACATTGCAGCTTGAATCGTTAATCATCTTTTCCATATGAAACTTTCGAAAGCAGCACATGTACCGGCCAAGTATCAAGGGTTGAAGGATCGGGAACTCGTCCGTCTTTACAGGAACCGTTCTGATGAACTTGCTTTTCGTGAATTGATGAACCGGCATCAGACCAAGGTCTACTCCTATATCTATTCGATGGTTACTAATCCTGAAATTGCCAATGACATTTTTCAGGAGACCTTTACGAAGGTGATTACCAAAATGGACGATACCTATAATGAACAGGGAAAATGGATTGCCTGGGTCATGAGAATTGCCCACAATGCAACGATTGATTATATCAGAAAACAAAAACGGTTTGTTGACGTTAACGGAGTCAAGGATGCTGATTCAAAAACGGATTTCTATGACAGACTTCCGGATCATGATCAGATCGGGCAACAGGAGGAGATGGAGCTGAACGAGTCCAAAAACCGGCTGTTGCGTTATATATCTGAACTTCCGGAAGAGCAAAGAACCGTGGTGATGTTGCGCCACTACTACGAAATGCCATTCAAGGAGATAGCGGAACTGACCAGTGTCTCTATCAATACGGCACTTGGACGTATGCGTTATGCACTCATCAATTTGAGAAAGCTGTTTGACCAGGAACAGAAAAATGAATCCAGAACGGTATGAAGTTTGATGAAAATGATTCAATTCGGTATCTGATGAAGGAAATGGATCCTTCGGAAGAGCTTCTTTTTGAAAAACGGATGGAAGAGGATGAAGATCTTCTAATCGAAGTAGAGAGCCTTCGAAGGGTTGTTCATCGTCTTTCCGACCTCCCGGAAATGGATCCTCCCAGGCATCTCTCTAGAAATCTTGTGCTTCAGGCCTCTGCCCATCTGAATCGAAGGAAACGCCGAACGCAGGCCATGTATCTCTCTGCTGCGGCCTCTGTCCTCGTCGCGTTTCTGGCGGGAGCTCTTCTGTTTCAGGACTCCTCTACCACTGGCGGGTTTGAAGCAGTTGAACCATCCCGGGCCAAAAATGCACTGCCGATCATAAAAACAGAGACACAATCTGATTCCGGAGATCTGGCTCCCTGGGTCGATCATGAACAGGACCTCCATTTTATGGATCGTTATTCGGCGGATCAAACAGAGTCGTACGATTCTCTTCTTCACCACAGTTATCAGCGTCTGCGTCCGGTTCGTGGTGCTACCGGACAACAGCAGGATCGTCTTCGGGGTTTGCACCTGACAGGTCAAAGCCAGTAACCCGTGGATATGTATATAATATGTGATAGGTGTGGAATACCACCCATTGCATACGGTCTCTTTTAATAACTTAAAGTTATTAATAATAATAGTTTGCAAGTTTGTTAAAGAGGGGTTTTGATGTGCATAACTTCGTTTGGTTGCCAGAGCCCATCCGTTTATATTGAATCGAATAGAGCAACACTATCACACAGACAGAGATCCTGAATGGGAAAGGTAATTTCTATTGCAAATCAGAAAGGAGGGGTGGGAAAGACTACCTCTGCAATTAATCTTGCTGCAAGCCTGGCTGCCATTGAGCATCCAACGCTATTGATTGATGTGGACCCGCAAAGCAATACCACAAGCGGGTTGGGCATTGAACCGAAAACGGTTACCAATTCCATTTATGAGGTGATGGTTGGCGGTGTCGGGGTGAACCAGGCCATTCGGGATACCGAATTGCCTTACCTGGATCTGATTCCATCACACATAAACCTTGTAGGGGCAGAGATCGAAATGGTCGACCGTCAGGGACGTGAGCAGATTCTTTCCAGGGCGATTGAGAAGCTTCGCGACCGGTACGATTTTATCATTATTGACTGTCCGCCGTCACTTGGCCTGTTGACCATCAATTCTCTGACCGCCTCGAATTCGGTTCTGATTCCCGTACAGTGTGAATATTTTGCTCTGGAGGGGCTTGGTCAGCTTCTGAATACGATAAAAATTGTCCGGCAGCATCTCAATCCGGATCTGGAGATCGAAGGGGTTGTTTTGACCATGTACGATACCCGAACCCGTCTTTCGAATCAGGTGGCCGAAGAGGTAAAACGTTATTTTGACGACAGGGTGTTCAAGTCGGTGATATCACGGAATGTTCGTCTTGCAGAGGCTCCCAGTTTCGGGAAGCCGGCAATACTCTACGATGCTACCAGTATCGGAGCAAAGAACTACCTGGCCCTGGCCAAAGAGGTCGTCAGCAGAAACAAGAAACTGTTCAAGGATAGCAGTCTGCTCGCCTGATGAGTGGACCGGGAGGCTGGTATGAGTAAAAATGTATTGGGCAGAGGACTTGGCGCATTTTTTCCTGAATATCAGGAAGAGGGAGAGTCGCTTAAGCCCCGGTCGAGTCAGAAGGGGAAAACGGCGGTCCCGATTGATCCTGCAGAGATGGTCAATGTCGTACTACAGGTACCGGTCGAGCATATTCGTGCCAATCCTGATCAGCCCAGAAAAGAGTTTGATGAAGAGCGCCTTCAGGAGCTGTCCGAATCTATCCGTCAGCATGGTATTATTCAGCCGGTAACGGTTCGGTATCTGGGAGAGCGGCGATTTGAACTCATCAGTGGAGAGCGTCGTCTTCGAGCCAGCCGGTTGGCCGGTCTGAAGGAGATTCCGGCCTATATTCGCAAGGTTGAGGACGAACAGATTCTCTCTCTTGCGCTGATAGAAAACATTCAGAGAGAGGATCTCAATCCTCTGGAAGTGGCAATGGGCTATCAACGATTGATGGAAGAGATGGGTTACACACAAGCGGAAGTAGCCAGTGAGGTCGGGAAAAACCGGACGACTGTAACCAACATGCTGCGCCTGTTGCAACTGCCCGATTTTATTCTGGCTGCACTTCGGGACGACGAGATCTCGGCCGGACACGCACGGGCACTCCTGAATCTCAGGAAGGAATCGGAACAGAAGAAGCTCCTGAAAAAAATTATTGCAGAAGAGCTGTCTGTCCGGGAAGTGGAGGATTTGTCGAAGAGTCTTGAAAAACGGAATCAGCAGAATCGGAAACGTCGTTCAACAGATACCGAAGATCCATTTTTAAAAGAGATCTCACAACGCCTGCGAAGTCTGTTGAGTACACGTGTTGAGATGAAGGAGAAATCCAGGGGAGGGGAGATCCGAATCTCTTACTACACTCCGGACGATCTTGAACGAATTCTGCAACTGTTTGAAAAGATTGAATAGACTTCTTTGTGTCCTCTTCTGTATTTTTGTTCCGGCTGTTCCATGTCTGGCACAGGACTCGAGTAACCCGCAGAGCCCCTCTCTTTTTCGGGTTGAACCGGTGGTTCGCTCCGATCCCGATTTCGCGATGATGCCCGCAATTACCGATGAATACTGGGGTTTTGATTTCCGGCGGGACCGGACTGTATTTCAGGACCAACCGCAATCGGAGGAGTTTCCGGAACCGAAGAAGGTTCTTTACCGCTCCATGATGATTCCCGGATGGGGGCAGGTGATCAACAAGCAGATCTGGAAAGTGCCTATTATCTACGCCCTGTTTGTTGGATTGGGTTACTACACCTACGATCTGACTCGCCAGTACCACGGGTTTCGTGCTGCCTACTACAACGAAATTCGCGGGGAAGAGACCGACTACCGTTATGGAGAGACTCCCGATTTTGTACCCGATGGGATGTCTGCAGATCAGATGCGTGCGATACGAGACAATTTGCGTAATGATCGGGATCTGAGTTATGTCTACATTGGTCTGGCTTACGGATTGAACATTTTGGATGCTTATGTCTATGCTCACATGCGATCCTTTGATGTTTCAGACGATCTCTCTGCAAATGCATTGCTGGGACCGGATATTACGGAATACGGAACTCCTGGAGTGCGGCTGAAAATCGGGCTGTTCCGGCACGAGCCCCGGTGAATTGTTGAAATTAAAATGTCGAACAAACAATTGAAATGATGAGTACAAGCCGATTCAAAGAGGATTCCAGTCACGATCTTTGGAGTATTTTCAAAATTATGGGAGAGTTTGTCGAAGGATATGACAGGCTCCTGAAGGTGGGACCGTGTATCTCCATCTTCGGTTCGGCCCGGGTCAAGCCCGGAGACCGATATTATGAGATGGCTGTAGAGACAGCGGAGTTGATTGCCAAAAGTGATTTCGGAGTAATTACCGGCGGCGGGCCCGGAATTATGGAAGCGGGAAACAGGGGAGCAGCCAAAGCGTCCGGGAAGTCTGTCGGATTGGGAATTGACCTTCCGTTCGAGCAGGGAATCAACGATTTTGTACACCCGAAGTACGAGATCAACTTCAAATACTTCTTTGTCCGGAAAGTGATGTTCGTCAAGTACGCCCAGGGTTTTATTGTTTTTCCGGGCGGTTTCGGAACGCTGGACGAGCTGTTTGAGTGTCTGACCCTGATTCAGACTCACAAAATTGATCGGATTCCGGTTGTTCTTGTGGGAACGGAGTACTGGAAGGGTCTGATAGGATGGCTGAAGGAAAAACTGACAGTGGATGGCTACATCTCTCCCGAAGATCAGGAGTTCTTTTTTCTTACGGACGATCCGAAAGAGGCTGTACAGCACGTCTGCGACTACTACGAACAACGTGATCCGGAGCCCAATTTTGCATTTTAAATTGAAATTGATTGAATGGAGATCGTTTAATAATTTCGCTCGGCACGGAACATTTCAAAAGCTCCCGCGTTTATACATGCAGGTGTAGCGTTCGTTTTAGAGTAGAATGGCAACCAAAATTCGATTAATTCAATTATTTCATTAATTTCTACGCGTTTTACTGGCCGGAATTGTTCAATTCCGAGTCAATAACCTAAAGATTGAAGCCATGAAATCATTACAACTTTCTTTGAAAACCCTCTTTCTATCACTCTTCCTCATGTCTGCCACCATGGAGGTTCTTACGGCACAGGATGCGCGGAGAGAGGCGACAATGGCCTATAATAATGCCAGAGAGCTGGTAAGTGGTAATGACTTTCTGAATGGAATTGAGATGTACAGAGAGGCACTTCAGTTGGCCGAGTCTTCTTCTTGTGAAGATTGTGGTGACATTGCGGAGCTGGTGCGCAATCAACTTCCACGAGTCTATTTTTCACGGGCTGCAAACGGGTTTGAGCAGTTTCGCTCCAACCGGTCGGATGTTTCACTGGCAGACGAAGCAGTAGATCTCTTTCTTGAAGCGGCAGAGGCCGGAGAGGAGTACGGGGATGATCAGGTTGCACAGCGTTCCCGGTCAG
>JBBDRX010000054.1:0-7082 GCA_040905245.1 Balneolaceae bacterium | reverse complement strand
GATTACAAACTGGGTAAAAAACTGCAGAGCGAAGGGAACCAGTATGAAGTATCCGAAGGCAATTCCCAACAGGAAAAAAAAGCTGACGAACAGGACGTTCAGGTAGGCTTTTATCTTCTCCTGCTTCTCCATGGCCGGTTCGATGAACGCATACAACTGGTAGAAAAGAATGGGTGAACCGATAATACCCCCTGCAATGATCAGGCTGCCCCAGTAGGTAAAGAACTGTCCCGGCAGACGCCTGCTGAGAAGGTCCAGATCGATAGCATTCAGGGGCATGATGTCGTACATGAAAAAATCTGCGTTGGCCGGCCCCAGAATAATCTGGTTAATGATCAGATCCGAAAAGATAAACGCGACAACGACACCACCGGTTACACCGGCCAGTCCCTTGAGGATTCTCCACCGGAGCTCTTCAAGGTGCTCCAGAAAGGACATACCTTCTGACGGATTCGGTTTCGGGGCTTTTGCCCGTGGCAATAACCGGCCCATCACTCCCCGTTTTTCTGTTTCTTCACTCATGTTTTCTCACCTGGATCTATACCTGGACTCTATTGGTTTCCACTCGTCTGTACCGTCAAGGTTAATTGGCGGTAGTGACAAAGTCATAGAGAGGAAACTCTCTGCACATGGCAAAGACCTCTTTTTGAACCTGCTGAATCACATCTTCGTTGTCCGGATTCTGCAAAACCTGATCGATCAGGTCGGCCACACGGACAAACTCCTCTTTGCCGAACCCGCGGGTGGTCATAGCAGGAGTCCCGATTCGAATACCGGAAGTGACAAACGGACTTTCCGTATCGAATGGAACCATGTTCTTGTTGACGGTGATGGATGCCCGTTCCAGTGTTTCTTCCCCTTGTTTGCCGGTCAATCCCCTGTTTCTGAGATCTACCAGAATCAGATGGTTATCGGTTCCACCGCTGACCAGATTATATCCGTTTTTCAAAAACTGTTCGGCGAGTGTAGTTGCATTTTCCTGAACCTGCTTTTGATAGGTTGTGAAGTCCGGGGTCAGTGCTTCACCGAAAGAGACAGCTTTGGCCGCCACGACGTGCATCAGAGGCCCGCCCTGACGGCCGGGAAATACCGCCGAATCGAGCAGCTCACTCCAGTTTTTGGTGCGTCCGGACTTTGGTGCGGTAACACCCAGCGTATTTTCTCCGTCGTTTCCGATAAGGATCATACCACCACGGGGCCCCCGGAGGGTTTTGTGTGTTGTGGTCGTAACCAGATGGCAGTGGGGGAGCGGGTCATTCAGCAGGTTAGCTGCAATCAGCCCGGCCGTGTGCGCCATATCCATCCACAGAATCGCACCCACTTCGTCGGCTATTTCCCTGAATGATTTGTAGTCCAGATCTCGTGGATAGGCACTGGCTCCTATAGAGATCATTTTTGGATTCACTTTTTTTGCTTTGTCCCGGACTCTGTCGAGATCGATTCTTCCGCTATTCTTGTCGACACCGTAGAATTCAGGATGGTAGGTAATCCCTGAGAAATTGGCTGGAGAACCATGTGTCAGGTGTCCTCCATGGGAGAGGTCGAGGCCAAGCAGCGTCTCCCCGGGCTTCATGACAGCGAGGTAAATGGCAGCGTTGGCAGAGGCGCCTGAGTGTGGCTGAACATTTACCCAGTCTGCACCAAACAGTTTTTTGGCCCGCTCCCGAGCCAGGTCTTCCGCTATATCAACAAATTCGCAACCTCCGTAGAACCGTTTCCCCGGGTAACCCTCTGCATATTTATTCGTCAATACCGTTCCCATCGTCTCGATTACTGCCCGGGAGGCAAAATTCTCAGATGCGATCAGTTCAAAGTTGAAGTTTTGACGATAGGTCTCTTTCTCAACGACAGAGAAGATCTCAGGGTCTTGCTCTTTCAACGATTTCATAAGCTACGATTTCTCCGTTAGCGAGTGGATCTTGTTGACTCTTCGTTCGTGACGCCCGCCTTCAAACTCGGCTTCAAACCAGGAGTTCAAAATATTTTGAATCTGATCCCGGTTCAGCTCTCTTCCGGGTAAACAGAGAATATTGGCATTGTTATGCCTGCGGCTCAGGTCGGCAGCCTGCTGGTTATAGACCAGTGCAGCCCGAATGTTCGAATACTTGTTGGCGGTCATGCACATGCCCTGTCCGCTTCCACAAATCAGAACCCCGAGCGGATATTCTCCCTGGTCAACTTTCTTGGCAACCAGGATAGCATAGTCGGGATAGTCGGTCGATTCGTCACTGTGGGTGCCAAAGTCTACAGGCTCGTGCCCCATCTCTTCGAGAAGTTCGAGCGTGATCTGCTTTGCTTTGTAACCGGCGTGATCGCTTGCAATCGGAATGATCATCCATGAGTGGGTTGAGTTGTACAGAGTGGCTAAATATCTTGAAAAAATAGATGAGTAAAAAGCAGAGATAGTACCTGCTTTGTCCGACAAGTTACCGATCCGATGTAAAGACGTGAACCAGGAGGTTCAATCCAAACTTTAGTGCTGTTTCTACAAGTTCGTCCGGGTTGTTGTGACGGTCGTGTTCCCACCCGTCGGAGGGATTGGATTCATAGGTGTATAAGACTGCCAGACGGCCATTTCTGTAGATTCCAAACGCTTGGGGAGGCAGTCCATCATGTTCATGAATTTTCGGTGGCCGGCCCTCTGGAAAGTGAAACAGATTGTGGTATATGGGGTGGTCCGGTGGCAGTTCCTGCAACTGAGTGGAAGGAAACAGCCGTTCCAGTATGGGCCGTACATACGGGTCCAGGCCGTAATCATCGTCTACATAGAGGAATCCACCATTATCGAGATATCGTCGCAGGTTATTTAACTCCGACTCGTCTACTTCGATGTGGCCGTGCCCGGTCAGAAAGAGAAAAGGGTAGTTGTGGAGTTCACGGCTGCTCAGTGCCACGTCATCGTATTGGCTATCCAGAGAAATGGGAAGTTGCTCTCTCGCATAACGGATCAGGTTGGTGAGGGCTGTGGGAGAGCTGTACCAGTCACCGCTGCCTCGATATTCAACTCTTGCGAGACGGAATGTGTCTGTCGTGATGGCAACAACGGTTGGCGAGGTAGTACGAACCGGTTCAACCCGTTCTACTCGATGATTCTTTGTACCCTCCGAACTGTTTGGGAGTACGAGACACAGTATGATGCTCCAAAATGCAAGAGGCAAAAGGGCAGGGAATTGACGCGAAGTCATGGAATTTCGGGTTTTTCAAATCGAGTGGAAATGGTATCTGCAGATAGCGATCCAAAGACACCTACGCCACCGTCAATATGGGAAATAACATTGGGAATTTCACCCGGTGGCAGGGTGGAACCTCCGGTTTGAACTTCCTGAGAGCGAAGAAAGTCAACAAGATTTCGGTCGAGCGAGTTGGCGATAATCTGGTTCGGCCCATAAAAAGCTGCAGCAATCCAGGGAAACTGCAATTCGATGGTTCCCTCTTTGGTTACCTGGAAATTCTGCTCGTTAATCGGGGTGGAAGCATTGTTTGTAAACTCCTCGACTGTACTGTCGCCACCCTCCACAAGATCCCGGTAAAAGGGAGTCATGTTTTTCAGCCGAATGTCCGATGCGGTGGTCTGAAACAGATAGACATTTTGTCGTTCGGTGGTGATCGAGTTGGAAATCTGTATGCGTAGCGTATCCTGTTGGTAGACGACCGATTCCGGAACGTTGCTGACGACTTGAAATGTATCCGGAATGGCTGTTACAGCTGTGATTTTCCCCTCTCCCGGAATAGTTGCCAAAAGCCGGTAGCGCTCGCGTGGCTGAACTCGATGAGTCGGAAGGTCCGCCGGCTGATAGACTCCGGGTTGAACCATCTGGTAGGGAAAGGTCTCATCGGGTTCACCATCTGAACCGATCAGCTGAACCCGAACATCTGCATCGGGTAGTGCACTGTCCTGAAAACGGTACTCTTGTTCGACTGGAGAACTCCATGAGAGCAGCACTGGCTGGAGGGGTTGTTCGGCAATGAGGTAGGACTCTACTACAATATAACGTTGATAGTCCCGGTTCGAAGAGGGGTCACAGGCGACAAGCAGAACAGAAAGAAGAAGTAATGGGAACCCGAATTCTTTCATGGCTAAAAGGTTACAGTGTAGGAGATGGCCGGAAGGATCGGAAGCAGATTAATTTCGTTCTGTTCGACCGGATTTTCATCAAAATCGTACTGGTAGAACCAGATGTTTTTTCTGGAGTAGGCGTTGATCAGCTGGAACTGCCACTCGGCTTCTGCAAGATTGAACAGGGTGCCGAACCGGGAGAATGCGAAATCCAGCCGATGATAGGAGGGGAGGCGTGAGGCGTTCAATTCTTCGACCAGAAAGACCTCTCGGATTGTATTGCTCCAGGGGAGGTTTCCGATCTGAGTTCGCCCTGAGGGTTCTGTGTAGGCTTGTCCGGTAGCATAGCTGAAGACGCTGGTCACCCGCCATCGATCAGACAGATCGTAGTTGAGAACCAGATTGAAATCGTGTGTCCGGTCATATTTCGGCGAATAGAATCGGGCGTTGGAAGGATCGTCCAGAATCGGGTAGTTGAAACCAGGGAACTTGCGCTGAGTGATACCGAACGTATATCCGAGAAATCCTGTCAGCCTTCCGCTTTGACGTTCAAGATAGAGTTCGGCTCCATAGGCGTATCCTTCACCAAACCGAAACAACTCTTCGTAGTCGAGGCCGGAGACATCGGTGACAAACGGATTCAACTCGAACAGATCCCTCATGTTTCGATAGTAGAGTTCGATGTCGAGGTTGTGATTTTGAAAAGGGATGGTCTTCATTCCCAGGACGAACTGGTCCCCATAGGCGGGCGGAACTCCTTCGTCCGTCGTCAGCCAGACATCAAAACCGGCAAATGCCTCATTGGTGATGAGTGTCAGATACTGATGGTAGCGTCCATAGGCAGCCTGCAGGCGAAGCCGATTGGTCGCCTGATACTCAATCGAGAGTCGTGGGGCCAGACGGAGATAATTGCCCTGTGAGAAGTGACTGGAGCGAACACCGCCCTGAAGCACCCAGTCGGGGGCGGGTTGCCAGCGGTCCTGAAGGTAAGCAGAGCTGTAGATCGCCTGAATGCGGTTTCGAAAGGTTTCGACACCATCGAACCGATCCCTGAAGTTCAATAGCAGGCTTCTGCTCCAGAGGCCGGCAGAGATCGAGTGCCGGTCATTTGGCAGGTATTCGATATCCGCTTTTGCAGAGTAGTCATGAATGGTATTGTTACGCCCGAATGTGGTACCGGCAATTTCAAAATCGGGTTCGCTGTAATAGTGAGATCCGGTTAGGGTAATACGGCTGAAGAGCCGGTCGGAAAAGATGTGCCTCCAGTTGGCACTTGCCGTTCGGTTCCCGTAGCCGAGCGCGATGGTAGCGTCCTCATTGAATGGGAGAAGTACCCGGTCTCCGCCACTGTATACCGCCAGCGACACCCGGTCATTCGGGGAGGCATCCAGATTGATTTTTCCATTGATATCCAGAAAATAGAACTTGTCCGGAACACTGTCTGTACTTCGCCGGAGAAGTGCCATCAGGGGTTCAAGTGTAGAGCGGCGTGCGGCAAACATCCAGGAACCGTATCGAAAAGGCCCTTCGGCCATGACGCGGGATGCCAGCATGCCAATAGTTGCAGTTCCCTGAAAGTCATTTCGATTCCCGTCTTTGTTGTACACGGTCAGAACCGATCCGATTCGTCCCCCGAAGTTGGCGGGATAGCCTCCTTTGTAGAGGCGTACGTCTTTGATGGCGTCCGGATTGAATGTCGAGTAGAAACCGAAGAAGTGAGAGGGATTATAGACCGTTGTCTCGTCCAGCAGAATCAGGGTTTGGTCCGGACCGCCTCCACGAACATAGAGACCACTCGAAAAGTCGGATGCGGCTTTCACTCCCGGAAGCAGTTGAACGGAGCGAAACAGGTCTGCTTCAAAAACAGCCGGCAATTCACGAATCCGGCTGCTCTCTACCTGGGCAACCCCGATGTTTCTCAGTTCCTCCTCTTCGCGCTCGGAACGTACGACCACTTCGTCCAGTGTGACCCCTTCGGGAACAAGTTCGATGTCCAGCCGCATCGCCTCTCCGGGAATCAGTTCAATATCGGTGCGATACATTCGATAGCCGATATAGGAGACGGCAAGCGTATAGCTCCCGGGTTCAATATTTGTCAGGGAGTAGTAGCCGGATGTATTGGTTGCTGTGCCACGGTTTTGATCGAGCAGGGCAACATTAGCAGAAATCAGTGTTTCACCTGTCTGAATATCGCTGATATATCCGTAAACAGAAGCCTCCTGACGCGCTAACGAATCGGAGACGTTCATAGCCGTGCCAGAGAACAGGAGCAGGAGAGGAACTAGCCGGTAAAACAAGTAAATCGAGTTTCAGATTATGGGGTTCGGACTTTCGGAAGTTACTATTGGCCCGGTTCGGGAAATGGAACGCTGTCCGATATTCAGAACGTTCCAATAGTAAGGAAATTTGAAAGATCTTTCTCTTTTTTGAGGGGTACGAGCTGTTTTTTAGTGACAGTAAAATAGCGTATCTTTCCTAATGGAATACGGTGGGAAACGGCTTTGAAAGCCGGGTGATTTTCCCGCTGTTGGAAAGCGGTTTTGGAATGTATTTTCCAAACCGGCAGATCTTTGACGTATTGGGGCTGTAAAGGTTTCGACGGGATGAGTAAAATCGCAGGTTGCATGCCGAGTGTGTCCGATGGATCTCGTAAAACGACCATCATGGAATAAAGTAGTTGACAACAACTATTCTTACCGTCTGGCTGCGTAAGCAAGCCTGACCGTTCCCTCAGTGTTTGTCTGTAGACATTGAGCTGGAGCGCCGACTCATACAGACTGGCATTGGATGCGTGTCTGCCGTATTCGATGTGAGAACTTAGCAGAATAGTGTGAGGTTGCCTGCTGCCGGGCGCGCCCTCATGCGAAACTCAAAACGGCGGATAAGCATGTAGATACTTGAACGATGTACCATTTCGGACCCGGGTTCGATTCCCGGCAGCTCCACTTTTATTCTTTTTTCTTTTCTCAGTATCGCCGTCAGTAACCCCAAAAACAGCGATACTTACAGGTTGTAAGGGGTTTCC
>JBBDRX010000053.1:0-39303 GCA_040905245.1 Balneolaceae bacterium | reverse complement strand
TATCCCCTTTATATATAATTCAGAGCGTTATCGGCTCCGGGTCAAAAACAGATCAGGATTGAGCCGCTTCTCCTTCTTCATTATCTCCTCGTTTGCGGGCGAGTGAAATAATAAGCCCGATAATGACGGCAATACTGACGAGGAAAAGAATCAACATCAGATTGGAAGTAGGTATAGCGACTTCGTTCCAACCGTCAAGCTGGCTGTCAATTCCAGCAATCTGTTCATAGTTCAGAATACCACTTGCAATGAGAAGATCTCCCCATTGAGCTTTAACTGTTCCATTCCAGAAGTTGGAGAAGTTTCTGAACTGATCCAGGTCGTCCTGGCTGTTCTGATTACGTGCTTGTTCTGTTGCTCCGCTTACATACTCCTGAAGGGCATTATACAATTGAGAAGAGTTGGAAAAATCAGCCAGTTCGATCCCGTTGTCGGCAAAAGCACTGTCGATTGAACCCCAGATTCGATTGTCAATGGCTGCTTCCCAGTTGGACAGAAGGTCTGTCACTTCCTGGTGAGATTGTACAGGCGAGTCCGGATCAAAGACATTTGTCAGTGACTCACCGACTCCCTGCCACCACTCGCTGAAGTACTGGTGCTGAGCCTTCATGCTCAGATACTCAGGTGCGGTAAGCCCGGAAGACTGGTTGGCATAATTTACATACTCACCGAGAACGGTGCGGAGCAGATCTACCGGATTGTCGTCCAGACGCTCGATAGCCTCTGAAATGTCTGCATCTGTCGATGCGTCGGCTGCCTGATACTTGCGTGTCAGCTGAACCAGAAACGTAGTTACAAACTCGTCACGTTCCTGCAGGCTTTCCCTGTATTCCCGTGCAAGGCCTGAAGCTCGCTGATGACTGGACTGCGCATCACTAAGCTGTTGCTGAAGAGATTCGACCTCCTGGTTCATCTCAGTCAGGTTGCCGCGAAACCCTTCCAGCTCACGGTTCAGTTCGTTGATTCGCTCGTCCATCTCCTCGATTCTCGCAATCTTTTGCTGAGTTGCGTTCAGTCGGGATTTCAGATCGTCGATCCACTCCTGGGCCGTTTCCGGATAGAGTGATGAATCGATGATATTGGTGTGATCACTGTACTCAGAGACAAATCCCTGAATGGATCGTTCGATTCGGGACACGTCCGAACTTGTGGATGCATTGTCAATGCTGTTCACAATCTGGCTGTAATCTGCCCGAAAATCCTGTTGAATTTGGTAGTCGGACTGTTGCGCTGCTGCATTCGACCAAGAGAGAGTCGTCAGCACCAGTGCAAATAGTGTACACAGTGAAAAATGAATTGATCTATTCATGGTTTGCCTCCTATATCCTGCCTTCTTCATTTACACGAATGGTATCACCTGAAGAACGGTCGACCACTTCAATGTGACTACCCCTCTGGTTCAGAGCAGGCTGCGCAATGCCCTCTTCGCTGACATGAATTTTTGATTTCAGTTTTAGTTCGGATTCGTCAGATTCAAAAACATATACGTGATTGAATCCTTCAGCCGTCAAAAAGTAAAAGCCTCTGCTGCTTCGAATCAGGCGAACTTCATCGACAGAGTCGTTCCCTTCTTCTTCCAGAACGGAGCTGATTGTGAATTCGATGCCATATCTCTGGTCATGAACCTGATTCTCTCCGTCAACAGAGAGGACACTCTCAATAGGTTGGGAGTAGTCAACATTTTCAATCACAAGAGACGGGCCACAAGCTGTCACACTGAGCATCAGCGCGACACTTGCGAATAGCGTCGTTAGTCTGTGTCTTTCCATGATTTGATGGATTGTGAGTGGTTTATGGTGTAATTACTTTTTCAAAGGTCACAAAGCTTCTGTTATCTCAACGGCTGCTTGCGTAACTCTTTATTGATGAATGGTTCGTTAGTGAATAAACCAATTTAATTAAATAAATTTATTCGACCGAAATCAAGATATCAATTCAATCGGTTATCCCCCAATTTCTTCTCCATTCAATATATGAGGGCAAAAATACGCATTATGAGTGATCCTGCAACCATTGTCTAAAAAGGATAATCAATCGAACGAATAGTGCCATGACAGATCGTGAATGTCCCGGCTCAGACCCGACCGCTGCTGCCGATGTCTGGCGCCGACATACAGTATATATGTATCAGGCACTCGAACTTGCACAAAAAGCGTATCAGAGTGACGAAGTTCCGGTGGGCGCCATTGTGGTCTTCAACAACCGAATTGTCGGCCGCGGCTATAACCAGGTCGAAATGCTCGGAGACCCTACAGCCCATGCAGAGATGATCGCTATCTCCTCTGCCTGTGATACCCTTGAAAGTAAGGTTTTGAAAGATTGTACACTCTATGTGACCCTCGAGCCCTGCGTCATGTGCACAGGAGCTTCTGTCTGGTCCAAAATGTCCCGTATTGTCTTCGGTGCGTCTGACGAGAAATCCGGAGCCTGTGGCTCCCGATTCCAGCTTGCATCCGATCCAGGGCTGAACCATCAGTCCGAATGTATTCAGGGGATCCTGGAAGAGGAGTGCAGTCAGCTCCTGAAGCGGTTTTTCCAGGATAAGCGGTAGCACCGCCCCTCTCCCCGTTTGTCTGAAAACCTTCAGAAGCCTATTATCACAGTTGTATTGCACGTGATATAGTTCTGTTTAAGTGTCGGAAACAGAGGGTTTGTTCAATCTTGACAAAGAGGATTTTTTTGGACGACAGCCGCAACGCAGAGGCCATACTCTACTACAAAACCTATAAAAAAGGAGATGACCGGGACTGGGTGGTTTTCGTTCACGGTGCCGGTGGCTCCTCTTCCATCTGGTTTAAACAGATCAAGGCATACCGCGATCATTTTAATGTGCTTTTCATTGACCTGAGGGGGCACGGGAACTCGCGTCATATGATTCAGGAATATTATCGCGAAAAATACACCTTCCAGCTGGTAAGCCGGGATGTCCTGCAGGTGCTGGATCATTTGCAGATCCATAAAGCCCATTTTATCGGTGTCTCCCTTGGAACAGTTATCATACGAACGATAGAAGAAATTGCCGGCGAAAGAGTTATAAGTACAATTATGTGTGGTGCTATCATGCGTCTGAATATCCGGTCCAGGGTTCTTGTCTGGCTGGGCCATTGGTTTAAGCGGCTGGTTCCCTTTCTGTGGCTGTACAGATTGTTCGCCTGGATTATTCAGCCTCGAGCCAATCATGCGGAGTCCCGGAATCTTTTTGTCCGGGAAGCTAAAAAGATGGCACGGAAGGAGTTTTTAAAGTGGTATCGAATGACGTATGAAGTGAATCCTCTCTTGCGCCATTTTCGTGAAGAAGAGAGTGGAAACCCCACTCTTTATATCATGGGAGGCGAAGATCACATGTTTCTGCCGGTGGTCCAAAAGCTGGTTGAAAAGCACCGAAACAGTGAATTGGTCGTTATTGAGAACTGCGGTCATGTCTGTAATATTGAACAACCGAACCGTTTTAACGAGATTTCGATAGAGTTTCTGAAGAAACACTCCAGAGCCGCAATCGCCGATTCGGCTCTGACGGATTCCTGACCGTTGCGTCTCAGGCTATGTGCATTCCCGATTCAATTCGGAGCTGCAGAAAGCCACGCATCCTCCTGTTGTATACGTTGAATATTTTGTGTGTACCGAACTGCCTCGCTCCGGTCGGAAAAACCGGCGTAAGCAACCCTGTATAGTCCGCTTTCCCGATCATGCAGCAGGTGAGCCTCGTATCCCTCTCCGATCAGCTGCTCATAGAGTTCTTCACTATTTTCACGACTCTGAAAAGTGCCGGCTATTGTATAGTATGAGAGTTCTTCGCCAGATCTTCTCCGGTCCACGTCAGGAGCATTATCAGATTCGTTCCGGCTCTCTGTGACGGGTCTTGAAGGCGATGAAACACCGGATTGTGCCCCCCTCTCCGGCAACGAACCGACCTCAGGTTCGAGAATATCGGGTTGAACCTGTTCTGGATTCATCGTTTCGACGTTTTCTTTCGAATCCTTTTCGTCCGGACTTTGAGACGAGATGTAGTCCAGATCCTCCCGATTACGCTGCTGTTGTTCCTCAATCAGATTTCTCTTGGGACGAAACTGTCTGAGTAATCGATTGGGGATGGACTCTTCCAGTTCGGCCTGAACCAGTACGATCAGTTCATTTTCTGAAATATCGGTGGAATTATAACCGAACAGATATCTGAGCCCAAAAAACCAGGGTGGCAGGTCCTTGAGTATCGGTATACCTCGCCGGACTTCGCTGTGGTCGGTACGATAGAGCCCGGCAATAACTGTACTCTCACCGTCCAGAAGCAGGGAGTGTGTACTCGCCTGTTCCTTACTGATGACTGTACTCACGGGATCCGGTTGCGCCGAAGAGCGTTCGACATTCAGATCCAGGTAGATGAAGGTAGTATCCTGATAATCAATGATTTGTGGTGTTACGGTCAGGATCGTTCCGGTACTGAAAAACTGATCCGTAACATTTCCGGCAAAATCCCTCTGTTTGATTGAAAAGTCCTCCCCCACCTGGATTCTGCCCTCCTGTCCGTCCATCACCTTGACCGACGGAGTGGCCAGGACTTCACCCAGGTTGTCTGCCTCAAACGCACTGAAAAGTGCCTGGACTTCAATTCCGGCTCCGACATCTCCAAAGTTAATGAGTGAATTGAAGACACTTTGCGAAACGTTCTGGGCTCCTCGGGCATTGATCGCGACAAACCGGTTTTGAAACTGGCCCGGAAGCTGTTCACCCCCATCATCACTCATGTACTCAGCGACATTCGTCGGTGTCAGGTTGGTCAGGGTAGACCAGTCTACCCCTACCTCCTGGAGCGCCCGGCGGCTGCCTTCAAAAAACGTTGCATTAATACGGACTTCACGGGTTCGGGTAGTGGCAATATCCGATCCGGAAGTACTCTGTGCTCCCGAATCATTTGTATCGGTTCTGTTCTGAAGCTGTTGGCGGGTCAGTACTTCATAAAATTCCGGGTCTTCATGAAGAACCATATTTTGAACCCGAAGTATGTATCGGAGTGCGTCTCTCCAGTGCATGGGAGGCAGGGAAACTCCGATCGGCCCTGTATAGCCGGTCCGGTCGATGAGGAGCCGATCTTCTGTTTCGGAGACGAAATCTGAAATGATTCCAATAGCATCCGGAAACGGAGTCTGCCGGTCAAATGAGATCATTTGATCCGGATCGGTATATTCTCGCGGGATTTGCTCCTGAGCTACTCCGGCTTCTGCAGACAGTAATAGAAAAAGGCAGGCCGAAAGCCCTGAAATCCATATCGTCAAGCTGTGGAATTGTCTCTTCATTTTTCTACCTCAAGTATTACATCTTCAATTAGTCCGCCTTTATTCAGGCGAAAATGTGCAGTCCCCTGCCGTACATCAATTGCTATTAACCGCCCCAGCCAGACCTGGTCATTCAGGGAGAGGCGTATCAACTCTCCGTTCTGATCTCTCAAATAGATTCGTGAACTCCCGATGCCGAGCAGCTGACTATTTTCCACATCCGGCAGTTCCTGCTCATTGTCGCCGACCTCTCGAATCAAAGGAAAGAATGGATTATGAAATTGATCTGGAGTACTCATACCAACTGTGAGCGTCTCCCAGTCCGTTCTGAGTGATGTGCGTCGCTCATAGTAACTCTGGAGAGTGAGTGTAAAACTGACATTTCCGTACTCTCCCGGAGTGTTGGACGGAGTAATCTGTACATCGCGGACGCGTTGCACCGGCCGGCTGTTTTCCATCCGGTTGATAAAACCGTACACCCCTCTCCAGCTTCCGGTGCCGTCCAGGGTTGTCTGAACGATTCCATACTGATCGTGTGTGGTGGAATCAGCAAAATTGAAGTTGAAATCGATGCGAGGCCATTGGGAGTTTAACTCGTTTAAATAGCGATAGATCTGGTCCGGATTGTGTGTCGGAAACAGATGTTTATCATAGTTGTTCAGAAAAGCTTCGGACTGCAGTAGTGCCGATTCAAACAGCGGATAGGTTTCGACAACCAGGCTCATCTGATCAAACGTTCCTTGCAGTACTGTCTGTCTGTTCTGGAGGGTCTCAATCTCGGCTTTCTGAAAAAAGTGGATGTATCCATATCCGGATCCGAGAATTAACAGAAAAAACAGAAGCAGAATGATGGTATTTCTTCGTCCGTACGACATAATTACAACTCTTCAAGTGATTCCAGGAAAGGAGGTATCTCCCTTGAAAATTCGGGTGTATAGAGTCCTTCAGAATCTACAACCCGGGCCAGCCGCATGGAGAACCGGTGGATCGGGTGCTCTCTCATCTCCACTTGCTGAACATTAATCAGCGTCACGTGGCCAAACCGTCTCGCAAGTGCGGGTATTCTCTCTTCATAGAGAGAATATCCTTCGATAAGAAGGCCCTGGGGGGATTGCCGAAATGTGGTAATCCACAATCCGCCGATCTCCGAGACAGCACGGTTGATGTGATCGAACGTTGCTGTCCAGCGTACAGTCTCCTCACTCAGCTCATAGAGCAACATCAACTGCTCTTTATGCATGTTGAGTCGCTGTTCCATCTGATTGGTCTCTTCAACGGTAGACTCCAGATCTGCAATCAGGGACTCCATCCGACTGTTTTCGCTTGTCAGGTTCTCGATTTCTGTTCTGTTCTGCTGGTAGAGGGAGTTCAGGACTACGGGTGCCAGACCGATAGCAATAAGCAGAAGAATTCCGTGCCACTGAAGCTGGAAAATTTTTTGGCGGTCCGGAATGTATTGAGGAATGATGGAGAGTGGTGGAAACAGGTCCGGAAGAGGTCCGGCAGCTGCAGTTGCAGTGGCAAGTGCCGTGGTATAATGCGGGACTTTGTCAGAAAGCGCATCAGGAATCTGAAGCAGAGCCGGGTCAGGTTCAAACTCCCGGACATCAACATCCGGAAACTGTTTTTCGAAGAATCGGATGGCTTCTTCTCCCAATACATTGTCACAGAGAATCACCCGATCCAGTCTGGATACCTTTCCAGTATCAAGCTGAAAAAGCAACTTGCTGAACAGTGTACCCAAAACGTTTCGATCCGCACTTCCTTCGTTGATAATCGGAGAAATCTGCAGGATCTGGTGGTTTCGAAGAAAGACAATCCTGCACCGCTGCTCCCGGATCTGAATCAGCGCCGTAATTCTCTTTTCGTCAGGAGGCTCGGGATAGTGCGTCCGATAGAAACCAACCAGCGCCATTTCGTCCGACAAGACCTCTTCAATATAGAGACGTTTTCGTTTCGAGATGGCATGAACCCGGTTCATCATTCGAAGAGACTCTGGTTCTTCATCGACGGAAACAATACAGAGCCTGCCCTCTTCGTCCACATAGTAGTTATAGAAGTCCTGATCCGGCACCTCACCATGAACTGAGTGCAGACGTTTCTCTACAATCTCTCTGAGTTCTTTTCGCTTTACACTGCTATAGTTTGTATCCGACAGAAACTGAAAATGACTGATACCCGACCGGATGTTCAATCCAATATGTTTTCTGTTATCATGTTCGGCAGCATTTAAATATTCATAGACAAGAACTTCGTTGCTGTCCGGCAGCCCGGCTTCATCGACCAGATCGGGAGTGTCCTCATCTTCCAGAGAGTCAAAATCGGCGAGATTCTCCAGATCATCCAGACTGTCAAGTTCGTTTAAATTGTCCAGTGCCTCTTCTGCACTGGCAGAAGATTCGGGTGAAGACTCACCTGTATCTTCGATTCCAAAAATATCGTCAGGATCTGCTCCTTTCGTCTGGCCGGAGGACTCCCCTCGTTGCTGGGGATCAAAAAGGTGTTTATGCAAGGGTTCTGCCAATTCAATCGTATCCAGATCCAGCAATAAAAGGGTTTTCCCTTTCCGCTGGACGCGAGCCATTTGCAGCAAGAGGTCATCAACAGCGATTCCGATATGTCTCTTTGTCCTGAACATCAGATTCTATTCGACCTCTTCGATGATTTGCAGAAAGCGTTTTTTGTTATTCGCATTGTTCAGTGCTTCCTCCTTTGAGATTTTACCGGTCAGATAGAGCCTCTTCAAATCCTGTTCCATTGTTATCATACCCAATTCACTGCCTTCTGCCATCATCTGGTAAATCTCGTTTACATTGTCATTCCGTATGGCTGCGCGTACTGATGGGGTTACCATTAGTACCTCCTTGGCCAATACCCTCTTTCCATCCTGACTTGGAACCAGTTTCTGGCTGATTACACAGGTGAGGACATCGGCCAGGCGTGCTTTGACACGGTTCTGTTCAGTGGGTGGAACCTCTCCAACGATTCGTTCAATACTCTCCATCGCCGAAGAGGTATGCAGGGTGCCAAATGTTTTGTGTCCAGAGTCGGTAATTTCAAGAGCGGTCATGATAGTCTCGGGGTCTCTCAACTCTCCAATAACAATAATATCAGGGTCCTGCCTCAGGGCCTGGATCGCTCCCTCCTTGAATCCGGGAACGTCTCTTCCAACCTCGCGATGCCGAACTACGGAGCGGATTGGAGGATGGATCAGTTCGACAGGTGAAGCGACAATAACGATATGAGAATCGACGGTTCGGTTGTTGGCATCAATTATCGTATCCAGCGTTGATGATTTCCCGGAGCCGGTGATTCCGGTTACAAGTGTTAATCCGTATTTGTAGTACTTTAAACTGAGTGCTTTCGCAATCTCCGGATGCAGGCCGAGGCCTTTGAACGGACGAATTTCCGTATCGATTTTTCTCATGTTCAGTGCCAGGTGTTCCAGGTCGAAATAGAGATCTGCACGGTAGCGAAGAGCCTGTTTCTCGTCGTTGATTATGGAGTGAGAAAAATCCAGATTTCTGTTCTCCAGCAGGGAATCCCGCTGGGATGGTGTAATAATGTTATGAAGAAGAACGTCTGTCTCCTTCACGGATAACCAGTCGGGGAGTTCAGCCGGTTTTTTCTCTCCGTGAATACGATACCATACTTTCTCCGCGCAACCGGGTCCACCCAGATCAATATCGGACGCTTCATTCGAATACATATGAATCAACAATCGGTTTAGATTGGTTTCCAATACCATGCGGTTCTCTTCCGGAAGTTCTTCAATACGCTTTCCTACATGGATGTGATGCTCGATTCCTTTAGCACTGGATGGAATTTCACGCAGTACTTTTCCGGTGATCTGTTTTAGATCGTTGATCTGCAGCGATGTCATAGTCGGCTATAATTAAGGCTTTGGGAGGAGTCCTCCCGGATTACCATTTCTTTTCGTCGAGTAATTTTTTCTTTAGCTGAATGACCTGAAGGTTCATGTTGTGGAGTTTTTTCTGCTGAATTTCAATAATATTCTTGGTGAAGATGTTAAACAGTTTACCCGGACGCTTCCGGAAGAAATTCAGAACATCGTGCCGTTCGAACTTCAAGGCTACAACTGTACTTTCCGCCTGAATTTTGTCCATAGTGTTGGTTCGCTGAAAAAGAAACGACTCCACAATAACGTTTCCTTCGGAAAGCAGTGCTAGTTGAATCCCCTCTTTCCATACGGAGACCGTACCACTTGCAATGATATAGGAGCAACTGATGGACTTCCCTTCCTGGATGATCAGATCCCCGTTTTCAAAACGCTCTTCCTCTCCCAGCTTCAGATAATCCATCACATCTTCATAATGAAAACTGTTCAGAAGATGAGGAGGCGTTTTCAGAAATGACCTGAGATAGTCCGGCAGCATTCCATCAGGCTTTTGATCCGCATTTGGCATGATTCAGAGTTCCTTGTTAATTAATCATCCAGTGTTATTGCAACAACCTCTTCAATCGAGGTGGTCCCTTCCATGATTCGGGTTCTGCCTGAGGCTCTCAGGGTTTTCATTCCCTGCTTGATCGCTTGCTCCTTGATCGTCTCTTCGTCAATATCACTACCAGATTCAAGAATCATTCGTTTGATTTCCTTGCTGAAGAAGAGCGCTTCGTGGATACCCATTCGTCCTTTATAGCCAGTCTGATTGCAGTGATCACAACCTACTGCCCGGTAGAAGGTGTTATTCTGTATTTCTTCATCGGTGAACCCGATACCGCGAAGCGTCTCCGGGTGAGGGTCATACTCCTCTTTACACTTCGGGCAGAGTCGCCGTACCAGCCGCTGAGCCATGACCATGTTTACGGCATTTGCAATCAGAAACGGTTCAACTCCCATTTTAAAGAGCCTGGAGATTGCGCTTGTTGCATCATTGGTATGAAGTGTAGAAAAGGTGAGATGGCCTGTATTTGCCATTTTAATAGCAATTTCAGCCGTTTTCAGATCCCGAATCTCTCCCACCAGGACAATATCGGGGTCATGGCGCAGAATTCCTCGAATAGCCATATCAAAATCCATATTATGGCTGATCTTCAGCTGCCGGGCCCCATGAATCAGGTACTCGACTGGCTCTTCCACCGTAAGAACGTTCTTTGTAGGATCCAGAACATAGTAGAGTGCAGCTACCAGAGTCGTTGATTTACCACTACCCGTCGGGCCGGTTATAATCACAATTCCGGAGGGTCGTTCAATCGCTCTGACAAAGTCGTTTTTCGCCTGTTCCTGCAAGCCGAGTATATTTAAATCGGTAATCACATTCCGATCGTCCAAAACACGGATCACGACTGATTCGAATTTGCGATCGAACTGGGCTCCGACCATCGGCATAATGGAGACCCGGTATCGGATATTATGGTTATCGACAAGGCGCTGTATAAACCCGTCCTGTGAGCTGTCCCGTTCAAACCGGTCCACATTCCGGGTTTTGTCTTTTACAACCGCTGCAATCGCTTCCGGTTTTACTCCCTTTTGCTGATACCAGAGCTGAAGTTTTCCATCTACACGAAACCGAATATCCGTTGTCGTTGGCCCCGCAGGGATAATATGAGCATCACTGACCCCCTGGCGGACAGCTTCGACCAGCATCCCTTCAACGAGGGAGTTGAGCATACTCTGATTGATTTCGGCATCAATCTCTTCTTCATCGAGACTTGCATCGCTCTGGCTCTGTACATCGGCCTCTTCGTAGTCGATCTCCTCCAGCAGATCCAGAAATTCATTCTTCTGTTCGTAGACATTGGAAAGGATAAAATCGATCAATTCATAGCGGCAATAGGCGATCTCGAGACGCTGATAGTTCAGCTGATTCAGGATAGAGGTCAGGCGCGGGTCGGCGGGATCCGCAGCAGCAATGGTGATGCCGGCTCCGGATTTTGATATCGGAATGGCCTTGTGATAGACCAGCTCCTCCAACATATCGTCCGGAATCGACTCAACCAGGTTTTTGATCTCCTGAATTATATCGGCAGGGAGATCTTTCCGGCCCGAAAATACCTCGTCAAAAGCGTAGATTTCGGCGATTTCCTTCATCACCTGATGTCGATCCAGCTTCAGATCCTGGTAGAGAATCTGTCCGATCCTTCGGTTGGAGCTGTCGGGTTCGGTTTCCAGGATCGACAGCGCTGTTTTCAGCTGTTCCTCTGAAATAACCTCCTGTTCTACAAGGAGATCTCCGATATGACTTCGTGTTGTGGTTTTAGCCATTAGAATATTCGAATAATCAGATTCGACCGTTGACAAACAGATATTTGTCTGTACTCGTCAGATGCTGCAATCAGTACCCTCCACTGTTTGGTTGTATCAAAGCTGCTTCAGAAGATACAATGGTAATGCCAATCAGCGCGATCATAATAAAAAGATTGATAAACAGGTTAATCATGTCGATAACAGATTCCATTTTGTAGGTGGTCTGTATCTCGTAATATTCTGCCAGTTGTTTGGCATTCTCGCGAAGGGCTCCCGATTCTGCACCGAGCCGAAAACGGCCGATAGCTGTTTTGGTGAATACTCCTGTAGCTTCGAGTCCTTCGATAAGTCCTGCACCCTCTTTCAGCATCCGTTTAATAGCCTGCTCCTTGATCTGCTTCTCCATATAGGTGTTACGACATGCCTCTGCCGCTACACGGATCACCTCGATATTCTGGCCGGAACCGCTATAGAGGGTATAAAAGACCCGGGAAAAAATCTCGATACTGGTTTTGTGCAACAAATCCCCCATAACCGGCATTCGGATGATATATTTGTCGAACAGTAATTTTCCTTTCGGGTTGCGAACCATAAAAAAGAGTCCTGCAAAGGGAAGGACGTGAAGCAGCGTGATTACGATCCAGTTATCCTGAAGCCAGTAACTCCAGTCCAGTGTTGTTGCTGTCATCGGTGGCAGCTGAATATTGAACTCGACAAACATTTCTGCCTGGGCAGGAAAAATGTATCCGACATAAAATAGAACCGTTCCGATAACAGCCAGGACGGTTACTGTGGGCATCATTAACGATCGTCGCAGGTTTTTTTTAAATTCGGCATCCCGTTCCAGAAACTTGGCGGTACTGTCAAAGACCAGTGCCATATTCCCTGAAGTGGATGCAACACTTAGCATGTAGGCGGCAAACTTTCCGAATACATCCTCGTGCTTCCCGTACACCTCTGTTCCCTCTTTCCCGTCTTTCAGATCCTTCTGGATCTCCCGTATCACCTCTCTCATCCGGGCATTGCTGGTATCCTCGTAGAGGAGAGTCAAAATTTCGTCAAAGGTAAGCTGCTGCTTCAACAGGTCTGCAGAAAGGCTGATGAATGTGACAACCTCTTCACGCGGAACATTCCCCTTGAAGTCAAAGAGCTTGCGATTGATACTTAATACCTTGTATCCCAGACGCGCAAGGGCGCGCTCCAGCTCTTCCTTGCTGAATGCCTCCTGTTCTCCCTTGACAACGGATTTCCCCTCTTTCTGAACCTTGTACATGTAGGTCTGCTTCTGCTGAACCTCATTCACAGTGATTCCCTGCTTTTCGGCAAGCAGACGCACCCGTTTTTGAGCTTCCCGTTTACCGGGAGCTTCAAATTCGCTTTTGATCAGTTTCCCTGATCTGGCTGTTGCCGATAATCTGAATTGAGGCATCCGTCTGTCTGTTGTCCTTCGAGCTGTTTATCCGGCGAATAACGATCTGCCGGGAATACGTACGGAAACGTTTTTTTGATGAAAAACCGAACCCCGAGAGATCGATCCGGAATGGGTTTGTTGTAAACCAATATAGAGTATCTTCGAGATACAGGATCAAGTTAGAACGAAAAAGGCTCCGTGGAGGAGCCTTTTTCGTTTAACGATCTCCCCAAAAAAAGGAGATGAATCCTGTTTGCTATATTTTAAGTTGTCGTGGTAGTTGTTTCATCCGGGTTAGCATGCTGCCAGAGAGGTCGCAGCTTCTCCTTCTTGCCCCATGATGATGTCGTCCGGACAGATACGTGCAGCGATGATAGTCGAATCGCTGGTGAAGGCGGTCGCCGTTACAGTAAAATCAGTAGCGGCTGGAACACCCATCACGTAGATGGCATTCTCATTTTGCATATTACCGTCTGTGTTTTCCGTACCGCCGAATGCGATATCACCCCATGTGATGCCGTCAGCTGCGTCACTGGAGCTACCATCAAAGGTTCGTCCCCCACCACCCAGCATTGCCGGTTTCATATAGAATCCCTGAGCTGATGCTCCAATAGTAGCCAAATCTTGCCGAACCGCATCGACGGTTGCCGAATCTGCTGCAGCTCCAAAAGTATTGATTGCAACTACGGTCGCGATACCCACGATGATGGTTACAAGAATAACGAGAAGCAATTGTTGTTGACCCATTGTTTCGCCTCTTCTTTAGTTTTTATTGATTGTTGGTTTTTAGCCAGTCTGAATTACAAGAGTCCCGGAAGGCCGGATTGTTACAGTCTGGGAAAAAACACGGAACACAAATGGCATAGCGAGTCTCTTCCATTACTATGTTAGGCAGCGTTAAATGAAAACACAACAGGTTTTGTTAAAATATTATAATATTAATTAGCAAGTTTAAAAAAAATGTAAACCTGTTGGGAGACAATCTTTTTTCTGACGGAAAAACATTTTATTTGTCAGAGGGAGAGAAAAAAAGTTGCAAAGATTGAGGGATTATGTGCCAGTCTGGGAGAATGGCGATAATGTACCCGGGGCGGGACTCGAACCCGCACGATGTTGCCACCATCGGATTTTGAATCCGACGCGTCTACCAATTCCGCCACCCGGGCATGTCAATTCAGAAGGCATGCAAATATACAATTTTCCATATTAGAACGACAATCTGAAATCGCATGAAACCAACCCCTGTTTCAGGTACTGACTTTGCTCTCCTGTCTCGGATCCATGTCGTATAATGAAGAGACAGTAGCCTGAATGGTTTTGTACCATTCGTTGCCGAACTTGTCGTTGATTTCGTAATAATCCTGGAAGTCCGGCTTCTTCAGATTCATCTTCCACTCCTGATTTTTTGCCTTGAAAACAGGATCCTGATGAAGGAGTTCATGATAGAGGAGCATCTCTTTGGTTTCACTGTCCAGCATATCCCACATCTCTCCGGAGATTTCGATCAGATAGTCGTTGCCAGAATAGTATTTGACCTCTCTGGATGCTTTAAGGCATTTTGCCGCTCTCTGTTTGGTAATATTCGGATAGACCAGAAAGTACCCGATCTGAGCCGGGCCAAACTCCATATCGTTCTCTTCAATGACCTTTTTTGCAATGGCTTCTATCTCTTCCGATTCCATAAGTTGTTTGTCGGTAAGTCGTATGTCTCCTTTCGGGTCCAAAAAATCGTTATCAGGCATTCGGTTTACGTATGATTTTTTAAGTGGTTGTTATTTACAGGGTGCCGTCTACCTGCTTTGGTGGTACGTTTCGGTATTCAGACAGGGATTGAACCATCCGGCTTCGAACTTGAGTCATCAGTCGTTCGACATCCTCACGATTCAGCCCGGTCGTCTCTATCGGAGAGAGTACTTTCAGGCGAACATGTACATCGCGTTCAAATATCCAGCTATTTTTCGGCAGACAGTCTCGGGTTCCGTCAAGTATCATCGGAAGTATCGGGACCTGCTCCCGAATGGCGAGCTCGAAGGCACCTTTGCTGAACCGGCGAAGGCGGCCGTCTACAGAGCGAGTTCCTTCGGGAAAAAAGATCACAGAGGTTTTGTTGCGCAGATAATACAGGGCTCTCTTCACCATTTCGATCTGTCCTTTGCGCCCTCCTCTGTCTACCGGAATGTCTCCCGAGAGTTTCATCATCCAGCCCACAACCGGAATTTTGAAGAGTTCCCTTTTGGCCACCCACTTCATCTCCCAGGGAAGATTGGAAATTACCGGGATATCGGCATTGGACAAGTGATTGCAGACCATGACATATGGATTTCGGGGGTCAATTGCCTCCCCGGACTCTATTTCTACATGCCATTTCGGATTCACCCGGGTGATCATCTTGCCAAGTCTCCGGAACATACGACCGGTCCGATATTTGAATGGATCCTGGTCAAAGAGCCAAACAGTGGCAAGAAGCGGTAACCAGCACACGATCAGTAGTGCGATGGCCACCCAAATGAACAGTGAGGCAACACGCTGCATGAAATCTGGTCAGTTTCTCCGGGATAGAGGCAAGAAGCTCTTGATGAGCCCCCAGATCCCTTTGGATGGTTGTGGTGCATTTCTGTTCCGCTCGGTCGCTTTCTCAATTCTGGGAATGTTGCGTCGTATCCGTCTGGTTTCCGGCTTGTTCTCGCCAGAATCTTTTTGACCGGACGATTGATCAGAAGGCCTGCGCCCTGCCTTTTTTGAAGACTCTTTCCCGTTGGACGATTGTGTTTGACGGGGTTCTCTTGAGGTGGTTTCTTTCGCCGAAGTATCCGATCCGTTTTTTTTCTGAGAGTCTCCTCTCTTCGACCCTTTTCCCCGGTCACCGGAAGTACTTTTTTTGGTTCTTCCCGAGTTATTGCTGTCTTTTTTGGCCGGTGTCTCTTCACTCCGTTTCTTACGGTCAGTGCGACCGGTCGAACCGGAGCCGCTCTCTTTTGATGATGTTCTGTTATCCTCGAACGTATACGTATCCCATGAAAAACTAGATTTGGGACCGAACGACTCTGGCAGTTCAATTTTCCGGAGCTTGTTATCTTTGATTTTATCGATATCCGCAAAGGATTTACGGTCCCGCTTGGTTACCAGAGTTACAGCAATACCCGACTTGTCGTACCGACCTGTCCGCCCGATCCGATGAACGTAATCGTCAGTACTCCGGGGAACATCGTAGTTGATGATCATTGAAACATCCTTGATGTCGATTCCACGCGCAATCACGTTGGTAGCGACAATGACCGGACTTTCACCGTTTTTGAAGGCGTTCAACGCCTTGTTCCGTTCGTCCTGGCTCCGGTCTCCGTGAATGCTGCCAGCTTTGATACCACTCTTTTTCAACAGCCGCTGAAGCTCGTCGGTGCCCTTTTTTGTAGATGTAAAAATGATACAGGAGTCCCACTGGATCGTGTCAAAAATCTGTTTGACCAGCGGAATTTTCTGGTTACTTCTAAGAAAATAAGCTCGTTGCTCGACAGATTCGGGAGGTTTGGACCGGGCGATCTCTACCTTTTCAGGATTGTTCATGATCGTAGAGGCAAGTCTTTCGATCTCTTTGGGCATGGTAGCCGAAAACAGAAGCGTTTGACGTTTGGTAGGAAGCCAGTCGATGATCTTTTTCATGTCAGGTAAAAAACCCATGTCCAGCATGCGATCCGCCTCATCAAGAACAAGAAATTCGACCGTTGAGAGATCGATGTTGACCACCTTGTTCTGGTCCATGAACCGCCCGGGCGTAGCCACTATGATATCGACTCCGGCTTTCAACGCTTTAGCCTGTGTAGAAAAGTCGCTTCCACCAATCACTGTAGCCGACGTAATACCGGTATGGTATCCGATGGCAAAAATCTGTTCATCGATTTGTTGGGCAAGTTCCCGGGTCGGGGTCAGTATAATTGTCTTGATTCCTTCCCGGTCACTTTCAAAAATTCGTTGAAGGAGCGGGATTACAAACGCCCCTGTCTTCCCCGTTCCGGTCTGTGCCACTCCGATCATATCTTTTCCACTGAGAACATGGGGAATGGTCTGTTCCTGGATTGGCGTAGGTTCAATAAAACGTATGTCATTCAGGCCGGAAATCACTTCATCGGCCAGTGTCAGGTCAGTAAATTTCAAAGGTACTCTCTGGGTTCGTTCAATAGATCATATTCGAGACTCAAAAGAACCAATATACAAAATAAGCATTGAAAGATCGGGGGTGAAAGATTGTTCCGAAACAGACAGGCTGTTAGCCCCTTTTGATCCGCTTCAAAAAGTGATAACTTGAGTAAATTGAACTCAATTAACTTCAACCAATGACAATTTTCTTATGAAGAAGGCACTCAAGCAGACGCTGTTACCATTGTTGTTTCTTTCATTGATGGCTACAGCGTGTCAGGACTCAGGCGACCTTGGCGGTTCTGCCGAATTTCGCACTACCATCGACTCCGTCAGTTATAGTCTGGGTTACTATTATGGTACCTCTATTGCTGACGAAGGAATTGAAGATTTCAATTACTCCAATTTTTTGAGTGGACTTCGAACGGCTGTCGAATCCGGGGATCCGGTTTTCGACGAAATGGCCATGCAGGGAGCACTCCAGAACTTTCAGGAAGATCTTCAGGCGGAGCAGCAAAGACGTCGTATGGAGCAGTCCGAGGCCAATGCTGCAGAAGCGGACCGATTTCTCTCCGAAAATGCAGAGCGTGATGAGGTTACTGTTACAGACAGCGGGCTGCAATACCGTGTAATTGAGGAGGGAGAGGGTGTGCGTCCGGATGAGGAGTCGAGAGTCCGGGTACACTACCGGGGAACACTGATTGACGGTGAAGAGTTCGACAGTTCCTACAGTCGTGAAGAACCGGCAGAATTTCCATTGAATCAGGTAATTCCCGGCTGGACGGAGGGGCTGCAGCTAATGAGTGAAGGAGCCAAATATGAGTTTTTTATTCCGGCCGAGCTGGGATATGGTAACAATCCCCCACCCGGCAGCCCGATTGAACCCGGTGCTGTACTTATTTTTGAAGTTGAGTTGCTATCCATTCTGGATTAAATGAACACCTCTTCTCAGAAGACCGCGATTCGAAACCGGGCTTTGGCTATCGGTTTCGATGCCTGCGGCTTTTCCAAAGCCGAGCGGTTGGATCGAGAGGCCGTCCGACTCGAGGAGTGGTTACTACAGGGCCGGCAGGGTGAGATGTCCTGGATGGAGAGGAATTTTGAAAAACGAGTGAATCCATCCCGACTTGTTCCCGGCACCAAAACAGTGCTGTCTGTACTTGCCAGTTACCATTTTGACTCTCCCTCTTCCAATCAGCTCATCACAGAAGCGCCTCTCCGCGTTGCAAAATACGCTCACGGCAGAGACTACCATAAAGTCTTCAAGAAACGTCTGAAAAACCTCTTTTCCTGGATCCAGGAAGAGGTTGGAGAAGTTCAGGGCCGGGTTTTTGTCGACTCAGCTCCGGTAATGGACAAAGCCTGGGCCGAGCGGTGCGGGTTGGGCTGGATTGGTAAAAATTCCAATTTGTTAAACAGAGAGTATGGCTCCTGGTTTCTCCTCGGCGAAATCCTGATGGATCTGGAGCTGGAGCCGGATGCCCCCATAACGGATCACTGTGGCAGTTGTACAAAATGTATCGATGCCTGTCCGACGGATGCCATCTATGAACCCTACAGGGTAGACGGCAGTCGTTGTATCTCGTATCTGACCATTGAACTGAAAGATAAGATTCCCGAAGAGTATCGAGATTCCTCGGGGGACTGGATTTTTGGTTGCGATATCTGCCAGGATGTTTGTCCCTGGAACAGAAAAGCCAGCGTTGGCCAGATTGACGATCTGCAGCCCCGGGAGAAGATATCGAATTCCGACCTCTCCTTTTGGAAGTCGCTTACATACGACGAGTACGAAGAGCTGTTTAATGGTACTCCTGTGCGAAGGGCCCGCTTCCCGAAATTGAAACAGAATATTGCAAATGCCATTCAGAATCTGGAATCTGTCGAAGAAAGTTGAAGCGAGATCCACTCCTTTTCCCTCTTCTCCCCCATCAGGTTCAACCCTTCCTTTTCAAACACTTCGAGTATTATACTCTGGTCACTATGCAACAGTCCCGAAAGCAGAAGCGAACCCTCCGGATGCAGCCTCTTGACCAGTGCGTGCGCCATTTCAAGGATGGTATTCCGATTAATATTCACAAGGATCAGATCGAATTGAGTATTCTCAGATAGTTGGTCGATAGTGCCAAGCAGAAACGTAGTCTGTTTTTCCACACGATTCGCTTTTCGATTCTCCATCGCGTTACGCTTGCTCCAGGGGTCAATATCGAATCCTGTAACAGATTGAGCACCCAGTTTTGCTGCGGCAATGGCAAGGATTCCCGTCCCAGTTCCGGCATCCAGTACATTTGTTGGATTTGCAGCCATCAATCCTGGCAGGGAACGAAGCATCAGTCGGGTCGTTGCGTGGAAGCCGGTTCCGAAAGACATTTTGGGATCGATCTGAATTGGTATCACATCCGTTTCGGGTTGAACCGCGAACCAGGAGGGATAAATCAGAAACGGGCCTGTTCGTACGGGCCGGATCGACTGTTCCCAACGTTCATTCCAGTTGGTCTCTTCGAACTGTTCGATTTTGATCTCATCCGGCAGAGAGTAACGTTGAAGAAGGTTCCGAGTACGGGACAATGTTTTGTCGCTCAGACTTTCACTACTCATAAAACAGTGAAGGCTCTGATCGAACTGTTCAAAGGATGTGAAACCGAAGTCGAGCAATTCTGCAATCATCTGCTCCTGAAGTGATTCGGGTACTTTCAGAATACAGGCTGTCCAGTTCATATCAGTTAATCCGGTTGTAGACAAGTTCTACCATCAGATCTCCAACCACCTGTAGTGTCTCAGGGTCTATGATCTCCATTCGATCCTGTTGTGTATGCCACCAGGAGGGGAACTGGGCTGTACCATCCTGCCCACGCTCATGATGAATAATGTTGATCATCGGGATGTCCGTGTAACGATTTACCATGACGTGATCGTCCGATACAGCAGCTCCCTCTCGATCCGGAAAGGTTTTTTCAAACCCCATCTCGTGTGCAAGGCTCCAGACAGCTTCGACCAGATTTGGGGCAAATTGTCGGGAGTACGTCTCTTTGGAAAATCTGGCTCCAACACCCCCAACCATGTCGAGCAGTACTCCAAAACGGGGATTGTAGTTTGCCACCGGCGGGTTCTGGCTCCAGTATCGGGAACCAAGAAAAAAGTGATGCAGGTCTCCGGATCTGCCATAGTCTTCCCCGTCAAACAGTATGATATCAACCCCGATGGGCGGGGATTCGTTCTGAAAGAGGCGGGCTAACTCGAGGAGTACCCCAACGCCGCTTCCGCCGTCATCTGCACCGATCAGAGGGCTGGCCGGACTGTCCTCGTCGTTCTCCGATCTGGGCCGGGTGTCCCAGTGCGCGGCCAGAAGAACACGTACCGGGCTCTCCGGGTTGAAGGAAGCCACAATATTGTAAAGCTCCATATTGACTTCATCATATCCGGTGTGAAGAAATGTCTGAACATAGACATTTCTTTTACCTGCATAGGATTGAAGACTCTCGACAAGAAAATTTCTTGTCTCTTGATGTGCGGACGATCCCGGATATCTGGCGCCAAAATCTATTTGCTTCTGAATGGCGTCGACTGCATAATCGGCAGAGAACTCCGGTACGGGCCTACCTGCCGATTCGAAACGAAACCTGTCCTTCTCGGGAGAACAACGAACAAATACCAGTCCGAAAAACAGCAGGGAACCGAATAGCAGGCATCGGATCGGATACATGGATGTGCATTAACCGTAGAGAGTTTCTACCAGACTGGCAGCTTTCAGAATTGTAGCCTCCTGAAATTTCCCTCCCATAAACTGAATACCAATCGGCAGGCCGTTCCGGTCGGTCCCTGCAGGAACACTGATTCCACAGATACCGGCCAGGTTTGCAGACGTTGTGTATATATCATTCAGATACATCTGCATCGGATCGTCCATTTTTGCCCCGAGGTCAAATGCTGTTGTAGGTGCGGTCGGGGATACAATGACATCCACATCGGAAAACACTTGGTCAAAATCCTGTTTGATCAGTCTTCGCACTTTCTGCGCTTTACTGTAGTAAGCGTCATAATAACCGGCACTAAGTACATAGGTGCCGAGAAGAATTCGGCGTTTAACTTCCCTTCCGAAACCCTCGGTACGTGAATTTTTGTAGAGCCGGATCAATGTGGTGTCCATTTTATGAAGAGCCTCCCTCAGATGTTCTGAACGACCGTCAGTGGCTGAACGTAGCTCCGCTTCGATCTTCTCACGTTCTTGCGCCAGTTCCTGGTGAACCTGTCGGATATCGGCACGGTGTCCGTATCGGATTCCATCGTAGCGCGCCAGGTTACTCGAAGCTTCAGCTGTTGCCAGAATGTAGTAGGTGGCTATTCCATACTTCATATGAGGCAAATGAACCGGTTTCAGGCGAACCTGTCCCTTCGATTCAAGAGATTGCAGTACCTCTTCGACACGCTCTTTGACCTCTTCGGACAACCCTTCACTGAAATACTCTTCCGGAACACCTACTGTCAGGACCCGATCTTCGTCCAGGGATCCGGCATAGTCGGACACCGCCCGATCGGAAGTTGTACTGTCCATAGTGTCCTGTCCCGCGAGTACGGAAAGCAGCTCAGCAGAATCTCTTACAGAACCGGACAGCGGCCCAATACAATCAAAGGAGGAAGCGAAAGCGATCAATCCATGCCTGGAAACCCGGCCGTAGGTCGGCTTGAGGCCAACGACACCACAATATGAAGCCGGTTGTCGGATGGATCCTCCCGTGTCTGTCCCCAGTGTGAGGTGACACATTCCAGCAGCTACAGCTGCTGCGCTTCCGCCACTGGAGCCTCCCGGCACCTTGTCCGGATTGTGAGGATTGCGAACAGGTCCGTAAATTGAGTTCTCATTAGAGGATCCCATGGCAAATTCGTCCATGTTGAGTCGACCAATGAGAAGAGCATCCTCACTTCTCAGCTTTTCAATAACGGTTGCGTCATAGACACTCTCGAAGTCCTTCAGAATACCGGATGCGCAGGTTGCGGATTTCCCCTTCTGACAAATGATATCCTTAATGCCGATCACGGCTCCAGCCAAACGCCCTGCACTTCCATCATCGATCCGTTTCTGAATCGCTTTCGCCTCTTCCCGGGCTTCCTGCTCATCGACGGATACAAAGGCATTAATTTCCGAATTGCGCTCTTTAATACGGGCAAGAAACTCGTCAACGAGTTCCGGAAGGTTCTGTTTTCCACTCTTCAGATGCTCACGAACCGAGCTGAAATCAGTCATTAACTAAGCTTGTTGATTTTCGGATTTCTCCTTTTCGTTCTCCGGTTCAGGACGTTTTTCCTGTTCGGCAGGCTCACTCTTCGCGGTAGTTTTCGGGGCCTGCTGCCCTTCCTCTATCTCCCGTTTGATGTCGTCAGATGCTTTTCTGAACTCTTTGATTCCCTGTCCCAGCCCTCTGGCAAGTTCAGGAATTCTTTTGGCACCGAACAACAACAGTACGGCCAGTCCGATCACAATCCATTCCAATCCTCCAAAGCTTCCCATAAAATAATCCTCTCATCTATCGGTTATGTTGAAACAGACAACGTTGAATCAAGATAAAAAATATTCCCGGTTGCCAAGCAAAGCAACTGGAATTTCTTCTTTTATCTTGTCGAAATATTTGCTTTTTTCTCCGGCATCTGCTTTATAGTTGACAACGAAAGTAATGATACAAATTTCAAAATGCGAAACCTATGATTTGGACAGTTGAATTGGCAGCGGCACTGGATGACGCACCATTCCCTGCAACAAGAGAGGAGTTAATCGAGTGGGCCGAGCGGAATGGCCTTCCCCAGCAGTTGATAGACAATCTCTACGAACTGGACGAGATTGAAGAGGGGGAGGACACCATTTATGAAGGTATTGAAGATATTTGGCCCGACTACATTCGGAAGGAAGATTTCTTCCACGGAGAAGAGGATGAAGGATTTGATTATGACGATGTCTGAAGCAACTCGCTTCTGATTCAATGAACTATGTTGACAAAACGGCTGCACGATCCGTGACCTGCAGCCGTTTTTCTTATGACAAGTGAGTCTCTTTGTGGGCAATCATTACCGGATCTTATCACTCTGTTCTCTGTTCTTTCTGTTAGGAGGGTTGAATTCGATATATGCTTTTCAAGAACCAGTTTCGGATGAACGGGGCCCTACCGCTGATGAAGAGACCGATCAGGTTGTCCGCCGAATCCGTTTTAGCGGCAATGATCATGTCCGTAACCGAACATTGAGAACCCTTATCCGTACCCGAACCAACCGGGAGATGCTGGGAATCCCACGGTTCACCCCGTGGTACTATATTTACCAGCTTACGGGACGGTTCGGAGAGTCCCCCTCCTATCTCGATCGACAAACATTGGGGAATGATATAGAGCGCATTCGTCTCTACTACGAGAATATCGGTTTTTTTGAAACCGGGGTAGATACTTCCGTCATCGAATACAGAGAGGGAAAAGCGGAGATCACCTTTTATATTGATGAAGGACCGGTCTCCAAAGTGCGTTCCGTGTCCTATACCGGCCTGCCGGATCTGGAGCCGGCAGTGCAGGAAGATTTCTACCAAAACTCGCTTCTGGGCAGAGAGACGATGAGTGATACCAGCTTTACTGTCGACAGAGAGTATAGTGCACTAGAACTTCGCGCGGAGCAGTCACGAATCATCGAATTCCTGAAGGATCACGGTTATGCTGCCGTCCAGCGAGATTCTGTGAGGGCACTGATCAAACCGGACGAAGCAGAGCCGCAACAGTTGGATATTCTCTTTCAGATTCAGGCAAATCGAACGTACAATTTCGGAAATATTTACATTCGGCTGGCCGGCCCCGAAGGTAATGCTGAGTACGAACAGGTTCAGACCCTTGATACTCCCCCCGCTGTAAATGAAGGATTCAGTATTGAAATGGAGAAGCAGGAGTCTGCACAAACCGAATTCAGCCTGTTGACAGATCAGATTCTGTTCAGGCCCGGCGATACCTTTAATAACTCTCTCTATGTTCAGAGCGTAAACGAGTTCCAGAACCTTGGTATGTTGACCATTCGAGGGTTCGGGCTAAGCGAAGACGGGTCGGTGCAGGATTTTTCGGAATCGGATATTCCGGTCTATTTTGACCTTCAGACCCTGCCAAAACACTCTATCCGGTCAGAGTTTTTTGGAATGCGCCGCTATGGATTCGGTACAGGGGTCGGGGTCAACTACAGCAATAACAATCTATTCGGCCGGGCAGAAAACCTGACACTGGGGTTTCATACAAACTTTGAACTGGTCACATCCCGGGAGTTCACTGACAGCGCAACCCTCTTCAGTACCTATCAGGCTAGTGCCGATTACTCGGTTCCCAGGCTCAATTTTCCGTTTGCCTCCCTGGACAGACACCCGCACTTTACCAGTGCGCGAACCCGCTATCAGCTCACGTATGGTAAATCCAACCAGCCATTGTTCGACATTAACTCGGATGTACGTTTTAACTTGCGATACGAAGTTACGCATTCTTCACGATTAAGCAGTTTTCTGGATCTGGTTCAACTCGATGTTGTGGACGCAGATCCCTCCTCCGAGTATCTGAATGCTCTTCGCGATCAGTTTCGCCGGAACCCGAACGAACTGGACGAAGTCGTTGAGGGCAGATTCGAGTTTCAACGAATTCTGGAAGATTTTCGACCACAGTTCTCCTCGATTATTCGCTACACAATCAGAGATCAGGACACAAACCTGATCAAGCGTAATTACGGCTATTTCAGTGAGTATTCCATTGCCGTGGGTGGAAATATTCCTTTTCTCTTTGATCGCTTTGTCTTCAGTCCGGGCGAAATCAAAGGTACGCTCCCATCTCCGTTGGGCTTGTCAAGTAATTCGCTGACATACAGTCAGTTTTTCAAGGTTTCCGCAGATTACAGAAGGTATATTCCGATCGGCCCGGAAACAGTCGCATCATTCCGGGGATTTGCCGGTTTTGCCCATCCCTATAACAAGAGTGAATCAGTTCCGTTGAGCCGACGATTCTTTGCGGGTGGCAGCAACGATATTCGAGGCTGGGGGCCGTTTCGCCTCGGCCCTGGGGAGGTCGAGCCAGACCAGGTTGCCGTCAGTGGCGGAGAGATCAAGCTGGCTGCTTTTGCTGAAGTCCGTCAGGTGATGTTCGAAAATATGCTTAATGCAGATTGGTATCTGGCGTTTTTCACGGATACCGGCAATGTCTGGTATGGCCCTCGTAATGATTTTACTGACGAGGAGAATCAGAATATTCTGGAAGACGGTAAATTTTTCTTTAACCGGTTTTATCGACAAATTGCAGTTGGAAGTGGTATTGGCTTCCGTCTGGACTGGGATTTTATCGTAGCCCGTTTTGATTTCGCATTTCGGGCACACGACCCGCGGCTGGGTTGGTTCGACAACCGTCGCGCCTACTTCAGTTTTGGGATTGGCCATTCATTTTAACCCGGATTTTCAAAACATATATGAATTTGAAAGGTTCTCTTGCCCGTTATCGGAATCAAAACAGAATACTGGCCGAAACGAATCTGCTCAAAAGTCTTACCCACACCCAACGGCATGAGTTTCTTCAATTTTGCCATCGAAGAAAGTATGAGGAGGGTGAGTTCATCTTTTATCAGAATGATCCGGGAACGGGCATGTACTTTATTGAGACCGGCACAGTCGAGTTGATTTTTGAAGCTTCAGGGAACGAATCGGACGAACCAGACCTTCGATATGAGATTCAGTCACCCGGCTATTTTGGTGAACATTCAATCGGATACGATCTGCGGCGATTTGCATCTGCACGATGCCTGTCCGATTGTGTTCTGCTCGGCTTTTTCAAACCCGACCTGGATACGCTTCAAAAGAGACACCCCTCCATTGCAGCTGCCTTTCTCGAGTCCCTCTCTTTCCAGGTAATGAAACAGCTGGAATATGCTACAGCGGAACTGGAGAGTGTCTCCGGTAGTGCAACAGTACTACAGTTCCGTAAAAGTTTATGCCATCGAAACCGTGAGAAAGAAACACTCTGAATGACTATAAAGAAAGGATCGGTCGTTGAAGTTGAAATTGATTCTGCTGCATTCGAGGGAAAAGGAGTTGGGAGGTTGAATGGAATGGCCGTTTTTGTCCCCGGAACCGCCCCCGGAGACCGTGTTTTGGCCAGAGTGGTTAAAAAAAAGAAAAAGTACTGTGAAGCGAAACTCGAAGAGGTGCTCTCCCCTTCTCCCGAACGCATCGAGCCCCGCTGCTGTCACGCTGATGTTTGTGGAGGGTGCAACTGGCAACACATACCGTATGAAGCCCAGCTTCGGATCAAGGAGCAGCAAGTGCGTGATCATGTAGAGCGGCTCGGAGGATTGAATCCTGAGGTCGTAGAGTCGATTCTCGGCAGTGATACCCCATTTTACTATCGAAACAAGATGGAGTACAGTTTCGGCAACAGACGCTGGTTGTCGCGGGAAGAGATCGAACGGGACGAATATGTGGATGATCAGGCATTTGCTGCGGGACTTCACGCACCCGGCCGGTTCGACAAGATTTTGAACCTGAAAGAATGCCACCTTCAGAATCCCGTGTCATACCGTTTGCTGGACGAAGTTCGAAACTGGTGTATTCAGCATGATATTCCCGCCTATGATACAAAAAGGCATAAAGGATTCATGCGTCATCTTGTAGTGCGAAATGCACATTACACGGATGATCTGATGGTGAATCTGGTAACCAGTGATGAAGATCCAGAGCGGATTGGCCCTCTGGCAGTCCATCTGCTCCGTCAGTTTCCCGAAATCACAACACTGGTCAACAATGTCAATGATCAGCCCAACCCGACCGCTGTGGGGCAGACAGAGCATGTGCTGCATGGTAACGGCTATATAGTTGACCATCTGGGCGATTACCAGTTCAAAATCAGTGCCAACGCTTTTTTTCAGACCAATACTCGTCAGGCAGAAAAACTCTATAGTACCGCATTGGACTTTGCCGGGCTGAACCGAAATCACATACTGTACGATCTCTACTGTGGAGTGGGGACCCTGTCTCTTTTTATGAGTCGATATGTCAGGAAAGTGGTCGGAATTGAGCTGGTCGATGTAGCTGTTGAGAACGCCCGGGAAAATGCCAGGCAGAATGAGGTAGACAATGTTCACTTTGTCAAGGGAGACATGAAGGATACATTTCACGAGCAGCTGCTTCAGGCAGAGGGAGATCCGGATTGCATTATCACAGACCCGCCCCGAGCAGGAATGCATCCGGATGTCGTAAAACGACTGAATGAGCTTTCCGTTTCCCACCTGATTTATGTCAGTTGTAATCCCTCTACATTGGCGCGGGATCTGAAAGAGTTGAGTGATGCCTATCATGTGGAGCGGGTAAAACCGGTAGATATGTTTCCACAGACCTACCATATAGAGGCGATAGCCAGTCTTTCGGCAAAATCCTCCAGGCAACCCGGAGAATAATGTCTGGCTCCCGTTCGAAACAGAATCAAAAAACGGATATTGTTATAATCGGAGCGGGCCTTGCCGGGTTGGCAGCAGCGGTTCTTCTCGCTTCGGACGGATACCGTGTGGTGCTTACAGAGCGAAATAACTCACCCGGCGGGAAAATGCAGGAGATTCAGGCGGGCGGTTTTCGATTCGATACAGGGCCAAGCCTGCTAACCATGCCCTCGGTTCTCGAATCTCTGTTTGCAAGAACGGGAATTCCCCGGGACCGGCTGAATTTGATAAAGATGGAGCCTCTTTGCAGGTATTTTTATCCGGACGGCTCCGTGTTCAATGCCTCCGTAAATCGGGAAAAGAGTCTCGAAGCCGTACGGCGACTGGCACCGGAAGACCTTACTGCCTACTCACAATTTCTTGATGATGCAGAATTACTCTACCGCCGAACCGCGGATGCATTTCTGTTTAATCCTCTTTATGAGTGGGAAGACCTGAAACATTTGAATCTGAGGGATCTGTTCCGAATCGATGCCTTTCGTACCGTTTCGCAATCGATCGATCAACGGTTTCAATCGGACTATCTTCGAAAATTCTTTAAGCGTTTTACCACCTATAACGGATCTTCTCCCTATCAGGCTCCTGCTACATTGAATGTGATCCCTCATGTAGAATTGACCCTGGGTGGATACTATTTGCAGGGTGGGCTCTACCGGTTGGCGGAAATATTGGAAGCAAGAGCTCTGGAATTGGGAGTGGATATTCAATACAACTCGACAGTACGTGAGATAGAAGTCATTGATGGTGCTGTTCGAGGTGTTCAGCTGGAGGCCGGCCGGCGTATTTTTGCATCACGAGTCTTGTCCAACAGTGACGCAACAGAAACGCTTCACAGGCTCTTGCCTCATTCTGCCCAAAAGGGTTGGCGGGACTGGCTGATTCGAAGACAGGAACCTTCCAGTTCCGGATTTGTTCTTCTATTGGGTTGCAACCGTTCCTGGGAAATGCTCTCCCATCACAACATCTTCTTCTCCGAAGAGTATGAGAAAGAGTTCACTTCCATCTTCCACGAAGGCAACATCCCCGACGCCCCGACTATCTATGTGACCAACTCCTCCTGTAGCGATCCGGCCGATGCCCCTGAAGATGGGTCCAATCTGTTTGTACTGATCAATGCCCCCTCTCTGTCAAAAGGAGATCTGTGGGAGGAACAGGACTCTTCCCGGCTGGCAGATCGGCTGACAGGTAAACTGGAAGCCGCAGGGTTGGGCGGACTGGAAGAATCAGTCGTTTATCGACACTGGATCACTCCGATGGACTTTTACAGCCGATTCCGGACAAATGCAGGCAGCATCTACGGAAGCTCTTCCAACAAACGGCTCTCTGCTTTTTTCAGGCCGGCAAACAAGGTCCGTGAGGTCAATGGACTCTACCTTGCAGGAGGAAGTACGCATCCCGGTGGAGGCATTCCGCTGGTTCTGCTTTCTGCCATGCATGCAGTAGATCTGATTCAGCGTTCGGAAGACGGCTGAGAGAGCTTTTAAAGGATATCAGGCTCCGATATCGCCGAGATTTATAACCTTCATATTCCGAATCGCCCTATCCGTGAGTTCGAAGAGAACGATGGTTCTGTGAACCTGAAATCCCTGACGGCCGGCTGCACCCGGGTTTAGATAAAGCATGCGGTTCAAACCCTCATCCCGCTCAATGCGGAGGATATGAGAATGGCCACATATAAAGATATCCGGTGGGCTCGACTCTATTTCTCTGCGGATCGGGATACAATAACGGCCAGGAATGCCGCCGATATGAGTCATCCAGATTCGGAGACCCTCAAGCTCGAACTGCTGATGGAGCGGGAACTCTTTCCGCAAAATCTGCCCATCTATATTGCCGTATACACCTCTCAGGGGGGCAATTGTTTGTAACGTTTCGGCAATCTCTATTGTACCGAAATCTCCGGCATGCCAGATTTCGTCACGGTCAGAGAAGTAGTTGAGTACTTCCGGGTCCAGATAGCTGTGTGTATCTGATATGAGTCCAATTTTCTTCATAGGGTATATGTTGAAACTAAGAACTCCTGCAATGAAAAGCGTATGAATCCGGGTTAATTCTTAGAATCTTTTTTAAGATATTGAGGAATGAACCAAAGGAGCCTCTTGTCTCCCACTGTCTCTGTCATTATTGTCAACTGGAATGGCCTCGAACTGCTAAAAGAGTTCCTGCCATCAGTTGTGAAGAGTGATTATTCGAATCTTGAAATACTTCTGGCTGACAATGCTTCGGACGACGGTAGTTCCGAATGGGTACGTGACCACTTTCCAACCTGCCGAATTATCCGGTTTTCACAGAACTATGGGTATTGTGAAGGTAATAACCGGGCGGCAACCGAGGCGTCCGGTGAAGTTCTTGTCTTTCTGAATAATGATGTTGAAGTCACGAGTCATTGGATTCGTCCTCTGGTAGAAGAGTTACAAAATCCGGATGTAGCAGCTGTTCAGCCCAAGATCCGTTCTACGAGGGAGAGAAGCCATTTCGATTATGCCGGTGCAGCGGGGGGATTCATCGACCAGTTGGGATATCCGTTCTGCAGAGGCAGAGTCTTTAATACGATTGAAGAGGACAGAGGCCAATACGATGAGCCGGCCGATATTTTCTGGGCTTCAGGGGCAGCTCTTGCTATCAGAAAAGATCATTTTTTGTCGGTCGGTGGATTTGACAGCACGTTTCGTTTTCACATGGAAGAGATCGATTTGTGCTGGCGACTACAGAATCTCGGCTATCGGATACGGTGCCGGCCGGACAGTCTTGTCTACCATCTGGGCGGTGGGTCCCTGAATCGAAGCGACCCCCGGAAAACATTCTACAACTTCCGAAACAGCCTGTTGATGATCTGGAAGAATGCAAACGGTTCCTGGCTGAAGCGTAATTTTCTGTTTCGTCTGATTCTGGATGGAGTGGCGGGGCTTCATGCCATGTTAAAGGGGAATATCCGGGATGCATTTGCCATCTTCAGAGCTCATGTGCATTTCTACAGTTTGTGGAGACGTATCCATCGGGAGCGTAATAAAACAGCAGCGAAGGTGAAGATGGAGAAACTGCCTTCAATGCTCAAGACATCGATTGTCGGTGACTACTTTTTTTCCGGGTTACGAACATTCCAGGAAATCACCACTCGTCTTCACATAAAGGAAAAAAAGTCTGCTTACAAATCGACCTCGAATAAACGGACATAATCATGGAATTGCCGGGCTCAATCCAGGGAAGGAAATGAATCATCAACAGTACGATATTATCATTGCCGGGGCTGGAGCGTCGGGACTTATTCTGTTAAACGAGCTTCTGAAGAGCACACTGTCCGATCATCGAATACTGCTGATCGATCGATCATTTAGCGAGGATATCCGTAAAACCTGGTCTTTCTGGAGCAGAAGCACTCCCCACTTTCCTGATCTTTACCACCGCTGGAACAGGTTGTCGGTACAATCCTTTGGCCGGGAAATCAGAGAAGAGCTATTGTCTTTCTGCTACTATTCCGTGGAGAGCGATGTTTACAGGGATCGGGTGCTCCGGTCGGCAAGACGATTTCCCAATACGACGCTGCTTGAAACAGATATCGAGCATTTCCCTGAGCCATCGACTGGGGGTCCGGGAATGGTAAAGACATCTTCCGGCCTGTATCATGCAGACTGGGTCTTTCAGAGTATTCAGAAACCCCCTCACTGGAGTAAAGCCCGGGTCAGTAACCGGCTTATTCAGCATTTCACAGGCTGGAGAGTCCAAACGCATACGGATAGATTTGATCCGGGTGAAGTGGTATTGATGGATATGGATATTCCACAGCGGGATGGATTGACCTTTTTCTATCTGCTTCCCTATTCTGAACGGGAGGCGCTGGTGGAGTATACTCTCTTTTCTGAAGAGCCTGTTCAAAGATGCATATATGAAGAGGAAATCCGCTCCTATCTATCCAGCCGATATGGCCTTTCAAACAACGACTACCGTGTGTTTAAGAGTGAGTATGGCGAAATCCCGATGGAAGACCGGGCCATAGACAGTCAATTTAATAGCCGTACATACAGTATCGGAGAAGCGGGCGGGCTGACAAAACCGACAACCGGATACACTTTCAGCCGTATGTCAGCTTACGCCAAACAGATCGTCAAGTCCCTCGAAAAAGGTGAACGGCCGCCTTCGTGGAACGGATCTTCCTATCGCTTTCGGGTTTATGATTTATTGCTTCTTAATCTGTTGTGTAGTGAACCCGATGCCGGCAGGCATGTGTTTCACCGGCTCTTTTCGGAAAACAGTATGGAAACAGTACTTATTTTTCTGAACGAGGAGACCCACTTGAGCGAAGAGTTACAAATCTTTTCAAAAATGCCCTACGGACCCTTTTTCCGTTCCATTGTTAGAATGTCTCCCCGAATTCTCTCCGGGGCCTGAACTGTAGTGTCCTTACAGTTTACTCCTGGTCGATCAGGAAATTACAACCGCGCAGGTCTTGTAGATTCCACCGCCCCAGAACAGAGAACCTTCCTTCAGTATCTGATACTCCTCGATCTCCTGTCAACAGAAAAGAGCAGGAATAGAGATTGGCGAGGTCCACGACCCCAATCAGTCCTTCCTGACCGGGTTTACAGCATTTTATGGGATTATCCGGCCGCCGAATTGAAACAGCCATCCATGGGGGTGTGCTGAACCAGCCTGTTCCATCCGAGTAGGCCTGGCTCAACAACTCACACATTCCGTATTCTGAGTGAACCCGGTCCGGGGGGATCGAAAATCCTCCGGCCAGACGATCATGAAGCACTTTCCGGCTCATCTCTCTACGATGTGTTTTCATCCCGCCCGTTTCAATAATCGTTGTACCTCCGAACAGTCGTGGAATGTTATCAGAATCGATCAAATCCAGCAGTCCGAAAGCAGCACCAAAAAGAATATGTGGTCTGTCTGTATTCTCTGTGTCGATAATGGGCTGTCCTTGCTTAAGATCAGAATCCACAAGAAACCGGGAAGCCCCGGTCGTATCCTTTTCAGTCAATATCCGAAGCATCCAGATCAGAGACGATTCCGGATTATCCGAATATCCTGGAAGCCAGGCATGGATCACCGCATTTTCAGGGTAGAATAGACGAAATCCGTCCAGAATGGATCTTCTGTAAAGATCCGGATTCACAACTTCGTGAATGCTTCTCTTCATCGCGGTTGTACCACTGCTTGAAAATCGCAATCGAGGCTCTTTCTCTGTGGAGAGAATACGGGCTTCCCGAAAAGCCGATACCGGAAGAAGTGGAATCTGTCCCATCTCCGGAACAGACGATACGGTAAGGCCAAACGTCTCTGCAAACCTCTGGTAAACCGGGTTGTTGCGCATCTGAAACTGGAAAACAGTCGTGGCCCTCTCCTGAAATGACAAACCCGGGTCAAAAATCAGATGTTCCAGCGATTCAATCATTGTCGTGTTACGAGCTACGCAGGATCAGGAGGAGTCTGAAGTGTGCAGAAGGCCTTTTTTACCGATATCCCGACGATAGAAGGACTTTTCAAACGCAACCTTCTTCACATTCCTGTAGGTATGTTCGATCGCTTCCCGAAGGCTCTTTCCCCGGCCAATTACATTCAGTACCCGCCCCCCACTGGAGACAAGCACACCTTCGTCATTAATTGCTGTACCAGCATGAAAGAGCAGAGCATCCGGATCGAGATCGGTTGCTCCCTCGATAACCTTTCCCTTCTCATACGAGACCGGGTAGCCGCCACTGGAAATAACCACACAGCAGTGAAATAGATCGTCCATCAGAAGCTCTTTCTCGTCCAACCGCTGGTTCTCCGTGGCCAGCATCAGCTCCAACAGGTCACTCTCCATGGAAGGAAGAATCACCTGACACTCAGGATCGCCAAATCTGCAGTTATATTCGACCACTTTTGGCCCGTTGTCGGTAATCATCAAACCTATATAGAGAATTCCCTTGTAGGGAGTTCCTTCCAGTTGCATTCCGGTAATGGTGGGAAGGATAATCTCCTTTTCGATGCGATCCATAAGTTTGTTTGTGAGAACCGGAGCGGGACTATAGGCTCCCATTCCACCCGTGTTCAAGCCCGTATCTCCTTCCCCCACCCTCTTGTGATCCTGGGCGTGATGAATAATTTTTGCTGTATAACCGTCCGATATCACAAAAACAGAAGCCTCTTCCCCTTCCATGAACTCCTCTACGACTACTTTCGCAGAGGCATTGGAAAGAGTACTGTCCTGACTGTACTGTTGCAGCCTTTTTTTTGCTTCTTTTTCGGACTCACAGATAAAAACTCCTTTTCCTCCGGCGAGTCCGTCTGCTTTCAATACCACCGGATACTGGTTTCGCTTCCGAATGTAGTCCAGGGCCTGGTCGAATTGATCGGAGGAGAATGTCCTGTAGTCGGCTGTCGGAATTTGATAACGTTTCATGAACTCTTTGGCAAACTCCTTGCTCCCTTCCAGCTTTGCCGCATCTTTGCATGGGCCGAATGCGGCAATATCGTTCTCCTCAAGGTAATCCACGATACCGTCTACCAGAGGCTGCTCGGGGCCGACAATGACAAGATCAATCTCTTTCTCCTTGCAGAACCGGACTACCTCTTCAAAATTGGTCAAATCCAGTTCTGCAGAGACTCCCAGGGAGTTTATTCCGGGGTTCCCGGGGGCCAGGTAGAGTGTTCCAAGTCCGTTTGACTGGTTCAGCTTCCAGGCAATGGCATGTTCCCGGCCGCCACTGCCGATCAATAGTACGTGGTGTTTCTCCATGTTTATCTACTTCTTAACGGTTTCTGCAATCTTGATCAATTCATAAAAGATGCCGGCGTGCAGGCTCGCCCCACCGATAAGCCCTCCGTCCACATCAGGCTCATGGAGAAGTGCACTGGCGTTTTCAGGTTTCATGCTTCCGCCATATATAATCGTGAGCTTTTCTGCATCCTCCTGGTTCCAGAGATCCGAAACCAGTTTTCTGATCAATTGATGCATCTGCTGTGCCTGCTCGGGAGTGGCCGTCTCTCCCGTTCCAACCGCCCAGATTGGTTCATAGGCAATACTCAGGTTTGCCGGTGTACACTCAGGTAGTTGAGCCAGAACCGATCGAACCTGTTGCATGACTACAATATGATGGTTTCCTGCCTGTCGCTGCTCCAGATTTTCGCCAACACAGAGAATCACATGCAAACCTGACTGAACCGCCTGTTCGGTTTTTTTTCTGGCCAGTAGATCAGTTTCTCTGAAATAGGCACGCCGTTCCGAGTGCCCCACAAGGACGTGGCTGCAGCCCAGTTCAGTTAGCATGGAGGCACTGATTTCCCCGGTATAGGCCCCGCTCTCTGCATGATGCACATTCTGGCCCCCGATCTGTACAGGAGTCTTTCCCAAAAACTCTGAGGCGGCAGGTAACGAGACATAGGGCGGGGTCACCAACACATCCGTTTGAGACAAATTATCGAGAGATCGGGAAGACAGTTGTTCGAGAATTCGATACGTATCAGCCGGTCCCAGATTCATTTTCCAGTTCCCGGCGATTAGAAGACGTCTCATGAAGGCTCCTCGGTTTGGTTTTCTCTCAGTACCGCCTGAAGGCCGCGGATTATATCGTTGTACTCTGTTCCTTCATATTTTCGGACAACATTCCCATGTCGGTCTACCAGGATTCGTGTCGGTACCACATTGATGTTGAATCGCTCGATCAACTTGTCCGGTTCAAAACTTCCCGGCTCGGCAAATGACCAGAGCCGTGCTCTCTCTTCGAAAAAAGCCTCCATCATCACATTGTTTGCACCGAATGGAATGGTCACAAAATCGATTCCGTAATTTTTGTAAATGTGGTGGATAGCGATGTTTCGGTCGAACTGCTCCTGGTACAGAAGATTGTCGAGTCGGGTAAACTCGAGGATATAGGGAGCTCCCCGCTTGCTTTCTCTGGAAACCTCTCTTCCGTCCGTGCTGGTAATCTTGAAGTCGGGTAGTTCAGAACCCGGAGCCAGTTTCGTCAAGTCATATTCAAACCGTTCGATCCAGCTGTCCGCTTCAGTAATACCGGAGTAGTGATTTCGAAACTCTTCGAGCTCCTCACGAGCAACCGCTACCCGCGCACTGTCGTAGAGTAGTTTTACCCGGTTCATCTGAAGCTGCATACGTATTCGTTCTCCCGGGTCCCTGGCCGAGAGTGAGTCGATATAAGTCAAAGCGCGATCCAGCCCCTGTTGTTCAGCATAGTGACGGACACCGGCGATGGATGCAAATGGGATAAACAGCGGATCCTCTTCTACCGCGTGATCCAGCCTTTGAAGCATCAAATCGGTATCGAGACCCTGCAAGAGCCGGATAGAGGAGGCTGCAGACTGGCGACCGGCGAAGGTGTGCGGGTTCTCCTGATGAAAATCCCAGTGAAGATCACTCCATTTTCGAATCTCTGTCTGTAACGTATCTCCTGACACCTGGCCCGCTCCGGCAAACTGAAACAGCCTGTTCACACCGGATTGAAGACGAAGGTAGGAGCGGTATAGATCATTTTCGGAAGACTGTATTGTAGCGGTCCGTTCAACATCCGGAAATTCGGCTTCGAACTGGATCGTGTCATTCTCTGCCAGCACCATGTCGGTCCAGGCGAGCTCTTCTCCTCTTCTCATTACCAACATGGTATAGAGTCCGGGAGTTGTGAAGGTTGCATCTCCGTGATAATGGCCATCCTCATCGGTGACCGCATAGTAGAGAGTGTCACGATGCTCTCCCGGCCCCTGAAATCGGCTGATGAGTAACTGAAACCCACTATAATCACGAATGGTATCCAGATCCGTGCTTACCGTAATATGGCCGTGAATGTGGGTCTGGTATCTGGACAGTTCCGTCTCTGATCTGCTGCATGAAAAAACGAGCAGGAATAGTGGTAACAAAACCAGATAAAAATGTCTGTTCATAGGTCGAACTCCTGTAAACGGTAGCCTCTGAAACGTGTGAACGCTGTCTTTTTGATGTGACCTATCCCGAGTTCAGTTTTTCCGCAATCAGTTCGCGAACCTGTTTCGGGTTTGCTTTTCCTTTGGATTGTTTCATGACCTGTCCGATGAAAAAACCGATCACCTGCTTTTTCCCATCCCGGTATTTTTGTGCCTCTTCCGGATTATCAGCGACAACCTGTTCAACAATCGGTTCGATAAATCCGGTATCGGAAACCTGTATCAGGTTCATTTCCTCCGCCAGAACTTCTGCCGGTTCATCCCGTTCGATCATTTCATTAAAAATCGTTTGAAGGGCAGATGAGTTGATTTTGTCCTCCTTTTTGAGACCAATCAGCCCGGCAAGGCGCTCTGGAGAGATTGAAAATTCCTGGATATCCAGCCCCTGTTCGTTTAACACCCGAAGTGTCTCTGTCATGACCACATTAGCCACGGCTTTTGCATCATCAAGAAACTCGAGAACCGACTCAAAATAGTCGGCCAGATACCTGGATTCCGTCAACGTAATCGCATCCTCTTCCGACAACTTCAACTCTTCTGTAAAGCGCTGACGCCGATGATCGGGCATTTCGGGAAGTTCACTGCGAATCTCTTCCAATAGTTCTTTGGAGACCACTACGGGTGGGATATCCGGTTCAGGAAAATAGCGATAATCGTGAGCCTCCTCTTTGGAGCGCATTTCTCTGGTTTCCAGTTTGTTTGCATCCCAGAGAAGTGTTTTCTGTACAACGCTGCCCCCGGATTCTACCAGCTCGATCTGCCGGTCGATTTCAAACTGGATTGCACGCTCCACATTGCGAAAAGAGTTCATATTTTTCAGCTCTGTCCGGGTTCCGAGCGTCTCCTGCCCTCGCGGACGGATCGAGACGTTCGCATCGCATCGGAAACTACCCTCCTCCATGTTGCCGTCACAAATCTCCAGATACTGCACAATTTGCCGAATCTTTGTAAGGTAGGCATACGCCTCTGCCGGAGTGCGGAGGTCGGGTTCGGATACGATTTCAATGAGAGGGACACCCGCCCGATTCAGATCGACAAGAGTATTGGAGGGGTCCTGGTCATGAATCGATTTACCCGCATCTTCCTCCATATGGATACGGGTAATACCAATGACTTTGCTGTACTCTTCAAGTTCAATCTCGATCTCCCCTTCGTAACAAATTGGTGTTTCGTACTGTGAAATCTGATAGCCTTTCGGCAGATCGGGATAGAAGTAATTCTTTCTGGCAAAAATCGATTTCTCAGCAATACTGCACTGGGTCGATAACCCCATCTTGATGATGTATCGCACCAGGTTTTCGTTCAATACGGGAAGAGTGCCCGGATGGCCCAGACAGAGCGGCGTCACCTGTGTATTCGGGGCCGCACCAAATTCTGTCGATACAGGAGCAAATGCCTTGCTCTCGGTCAGCAGCTGTGCATGAACTTCCAGTCCGATAACCGCTTCATACTTCTCATCTGCAATGGTGGACATGTAGCCTTATCATCTATTTAATCTGATCGTTCTGTCTAAGATAATCAAGATACAAAGGAATATGAATTGTAATTCGGCCTGGATAACGTGAAGGCCCCCTTCCGGCCTAAAAAACAGAATTTCTTTCTCAAATAACGGCTCATATTCCGGTTTCAGTTGGCAGGCAGAGCGGGTTCAGCCCGAAAAGAGGCTGCGTAATGCAGTGAATCCCGCCTTGCCCCCATATCAGATCCCTACAAGGAACACCGATTATTTCCCGGTCCGGAAAATATCTTCGGAACAGGTCGAGTGCCTGCCGATCGTACCGGCTGTCGTAAAGAGGAACCAGGACGCCGCTGTTTGCAATATAGAAATTGGTATAACTTGCCGGCAGGTGAATCGATCCGTCGACCGCACCTCCTTCGGCTCTTACATCGGGCAGTGGCAGTACTTCGATGGTGAACGATTTTCCGTCGTGATTCCGTGCCTGTTGAAGACGCTCGAGATTTCGATGCAGCGTTTTATAATTGGGATGAGCCGGATTTTCAGAGCTGCTGGTGAGAATCGTTTCCGGGTTCAGAAAACGGCTCAAATCGTCGATATGGCCATCCGTATCATCTCCGGCAAGACCTGCTTCCAGCCAGATCACCTGTTTTGCTCCAAGATAGTGATAAAGGTGGTTTTCAATATCTGTTCTGGAGAGTTTCGGATTCCGATTCGGGTTTAACAGGACAGATTCTGTCGTCAGCAAGACTCCCCGGCCATTCGGTTCAACTGAGCCGCCTTCAAGTATCATTCCGGTCGATTGAATCGGATGCGAGTACAGGCGAGCCAGTTCGGACGGGATCCGGTTGTCATCGTCCCAGGGAGGATACTTACCCCCCCAGGCATTGTATTCCCAGTCGGTAAAAAGCCAGGGCTTTGACGGGCTGAACCGGTTTCGGACAGAGATGGGGCCACAATCCCGAGCCCACATATCATTGACTTTCAATTCCTGAACCTGAATTAAATCCAGTGGGATTTTTCTTTCGCGGATTTTCCCGAGAGCTCTGTCCGTTATGGATGGATGGACAAGAAGCAGTACTGGTTCAAACCGTTGAATGGTATCAAGAATTGTCAGAAAGAGTACTTCGACCCGTGAGAGCCTCTCTCCAGGCCAGGTAGGCATGTTAGAGGGCCAGATCAACAAGGTTCCGGAGTGTCTCTCCCACTCGGCGGGCATACGCAAAGCGGCCCGCTTTCGTTCGTTCGGTAACGTCTTCTCTTTATTGTTCACTGCAGATCCTCCGAAGAGTCCCATCGACGCAGGATCGTTCGGTAGCTGTCGATTCGGCGGTCCCGGAAGAACGGCCAGGTGGTTCGTACCCGATCCATCTCGGACAGGTCAATAGAGACGTGCAGGACTTCTTCTTCATCACCGGATTCGGCAATCACCTCTCCA
>JBBDRX010000052.1:0-7237 GCA_040905245.1 Balneolaceae bacterium | reverse complement strand
TCAACCGCTTCTCGTCATCTTCATTCCGGTATTTGTTGACGACCCAATACGCATTGGGAGCCGCACTTGACGGATTCCATCGCATCTCCTGATTCGGGGTATCTTCAAAATAGCCCGGAGAGAGATCCCGGATATCCAGGGTGGTCGACAGCAAAGCCACATTCCAGTGCGCATTGTAGGTTGCATATCCACCCTGTGGGCGATTGACACCCTCTACAATATTGTATTGAACATTTGAGCTGACAGAGAGCCGGTCGGTCACGTCTGCATCAAAACCCACTCTGGCTGTCTTTCTATTGTAGGTTGAGTTCGGCATCAACGCGTTGGAATCCATATTCGATAGTGACGCCCGGTAGGTTACATTGTCGGAACCGCCACTCAAAGCCAGTGTGTTGGTAAAATCGATACCGGTTTCATAGAAGTTGTTGAAATTCTCTTTTACCGAGACCGAAGAGTAGGGACGCAACTCCCCATTCACACTGATGTAGTCTGCACCGTCCACAGGCTCTCCAAAAGACAACCGGCCTGAACTTGCTGACTCCGCAAGCGTTTGTGGCCTTTGATAAGCGGTTCCATGGCCATACTCCTGTTGCCAGTCCGGATATTTGGATATGGAGTGAAACATCGTACTCGAGTTGAATTCGACTCCGATACTTCTGTCCTGTTTTCCCGATTTGGTCGTGATGATAACCACGCCATTTGCTGCACGTGAACCGTATAGCGCCGTCGCTTGCCCCCCTTTTAACACGGTCATGGTCTCGATATCACTGGGGTTGATATGGGAAATTCCGTCTCCACGATCCCCATATACGGTACGTCCCTGAACTCCCTGGTCTCCCTGCCGGGTATTGTTGATCGGCATACCATCCACCACGTACAGCGGCTGATTATCTCCGGACAGAGACGTATTCCCCCGAATAACCATCCGGCTGGACCCACCCGGGCCGGTATTGGTCCCTTCTACCAGAACCCCCGCCATTCGGCCGGACATGGAGTTCACAAAGTTCGGTTCTACTGCCCTGCTGATCTGGCCACCGTCCAGATTCGTCGTAGAGTAGCTTATGGTTCTTCTCTCTCCGGTCACACCAAAGGCTGTAACCACCATTTCGTCACCCATCAACACAAGAGGAGTCATCTGAATATCGATGTTCGTGCGGCCCGATATGGCCACCTCCTGTCGCTGATAACCGATGTAAGAGACAACCAGTACTTCATTCAGCGATGGGACATTCAGTGAAAACGCACCATTTGCATCCGATACGGTACCGGTGCTGGTTCCCTGAAGTACCACGTTCACTCCTGGAAGCGCTTCCCCCGTATTCCCGTCAGTAATACGGCCCTGTACGGTCTCCTGAACCAGTATTTCCTGCTCAACCTCTTCCGCAAGATTGATTAACAGGTACCCGTGCCGGGAGATCTGATACTCCAGCCCGGTATCTTCAAGTAACATTTCGAGTGCATCACTGACTGTTACGGATTCTCGTTGCAGTGTAACCGTCTTCTCCACCATGATATCACCCCGATACGTCAGGTGAAGTCCCGTCTTCTCGGCAATCTGGTGAAGTGCCTCTTCCAGTGTCCCCTCCTGCACATCGACCGAGATCTCCTTGACCAGGTCCGCCTTGTAAAAGAGGTCCTGTGCTTCCGCAAGTGAAATCCAGCTGACCGGTGTGGAGGAGTGGTTCAGTTGATTCAACTGCTGTGCCTGAAGGGCCTGCGGATATGTCAGCAGTATTGAGACACAAAAAAGCACTACCAACCTGCTCCAACTTTGTAGATACGTTTTCATCATTGTTTCCCCTGTTTTGCGTTGTTAAGAAAAGAGGTGCGACCCCTTGATTCTCTCCTGTTTCAGGCCGCACTTCTCTTGTCAATCCCGGTTCAATGAACCTCTTGTTGTTCAGCCCTGCTGAACTGAATGTCAGATCCATCCCGGGTATACTCCAGTTCCATCGAAGCCGCGATAACCTTCAGTACTTCGTCCAGGTCGGCCTGATAGAACGTACTCGTAAACGGCACCTCTAGAAGTGACGGATCATCGACTGTCAAGGTTGCCACAAAGCGCCGCTCAATTTGCCGAAGAACCTGTTCCAGCGGGGTGTTGTCAAAATGCAACCCACCCATGGTCCAGAGCAGATACTTGTCCGGATCAGTCATCCGGGGTTCGGTTGGGCCCTGCCCGCGTTCGACCCGTGTAAATTCTCCTCGAGTCAGAACCACTTCCCCGGTATCCATCTCCTGCCGGGAAGAGCGGACAGCCACCTTTCCTTCACTCACCACCACATCCGCATGGACATCTTCACTCCATGCCTGAACATTGAAACGAGTGCCCAGAACCTGAATCCTTGCATCTTCTGTGTAAACGATAAATGGCTTGTCCGGATCGTGAGAAACACTGAAGTAGGCTTCACCATCCAGCTGAATCTCCCGGGTTGAACCGTTGAATTCTCTCGGAAACCGAAGTGAACTGGCTGCATTTAACACAACTTTGGTTCCATCAGAGAACGTAATACTTGCCTTCTCTGTATTGTTGGTCGTCAGCTCCTGCATCAGATAGAAGTCGGCCGTATGCTCTGTTTCCGAAGTTCCCTGCATTATCAGCTGTGCATGAGTAAAGTATCCGGCAAACACCGACACAAGAATAACCGCTGCCGCCCGAAAAACATGCATTAACGTTCCCGAAGGGCGATGAGCTTCGTGCTCCTTCACAATACGCAATCCCGGATGAGCCACTTCTCTGTCGTAGAACTCTCTCCACGCACCCTGGACATCCACATCGAACGTCTCGGGCGGGCTCAACTTCCAGATCTCCTGAATCTCACGGACAATCTGCTCATTGGCCGGATCTTTCTGCATCCAGCTCTCCAGTTCCGCTCTCTCTTTCGGAGAACAGTTTCCGGTCACATACTTCTGGATACGTTTCCACATTATATCGTTTGTCATCGATCTCTGGTGATATTTGAAATACTGTCACTCTACTCTTATGACAACGCTCCCTGACGAGACCCCGTAATTTTTTTGAATAAATTTTGGAACCTCCTGTTACGACCCTCGCCAGTTGAGTCGTCTATCCGTTTTGTGATGAGCGATAAACGGAGTCTTTGTTCGATTCAGGCCGGTAGAAGTGCAACCAGCCTTCGATTAATAATGGGTCAAGACAACGTAAGCGGTTCTTGACCCTTAAGAATCTCAACCGACCATAAGCGTAACAAGCAGGTAGGGAAGCAGGCTGGAGAGCCGCTTTCGAAGTATCTGAAGGGTTCTTGTCATCTGGGACTCCACCGTTTTAACGGAAACATTCATTACCTCGGCTATTTCCTCATAGGTCAACCCGTCATATCGGTGCAGTTTGTACGTCATTCTGCTCCGGGGCGGGAGCTCTTCGATCGCTTCACCGATCATCTGCTGAATACGTCTCTGTCTCTCCTGCTCAGATTCAAAGTGTTCAATTTTCATCTCGTCCACCGGCTCGATTGTTTCTTTCCACCGGGTTGCGTATTCGCTTTCCCGTTTTTCACGCTTGATTGCGTTCAATGCACGATTACGGACGGCCCTGTAGAGGTACGGCCGCAATGCCCCCTCGATCACCAGCTCTTCTCGTTTCTCCCAAAGATCGGCAAACAGATCCTGAACCAACTCCTCGGCTCCGGACCGGCTCTCTACATAGCGCCATGCAAATCGGGAAAGTGGACGGTAATACTCCTTGAAAAGTGCTTCGAACGCATAGTGATCCCCCTGTCGTATATGTCGTATCCAGACTCGTTCATACTTTCTGTAACTATTACTCAAATTAATACGGCTTTATTGGAGAGAGAAGATCGGAGAAAGACAGATGTCCGAGGTGCTGTCTGTTTTAAATACAAATTTTTTTGAAAAGGAGAAATATCTCTTTCTTATGCATAAATGTACCTTCCGTGCCGATCAATCGATCTGCCCTATCCCGTCGCACGACTGCGGTCTATTTTCGCTATCTTCTTCCGTGAAATAAATCACTGATCATGATGAATCAGCCCAAAAAACAGACAAATCTGGTCAGTCAACTCTTCTCAGAAGGCGGCAACAGGCTGCACCGATGGCTGGTGAATGCCCTGTTACTCCTGATGGCAGTTGAGTGGCTGTTTCTTCTGCTACAGTACCGATGGCTCTCGCTGTTTCTGGTCACACTCATTATCCTGACACTCATATCACCGATGCTTTTCCGGAAGCAGCTGTCTATCGAGATTCCGGCCGAGTTTCATCTTGTTGCCGTCATCTTCACATTTGCAGCCCTCTATCTTGGCGAGATACAACTTTTCTATCAACGTCTTTGGTGGTGGGATATCGCCCTCCACGCATCAGCAGGACTACTCATGGGAGTTCTCGGATTTCTGTTGGTCTACATTCTCAACGAAAGCAAACGAGTTGAACTCACAATTACCCCCGTGTTCATAGCATTCTTCGCCTTTCTGTTTGCCGTCTCGATCGGGACATTCTGGGAAATCTTCGAGTTTGGTGTCGACCAGCTTTTTAGAACCAATATGCAGAAACCGATGCTGAACGACCCTTCCGGACTCACAGACACAATGTGGGATATGATTGTCAATGCCACCGGGGCAGCTATCATCAGCCTCGCTGGGTGGTGGTACCTGAAGAATGAGCAAAGCTTTTTTGTGAGAGAGTGGATCCGAAATTTTATTCAAAAGAATCCGGACCGGTTTCTGAAATAGACTTGCCGGACGGTTTCAGTTTCAAGCGCAACTCTACTGCAACCTTCCAATCGACACCACTCCGTTCATCACTTGACCGCCACAAGTTTGCAACGACCCGGACGCTTCTGCGAGGCATGATTGACTTCCGTTCGGGATTGCCCTCGTAATTGAATGAAACCGAATTATTCACCATTATGATGCTTCTCGGACAACCTTACATCTCGACTACAAACATCATGAAACGATCCCCTTTTCTTATCCTCCTTCTGATTCTGTCGTCCTGCACCTCTTCCAATGACTCGCTTCCGGGCGAAGCCGGTTCAGCCCTGCTTGTCGCAGAACCCTGGTACGAAGATTTTGAATCCGGTACGGTCAGCAGCTGGTTTAGCTATCCACCCTTTCAGGATACTGCATTTGATTTTACGCTGATTCCCGGCTGGCACCGGCCTGCATCACACCTTCGAGGCTATACAGACAGTGGAAACTACAACTACCCGCTGGACCTGGCTCCCCCGGAGGATGGTGGAACATACTACCTGCTGCGGGCTCACCGGCCCAATTCCGGTGGACCTCAGAAGATTGGTCTTGCCTACAAAAAGGCACTACTGACTGGAAGCAGATCCACTACTCTTTCCTTTGACTACTGGCTGCAGTACCCGGTTGACGCTTCCGGGGTCCTTCGTGTCGAACTCTCAGGAAGCGACGGGCGTCGCTATTCGGAAACCATCCCCAACCCGGAACCGGCTGTCTGGCAAAATGCCGAGTTGCAACTGTCCGATTTTGAGTCCGAGGACGGAATATCTCTTGACGGGACAACAGAAATCAATGCCGTTGCGATCTACCTGGATCTGGACAAGGGAGATCCCAGTAGTTTTGTCTTTGTTGCTCTGGATAACGTCAAGGCAGACGCCTACCAGCAAGCCGGGTTTGAACTCGCTACTCCGGAAACCCATCAAATGACTCACTGGCCAATTGAGTTTGGAAAACAGCACTTTCATCCCGGAGATGAACTTCAAATCGATACCCGGGCCAACCTTCCTCTTGTAAACGTTGAGGCGACCTTGCTTTCTCTGTTCGATGAACCGCTGGCCGAACCTCTGACCCTCACCCGGGAAGGAGAAAACCGATGGCAGTACGATGGGGGATTCACTCTTCCGGAGGAGGCGCTCGGCCCGATAACACTTCGTCTGGAAGGCCGTGACCAGTACGGGCAAATTGCCCGTACGGATGTACGCCTCTGGAATACCGAACCAGCTGAGGCTGATCGCCCCCGTGTACTCTTTTCCGATTCGAGTCGGCAGGAGATACGTGACAAAATTGCCAGCAGTACACGATTTTCGACAATCTGGAACCGCATTACCCGAAGGGCGGAAGCGTCCCGGGAGAATCCGTTTCCTGAACAGGTCAACTTTACCGATCTGCCAAACGAATACCTGTTTAACAGCATTGGCAAATGGTCTGAACATATGGGTCGCTCCCGGGTAGAAGAGATTTTCGACAACGCACTGGTCTGGCATATTGACCGGGATCCGGATGCCCGCCAATTCGCAATCGACTCCATGCTCAGAATGGCCGGCTGGGAGCAGTGGATCCATCCCTGGTTCACCCATCAGGGACGAGCAGCCTACTATCCAATCGGCCACGCAGTGAAGTCCATCGGGCTTGCCTACGATCTGCTTTATGATGAACTCACCTCCGAACAACGAGCTGCCGTTCGTCAGGGTGTAATGAAAAACGGTATTATTCCAATCTGGAATGAGTATGCCTCCGACAACCGGATCCCCAACAACACCAGCAACTGGATCAGTATGGCTGCAGGAGGTACGCTTGTTGGCCTGATGGCGTTCCATGACGAGCTGCATCTTGATGGCTGGGAAAGGGACGGAGAGCCATGGTTTTCTCCACTGGCAGAAAAAATGTTCGAACTTTCAAAACAGACCATGCTTTCCGAGGGGAGTTACGGTGAGGGAATCGGATATCAGCATATTACCTATAGCCATGCCCAAAGCTTCATGGCGGCACTGGACCATCAGTTTGGAGTGAGGGGGCTGGCCGAGACACTCAACTACACCAAAGGACACCTTTTCTGGCTCTATATCTCGCTGGACCGTACACAGGATGCTCTTGCCATGGGCGACTCCAACCCCCGACGCGGCGCCCTGGACTACTGGTCCTGGTTCGCCCGGGAAAGTGACAATGAACTGCTCAAATGGTTTTACGCACAACGGCCAGGTGCCGGTTGGATGGCACTTCTCTGGGACGAGGAAGATGCTCACGAACAGGGCACCCCCCCTGAAGAGGTTCTTCCCAACAGCATGGTGTTTCCTGAAAAAGGAAATGTCGTTTTCCGGACTGGTTGGGACGAGAGTGATGCCGTATTTGTCTATCGCTCCGGGCCTTTCTTTAATCATACCCACTTCGAGCAGGGCCACTTTCGTTTTTATGCAGCGGGAGAAGAGCTTGTCACTGAACCGGGACGGGCCAGCTACTACAGTGACCCGTATTTCTGGTCCTATTTTATCCAGCCGGCGGCCCACAACACCATACTT
>JBBDRX010000051.1:0-39986 GCA_040905245.1 Balneolaceae bacterium | reverse complement strand
CGGCATCATTTGTCGTCTGTGTACCGGACCTGAATGAGATCTCTGCCGAAACAAACGGCCGGCTGCGCTGGTGGCATCTGCCCAAGCTGCTTCGCTTTAAAAAACGGGCGACCCGGCTTCGAACCGTGGTATTTGGTACCAAACCGAAGTTTCGGAAGATGGGGATGGAAGCGCTTACCTTTGTCCGCGGGGTTCAGAGTACCCGGGCGGCAGCCCCCACACTGGAGTACCTGGAAGGAGCATGGGTGAGTGAAAAGAACTGGTTGATGCAGCGGAGTCTCGAGGCGTTGGGATGTGTCCATCACAAGACCCACCGGACGTACCGTTGGCTGGTGTAGCCGGTTGTTAGTGCTGGGGTCTCGTTCCTGTATGGAGGGGTGTTCGGGTTGCTGCAGGAAAGGAACAGGCCGGGCGGCGATTGCGGCCGCAGGCAGGAGGGTCACCTATCGTTGGAGAAGATGGTTCGGAGAATCTGTTGGGCAATGGCCCGTTTGGGCCCGGTGAATTCACGGCTGGCCTCTTCGCCTCTTCCGATTAACAGGATCCGATTGCGGTCGCTCTGAAATCCGGCATCCGGTTCGGTCAGGTCGTTTGCACAGATCCAGTCCAGGTTTTTGGCCTCCAGCTTTTTCCGGGCGTTGGCTTCCAGGCTCTCCGTCTCCATGGCAAAACCAATCAGCGTCTGTCCGGATTCCTTCTGCTGGCCGACCCATTCCAGAATGTCGGGGTTTCGTGTTAGCTCCAGTTTGCGCAATCCTCTCTCTTTTTTCTGCTTGCCGGGGTGAGCCGTCGTGGGCCGGAAGTCGGAAACAGCGGCAGCCATAATGACCAGGTCCCGTTCCCGATGGTTTTTAACCAGTTGGAACAGCTCTTCGGCGGTTTCGAATCGGACGGAGGGTATGTGTGGCGGCAGCGAGGTGGTGAGCGGGCCGTGAAGTAACAGAACATCCGCTCCAAGCTCTTGTGCGGCTTCTGCCATGGCAATGCCCATTTTGCCGCTGCTGGGGTTAGAGATAAAGCGGACAGCATCGATCGGTTCTCTGGTAGGGCCTGCAGTGACCAGAACTGTTTTACCGGCTAACGGCCTTCCGTTGTCGTTCGTGCGATTTTCAGCTAACAGGTACTGGATTTTCTGCAGGATGATGTCGGTTTCCGGGAGCCTCCCTTCGCCCTCGAGTCCGCTGGCCAGATATCCAGCCTCCGGCATCAGAATGTGGTGTCCGTGCGACCGGGCAGTCTCCAGGTTCTGGCGGACAGCCGGGTGGCGGATCATGTCTCCGTCCATGGTTGGGCAGATTAAAAGCGGGTTGCGGGCTGCGAGAGCCAGTGCAGTCAACAGATTATCAGAGAGGCCGTGAGAAATCTTGGCCAGCGTATTGGCCGTACAGGGGGCAATGAGAAAGAGATCGGCCCATTCGGCCCAGTGGATGTGTCTTGCCCAGGAGTCACCGGAAGTTCCCTTCTGAAACACCTGGATACCCACCTCGTGGCGGGAGAGAGTGGCAAACGTTTCTACTCCGACAAATCGGGTAGCAGCCGGGGTCATGGTGACGCGTACATCGGCTCCCGCTTTTTGAAGTTCCCGGAGCAGAAGAACCGATTTGTACGCAGCGATTCCACCGCTGACGCCCAGCAAAATAGATTTGCCGGACAGCGTCATTACTCCTCTTTGTTAGGGTAGTCGAAATAGATTTTGTCTTCCAGCATCTCCTCTACGGAGCGTTGGGTGGTGTGCGGGAGCTGTTCAAACGCGCGAGAGATTCGCTCCTGCTCTTCGTTGAAAGTGAACTCGTCTTCGTCTTCGAATCCCTCAAAATACTTGAGTTTTTCGTCCAGTTCCAGCTTCTCCTGGGCGGCGATCTGACGGGCCCGCTTGGCCATAACAACAAGTATTTCGTACTTGTTGTTGTTCTCTTCGCCCAGTTTCTCTACGTCAAGTGTCTTAATTGGCATATATGCAGTGTCTTGAAGGTTATATAGCAAAGAAATTTACGCTATTTACAGCTTGTATTCAAACCGATCCCGCCCTGTTTTTTTAAATCAAGTGGTTTTCGACCGCATTTCTAATTTCCGCCCAGGCGGTTTCGAGATCGTCGTTGATAACGGTGAGGTCGAACCGGCCGGCCCAGGAGAGCTCCTCATCGACCCGTTTCATTCGGGTCTCGATCATTTCGTCGGAGTCGGCACCCCGTTTTTCAAGTCTTTTTCTGAGTTCCTTCCGTGAGGGGGGCTCAATAAAGATGGCGAGTGCTTCCTCGCCGTATGCCTGCTTGATATTCCAGGCTCCGTAGATTTCCACATCGAAGAGAACGGAATGTCCCTGCTCCAGTTCTGCCTCGACGGCGGAGCGGAGGGTGCCGTACCGTTTTCCGTTGTAGAACTCTTCCCACTCAAGAAACGCTCCGCGGTCAATTCGCCGCTGAAACTCTTCGGGGCTCAAAAAATGGTAGTCCACGCCATCTTGTTCCCCATCCCGGGGTTCACGGGTGGTTGCCGAAACCGAAAAGCGCAGATCTTCAAAGGCTGCCATGAGCCGTTTGGCCATGGTCGATTTGCCCGCGCCGCTTGGAGCTACCAGAATGACGACTCGGCCTCGTTTTCCGGATTCAGGATTTTGGCGGGTTCTGTCCGTCATGTTAGAAGCCGGTTTGAGTAGTCGGGAACTGTCATGAGGTTATGGGTTTCTGTCCGAAAAAAGTCGGGGTCGGGTGTTCAGTTACTGGATGTTCTGTACCTGTTCGCGAATCTGCTCAAGATGCTCTTTGGACTGGACCACAAGGTGGGAGATGTCGGTCTCGTTGGCTTTGGATCCGATGGTATTGAGTTCCCGGTTGATCTCCTGGCAAAGGAAGTTGAGCCGGCGCCCGACCGGTTCGTTACTTTCGAGCGCCTCCAGGAAGAACTTCAGGTGGGACTGTAACCGAATGACTTCCTCCTGGATATCCATCTTGTCGACCAGTATGGCAATCTCCTGCTCGAGCCGTTCGGAGTCGGCAGGAATTTCGTCCAGTAGTTCAGCAATCCGGTTCCGGTATCGCTTCATGGTTTCCGGCCCCCGATTTTTGGACATCTCCATGATCGAGGAGAGCTGACCCTCGATCTGATGTATCTGGCTGGCAAGCTCTTTTTTTAGCTGGCCGCCTTCATTTTTTCTCATCGCGTTCAGGGTCTTGAGCGCCTCTTCGGCTGCCGATTTTGTGAGCTTCCATGCAGCTTCCACGGTCTCTTCGTCTTCCTGCCTTCGTATAAAAATGTCATTGAATGCAGTCAGGTCCTTGAGTGTAACGGGCTCGGTGATGCCGGCAGCTGCGCGGATCTCTTCAAGCATCCTGCCGTAACTTTTGGCCAGTTTCGGGCTGAAGGTCACCGACGGGTTGCCGGTTTCACTTCGGTCCAGATAGGTCGTCAGGGAGACCTTTCCGCGCTGAACAGCCTCTTGTACCATCTCCTTCAGTTCCAGCTCCTTGTCGGAGATCATGTTTGGAAGCTTGGAGGAGATGTCCAGATAGCGGCTGTTGACGGTCTTGATCTCCACGGTTACCTGAAATCCATCCCGGGTTGCGGTTCCCCGTCCAAATCCTGTCATCGATACAATCATGGTGTTTCCGTCTGGTTATCATTCGTCGCTTCCTGCAGTACCTGTTCGGCCAGGGCGTTGGCCTGTTCGGCACTTGCCGCTTCCGAATAGATGCGGAGGATCGGTTCGGTGTTGGATTTCCGGATGTGAACCCATCCCTCGTCGAAGTCGATCTTGACGCCGTCCGAGGTGTCGGGCTTCTGTCCGGCAAACCGTTTGGCCAAAAGGGCGAGGGCGCTGTCGGCCTCCATACCGAGCCGGTTCAGCCCGACTTTCTGTTTTACAATCTGGTAGTCGGGAAGCGTAGCCCGGTAGGCGGAGGCGGTCAGTTTGCGTTCGGCCAGAAGCTGTAACATCATGGCGGCTCCTGCCAGGGCGTCCCGTCCGTAGTGCAGATCCGGGTTGATCACTCCGCCATTGCCCTCTCCTCCGATGACGGCTCCCACCTTCTGCATCACTTTTACCACGTTGATTTCTCCGACTGGTGAGCGGTGGCAGGTGACTCCGTACTTCCGGCTGATCTCTTCTGCGGCCCGGGAAGAGGAGAGGTTGGTGGCAGTAGGCCCCTTCTTTTTGGAGAGTAGAAAATCGAAGGCCGATACCTGGGTGTACTCTTCTCCGAAAAGGGTTCCGGTTTCGTCGATCAGGGCCAGGCGATCGGCATCCGGATCCGTTGCCAGGCCCAGATCACACGGGTTGTTTTGAATGTATTCACAGATTTCTGTCAGGTGCTCCGGCAACGGTTCAGGGTTGTGCGGAAAGTGTCCGTTGGGAGTGCAGTGAATCGGATGCACCTTTACGCCCAGTTGGTCGAACAGTTGCGGCAGGGCGATGGATCCTGCTCCGTTGACGGCATCCACGGCAACGGAAAAGCCCGCATTACGAATTTCGTCGGGGTGGATGTACGGCAGTTGCAGGATGGCGTCGATGTGGGCCTGGATCGCCTGCGGGTCCTTTCGGGTTGAACCGATTCGGTCATGGGGCCGGAAGGTGAAGGCCTTCTCTTCTGCCCGTTTGAGCACCTGCTCTCCCTGCTTTTGATCCAGGAACTCCCCCTTTTGGTTCAACAGTTTCAGGGCATTCCATTCGGCCGGGTTGTGGCTGGCTGTAAGAATCACTCCGCCGGCTGCCTGGTGGCGCTCCACAGCCATGGCAACGGTCGGGGTGGGGGCGATGCCCGTCCGGATGACGTCACAGCCGCAGCTTTGCAGGGTGGCGCATACCAGATCTTCACAGATCTGTCCGGTTGTCCGGGAGTCGCGGCCCACAACCACGGGGCCTCCATCGGCCCAGTGGCCGAACGCGGCTGCATAAGTAACCAGGTTTTCCGGTGTAAGGTGACTTCCAAAAATGCCCCGGATGCCCGAGACTGAGACCATCAATGCCATAGATAAACAATTGTTTTTTTTGAGTGAATCAGGGTTTGTGGATGCCGGAAGCTCTGTCAGAGGTTGTCTTGCGGTTTCCAGAGCGTTTCTTCGGTTCCGGTGTTCAGATTTTCGTAGCGGGCCAAAACAAACAGCAGATCAGAGAGCCGGTTCAGGTAGATCAGGATTTCAGCGGAGAGAATCTCCTGTTCTCTGGCGGCAGAAACGGCCCGTTCGGCACGGCGGCAGACGCTTCTGGCCAGGTGTAGCGTGGCTGCGGACGGGTTGCCGCCAGGCAGGATAAAGTGTTTTAATGGGGGAAGTTCCTGGTTGGCCTGGTCGATCATCTCCTCCAGCCGGTGTATGTGCCGGTCTCCGATCCGATCAATCCGGTTTTTGGCCTCTGGTGGTGTGGCGATATCGGCTCCGAGGATAAAGAGCTGGTGCTGCAGCTGTCGAAGGGTTTCTCCGACCGGGGGGGTCGGGGATTCGGCAAGGGCGTTTCCAAGCAGGGAGTTGATTTCGTCAACCGTTCCGCATGCCTCGATGACCGGGTCGTGTTTGGGAACACGGCCACCGCCGAAAAGGGCGGTATTACCATCATCGCCTTTTTTTGTATAGATCTTCATAACCGTGCCATCATCTGTTTCGGAATCGCGGAGCCCGTCGGAATATTCGAACCCGGGCTGTTCCGGAATGGCTATGTCCGGATACTTTCCGGACTCGCATTCTGTGTGGAAATTCGATTCGCTGTCAAGGTACAAAAAAATGCAGTTCGGTTATGAGTGTTTTCCTCCGATCCAGCTCTCGCCCAGCCAGAGATCTTCCGACTAATGCAGAACCAGTCTGAATAGGGATTTCCGGGGGAGGTCGTCCTTGCCTTTTACTGCAAAAGAGGCGAATTTCTGCCAATATAAGGAACGTTTGGGGGTGGACGCAGCTGGATGCTGCAACCTGTCCGGAATCACTATTCAACTAATCTATATTTACTGAGCATGCCATCACTAACTGAAGCTGCTACGTCACAGGTTGGACGCAAAATCCTGACCGGTCTCACGGGCCTTTTTCTCCTCTTCTTTCTCTTTTTTCATCTTGCCGGCAACCTTGCCATTTTTGGCAGTGCCGATGCGATGAACGCCTACTCAATGAAATTGCATAACCTGGGCTGGCTGCTCTGGATTGCCCGTATCGGGTTGCTGCTGACATTTGCGATCCATGCCTGGATCGGGATTTCGATCTGGTTGAAGCGAAGAAGGAGCCGGCCGGAAGGGTATAATGTGTACAGCAGCAAGGGAGGCCCCAGTAAGCAGAGCATGAGCTCCCGCAGTATGGCGTTTACAGGAATCGTCCTGCTTGTTTTTGTGATTATTCACGTCAATACGTTTGCTCTGGGGGATACGGAAACGGTGATCATTGACGGCCAGGAAGCCTCCGATTTGAAGTCACTTGTGATCGAAACCTTTCAGAAACCGATCTATGCATTTGGCTATGCATTTGTGATGATTTTGCTGGGTACCCATTTGGGCCACGGTGTCTGGAGTGCGTTCACCTCCCTGACTCTCAAAAGCCCGAGCCTCTCCAACATAATCTACATCACCGGGGTGGTGATCGGTATTCTGCTTGCCGTCGGGTTCCTGTTTATCCCTCTCTATATCTATTTCACAGGAGGATGTGGAGATCTGCTCAGCGGCGTTAACTGTACCTGACCCGTTGCAAGATCACCCGGCATCTCCGGATGCCGGGTGATGGCTGCCGGCCCGGCTGTCTGCAACCGACCATCGTGCAACCAAATTGTTTTTTTCCGTAATCAAAATCATCGATTATGAACTTAGTTTCGAATACACCTCCCGGACCGCTTGAAGAGAAGTGGGACCGTCACCTCAAGGATATTAAGCTGGTTGCTCCCAATAACAAGAGGAAGCACACCGTTCTGGTGGTCGGCACCGGACTGGCCGGAGCTTCGGCCGCGGCAACACTGGCCGAGCTGGGCTACAATGTCAAATCGTTCTGTATTCAGGATTCTGCCCGGCGGGCTCACAGTATTGCCGCCCAGGGAGGGATCAACGCCGCAAAGAACTACCCCAATGACGGAGACAGCGTCCATCGTCTTTTTTATGATACCATCAAGGGGGGCGATTACCGGTCACGTGAAGCCAATGTTTACCGGTTGGCCCAGATCTCCAACAATATTATCGATCAGGCGGTGGCACAGGGTGTGCCGTTTGCCAGAGAGTATGGCGGCCTGCTCGCTAACCGTTCGTTCGGGGGTGCTCAGGTCTCCCGGACTTTCTATGCACGGGGTCAGACAGGGCAGCAGCTTCTTTTGGGAGCTTACCAGGCGATGATGAAGATGGTTCACGCGGGAAAGATTGAAAACCATCCCAGACAGGAGATGCTGGATCTGGTTATCAAGGATGGCAAAGCGAGAGGGATTGTGACCCGGAATCTGGTGAGTGGAGAGATCCAGCGCTGGTCCGGAGACGCGGTGGTTTTATGTACGGGGGGATATGGAAATGTCTTCTACCTGTCGACGAATGCCAAAAATTCCAACGTAACGGCTGCCTGGCGATGCCACAAGAAGGGAGCCGCGTTTGCCAATCCCTGTTATGTGCAGATCCACCCGACCTGTATTCCGGTTTCAGGAGACTACCAGTCCAAGCTGACGCTGATGAGCGAGAGTCTTCGGAACGACGCCCGGGTCTGGGTTCCCCGTAAGAAGGGGGATAGCCGAAAACCCAACGAGATTCCTGACGAGGAGCGCTTCTACTATCTGGAAGAGAAGTATCCAAGTTTCGGGAATCTGGTACCGCGTGATGTTGCTTCCCGGAACGCCAAGATTGTGACGGACGAAGGCCTGGGTGTGGGCCGGACCGGCAAGGCAGTCTATCTCGATTTCAGGGATGCGATCAAGCGGGACGGGCGCGAAGCGATTGAGGCGCGCTACGGCAATCTCTTTGACATGTATGAAAATATTACCGGCGAGAACCCGTATGAGGTTCCGATGAAGATCTTCCCCGCAGTTCACTACACCATGGGTGGCCTCTGGGTCGATTACAATCTGATGAGCAATATTCCCGGCCTGTTTGTCGCGGGAGAAGCCAACTTCTCCGATCACGGAGCCAATCGTCTGGGGGCCAGTGCATTGATGCAGGGTTTGGCAGACGGATATTTTGTGGTTCCGTTTACCATCGGAAACTACCTGGCCGATACCGACCTGCCGGATCTGGATCCCTCCGACAATGTGTTTGATGAGGCGTCCTCGGCTGCGCAGTCCCAAATCGAGAAGATTCTCGCAGTCAACGGTGACAAGACCGTGATCGAGTTTCATCGCGAGCTTGGGCAGATTATGTGGGACAAGGTCGGGATTTCCCGGAATGCAGAAGGACTCAAGCAGGCGATTGAAGAGATTCGCGCTCTGCGGGAAGAGTTCTGGCAGAATGTGAAGGTTCCGGGTGGTGCAAACTACTACAACAAGAACCTCGAGTTTGCACTTCGCGTGGCAGATTTCTTCGAACTGGCCGAGTTAATGGCGATCGACGCGCTGGAGCGGGACGAGTCGTGCGGGTGTCACCTCCGGGACGAACACCAGACCGAGGAAGGAGAGGCTCTCCGAAACGACGAGAAGTTTTCCTATGTCGCTGCCTGGGAGTATCAGGGCGTGAACGGGAAACTGAATACCACCATGCACAAGGAGAATCTGGAGTTCGAATTCGTCGAACTGAAACAACGTAGCTATAAATGATATCTGTCCCGTATCGTGACGGGCCGTTTCAACATTGACCAATCCATACCGATTATGAGCAGCAGCAACATGACGATTCATCTGAAAATCTGGCGGCAGGAAAATCCGAAAGCGAAGGGCCGGTTCGAAACCTATACGCTCGACAGTGTCAACGAACACATGTCATTTCTGGAGATGCTGGATGTGTTGAACGAACAGTTGATTCACGAGGGCAAAGACCCGGTGGAGTTCGATTACGACTGTCGTGAAGGGATTTGCGGATCCTGTAACATGGTGATCAACGGCTGTGCGCACGGTCCCAAACGATTGACTCCGGTCTGCCAGCTTCACATGCGAAGTTACAGCGATGGAGATACGGTGGTTCTGGAGCCGGCTCGTGCCGCCGCGTTCCCGGTGATCCGGGATCTGGTGGTCGACCGTTCCGCCTTCGACCGGATTATCGAAGCGGGTGGATATGTTTCGGTTCGAACCGGTTCGGCCCCGGAGGCCAACTCGATTCCGGTCGAACAAAAGAAGTCGAATACGGCATTTGATTTTGCAACGTGTATCGGTTGTGGTGCTTGTGTGGCGGCCTGTCCCAATTCGTCGGCCTCTCTCTTCACCGGTGCGAAGATCGCCCACCTGAACAAGTTTCCCCAGGGGGAACCGGAGCGAAAGACCCGGGTTCTTGCCATGGTCGAACAGATGGAAAAAGAGGGATTTGGAGACTGCTCCAACTTCGCAGAGTGTGAGGCAGTCTGCCCGGTGGGGATCAGTATCGCGGCGATTGCCGAGATGCGCCGTGACTATGTAAAAGCGTTGTTTGATTGAGTCAGTACGGTTCGCTTTGTGATAAAAAGGCTGTACGATCAAACGGCGTATGATCCGTGAACCCTGTCTTCCGTACCGGCCGGCCCGGATGGAGTACCCTCTTTTGACACTATGCAGAACCCCGATCCAGATCTGACAAAAAGCAGGGAAGTGTTACAGCGGTACTGGGGGTATACGTCGTTTCTGGAGGGCCAGCAGGCGGCGATTTCTTCGGTGCTGCAGGGCCGGGATACCATGGTTCTCTTTCCAACAGGCGGGGGCAAGTCTCTCTGCTATCAGCTCCCTTCCCTGCTTCTGGAGGGGCTTACTCTTGTGATTTCCCCCCTCGTCTCACTGATGGAAGATCAGGTAACCCAGGTCAATGAGCTGGGTATCCCGGCCACGTGGGTCAACAGTACCATTTCGATGCAAGAGGTCGAACAGCGGTTGATCAATGCCCGGAACGGCATGTACAAGCTTCTCTATCTCTCTCCGGAACGACTCTCCTCACCTCTCTGGCAGCAGTTGGCCCCGAATCTGGATATCGCCCTGGTGGCGGTGGACGAGGCTCACTGTATTTCGGAGTGGGGTCACGATTTTCGGCCGGGGTATCGTGAAATACGACAGGAGATCGACCAGCTGGAGCAGTCTGTCCGGTGGATTGCTCTCACTGCAACGGCTACACCCGAAGTCCGGAAGGATATTCTTCAATCGCTCCGGTTCGAAGACCCGGCGATGATTCTGGGGCGGTTTGAGCGGTCCAATTTGCAGTGGTGGGTCAACCGGTCTCCCCAAAAGAGCCGGAAGCTGTTGCAGGCGGTCTCCCGGGGAGTTTCGTACGGAAGCGGGATTGTCTATGCGGCTACCCGCCGTGACTGTGAAGATCTTGTCGGCCGTATTGAAGCGATTGGAATTACTGCCGAGGCGTATCATGCAGGTGTGCCGAATCGGGAGCGAAAACAGGTGCAGAGTCGCTGGATGAGTGGAGAGACTCCTGTAGTCGTGGCGACCAATGCATTTGGTATGGGTATCGACAAGGCGGACTGCCGGTTTGTGATTCATCACGACATTCCCTGGACGCTGGAAGCCTATTATCAGGAGGCCGGCCGCGCGGGCCGGGATGGTGAGGAGGCGTGGCCGCTGCTTCTCTACCGGGAGGGAGACCTGGAGAGAGCAAAGTCCCGGCTGGAGTATGCCTATCCGGGGTATGATCAGCTGGCCGAACTCTATGATGCAGTATGCGACGAAATGAATCTGGCTGTGGGCAGTGAGCAGGAGTATTGGGAGGCGATTTCGATCGATGGGGTGGCACGCCGTTCCGGCCAGACGCCGGCCCGGATTCGTTCGGGCCTGAACCAGCTGGAGCGGCAGCAGGTACTGGAGCTGATGAATCCTTCCGAAGAGCGTCTGGGCCTGCAGTTTCTTGTCGGGAGGGAGACCCTGGACGAAATTATCCGAAGAGCAAAACCGCAAAAAGGAGAGTTTCTGGATCAGTTGTTTCGGCTTTTTGGCCTGAACTCACTGGAGCGGATGGTTTTCAGGCGCCTTTCCATGATAGAGAGGCGTCTCTCTGTCGACTCGGAATCTCTGTTTCGGGCGATGGAGGTTTTTTCGGCCGATGACCGGCTGCTGGCCTGGCAGCGAACCGACCGACACCCGCTTGTTCGGTTGCCGGAAGTCCGCAGGGACGAGGTCCCGGTATCCAGAAAACAGGTTGAAGGGTATCGGAACAGGCTGTTTGAGAAGTTGCAGCTGATGGCTCGATATGCCGAAACGGAGGAGTGTCGGGAGCGGTTTCTCCGGATCTACTTCGGGGAGACGAATGCCGGCCACTGTGGCCATTGTGATCGCTGTCTGGATCGGGAAAAGTCCGGCTCAAGGCGGGTTACGAGAGACGATCTGCAACGGGTTCAGACACTGCTCGCCGAACCTGCTACGTTTTCTCAACTGCTGACTGCGACGGGATGGGAGAGTCTGTTTCTTCAGAGAGTACTGGAGCGTCTTGCCGCGGAAGGACGAATCGAGAAGAGCCAATCGGCGTCGGCTGCCTGGCGCTTGAAGTCCTGACTGAATCGGCGAGTGTCAGGGTTCGTCAGCAGGTACTTCCGGCTGTTGACCAGTGCTTCGGGCAGAATCGGCTTCTGCAGAGCCCTCTTCACGCTCCTGTCGCAGATTACGTTGGTCCTCTTCCCATTTCGTCAACCCTTCGTTGATTCGGACTCGTTGTTCCCGGAAGATGGCATTAATCGAATCCAGCCGGGCCATCTGCCGTTCGGGTTGTCGTTGGTACCAAGCGTGGCTTCGATCGAACTGATTTCTGTTGGTTCCGTAGTGTTCAAAAAGTACCTGTCGCAGGCTGTCTTCCACATGAAGAGCACTTCTGGTGTTAATCAGGCTTCGGGCTAACGTCAGCTCTGCGATCAGGTTCGTGTAGGCCTCTTCCTCAATCAGGTCTTCCGGGGGGTCCGGCGGGCTCTCACAGGAGAGAAGAAAAAGCACAGCCATTGTGGCCAGGAGTACACTACGCATCTTCGGGTGGTTTCGGGTTCAGGGGCCGCATGGTCACTTCGTTAATCAGCAGGTTGTCCGGTGTTTCCAGCAGGTGGAGAACAGTTGAGGCGACATCTTCCGGCATCATCATGTTCGGATGTGCGGTTCCCATGCCAGACAGGTCAAAGAAGTCGGTGGCAATGGATCCGGGAAACAGGCAACTGACCTTTATTCCCTCATACCGTAACTCCTTGAAAAGGGCTTCACTAAAACCCCGGACGGCAAATTTACTCGCGTTGTACCCGGACAGTTCCGGATTGCCAAGCAGGCCGGCAATGGAAGAGATGTTCAGAATATGACAGATCTCCTGATTCTGTTTCATGAGGGGGACCACCGATCGGGTCAGGTAGAAGATGGCATTCAGATTGGTGTCGATCATCCGATGCCACTGTTCCGGGGTCAGCTGATCGACCTCGGCAATTTCGGCCAGGCCGGCATTATTGATCAGAATATCCGGAAGCGGCTGTCCGGAAAACGTCTCTTCAATCCAGCTTGCAACCGCCGGTTGATCGGTGACATCCATCGGTACGGGGATGAACAACTCTCCGAGCTTCTGTTGGAGTTGTTCCAGTTTGGATTGTCTGCGTGCCAGCCCGTACACCCGGGTACCTTTCTGCGTGAGTGCTGTGGCGATGGCACGGCCGAGCCCGGAGCTCGTACCGGTGACAATCGCTGTCCGATCAGTCAGATTCATAATTTCCCTGTTTTGTGTTAGAAAAGGATAAGTTAGTTTGCTGTTGAAGGCAATGTCAACCCGGAAACCCGGAAGGATCGAACAGAAGGCAATGGAAACCATATTTGTCGATATCGGAAACAGCTACATGAAGGCCGGGATCAAACGGGGGCTGGAGTGGGAGCAGTTGATTGAGCTCGAGAATAGTGCATATGAACAGTTTTTTGACTGGATAGACGAAAGGAAAGAGCGATTTCTGGTCTGTTGCGTGAACCCGGAGCTGTCCCGGTTGCTGGACAATCGGTCTGACGAAAGCCGGCTTCGCCGAATTCGAAACCGGGATATCCTTCCGGAAACACTGCATTACGAATCGCCTCATACACTGGGGTTGGATCGCTATTTTGCCTGTCTGGGCGCTTCTCAAATGACACCCGGATCCGTGGTAGTTGTGGATGCCGGAACCGCTTGTACGATCGATTATATGGGATCCGGAGGTGTGTTTCACGGTGGGGTGATTATGCCCGGCCTGAAACTCTACGCATCGTCACTTGCCGGCCGGATACCGGCACTGAAGGCCGAGGGAGATAGTCTGCCGGATCACTGGCCGGGTCGAAATACGTCGGAGTGTGTGCGCTGGGGGACACTGGGCGCATATCTTGAAGCTCTTTCCGGTTTTTTGCATCGGTATCGGCAGGCCTATGGCGAGTTTCAGATCTATCTTACCGGTGGAGATGCAGAGTGGATTGCTTCCAAACTGTCACTTCAACCGTCGCCGAGAGTTCGTCCGTTTCTGGTATTCGAGGGGATGGAAGCGGCCATGCAGGAGTTTGGATGGTAACTGACCCGAGGCCCTTCGTGTAAACGGCGAATCAGGGGCTGTAGCAGTGCCAGTGGTTTTTTACAGATTGCAAACCGGTGCAGTACTATTCTGATGTTCGCGTGATGTTTCGGCTTCGTTCGAACTCCTCTTTGTAGTCCCGGATTGCCCGGAAGAGTGCAGAAGCAACGATGGATTGGCCGTAGTCACTGGTCAAGTAGCGGGCTTCCGCCGGATTGGTAATGAATCCCAGTTCAATGAGAAGAGCGGGCATGGAGGCGTGATAAAGGACGACAAACTGAGCCTGTTTCACACCGCGGGAGCGTCGTTGAGCTCGTTTACGAAACTGGTACTCCATCTTTTCGGCGATCCGTTCGCTGATGGTGAGGTTCCCCGCATTGGCCAGTTCGTAGATAATCAGATCCTCTTCGGTCAGTTCGTCCACACCGTTTCCGTTCTCCAGGCGAAGAACACTGTTCTCTCGCTTCATGACGTTCAGGGCAGATTCGGAGCGGGCCAGACCCAGGAAATAGACTTCAGTCCCCCGCACATTCGGGTTTCGTGGAAATGCGTTGGCGTGGATAGAGACAAAAAGGTCTCCGCGGGCCCGGTTGGCGATACTTCCCCGTTCCTGGAGTTCCAGAAAGCGGTCGTCGTCGCGCGTGAAGATGACATCCACATCCGGAAGGTTCTCTTTGATATAGCCACCCAGCTTTTGGGCAACAGCCAGGGTGATGTCTTTTTCATGAATCCCTCCATGGCCGATGGTTCCGGGATCTTTCCCCCCGTGGCCGGCATCGATGACAACGGTATCGAATTTGCTGTTTTCCCGCATCCGCAGATAATAGTCGTCGACTACCTCCTCTGAACCACCAGTCAAAAGGTCCCAATCAATGCGGTCGACCTGTTCGGCATGCTCGGCTACGATTTCCGGTTTACTGTTGGTCAGCGCAATGAGCATGTCCCGTCCATTGCGATCCAGATAGCCGTTGGCCCGGTAAGATTGTGATTTCTGCAGGTGAATGTCGATTCCAAATCCTCTTCCGGTATCGTACAACTGAATCTCTTTGAGGGTTTCTCCCGGGTCGGGCGTTTGCATGCCGGTGGTATCCATCTCTTCTGCCCAGAGTTCTACCTGGATAAGATGAGGGTCCGGTTGTCTGATCTGAAACGAGTCAACAGCTTCGGACAGGTGGTTTCGTATCACAATGCCCAGCCCGTCACTTCGTTCTACGGCAGAAATACGGCTCCATTCACTTTGGGCAAGCAGCGGAGTGGAAAATAGTGGACAGAGAAGCCACAGGGCGGAAAACAAGACCGCATGAAGTGCGAAGGATCTTTTCAGTCCTGTCATGAGTCTCTTCTGAATTTCGGATCGTCGATGCAAATGGAGATTATCATTGGTAATTAACGGGTTTTTCCGTTCGAATTCAATATGACAGTTGTGATACATTCTGACGGTATCGATTCCTTGCAAAGAGATTCACACTCATGAAGCTACTCCAGTTTATTCTGTTTCAGTTTGGCTGCACGATCTTCTTTCAGGCCCTCTTTTACAGGAGTAAATTTTAGCTAATTTACTTGCAATCATCACAATCCGGACTCATTGTGCAGAAGGAAGAGCGCGGGCCGGCCGTTCAGGTCCGGAAGAGAGGTTTCACGCCATCGGGCTACTGTTCGTGTGCGAATCCATTCGTCCGGCATGGTGAGGTTGCAGGCGACACAGAGGCGGGTTTCGGGCTGGCAGGCCTCCAGAATGCTCTCCAGCATGGAGTTGTTCCGGAAAGGGGCTTCCATAAAGATCTCTGTGGAGTGGTTCCTGACTGCCTGTTGTTCCAGGCTTCGAAGGGCGTTTTTGCGGTGGCCTGTGTCTACAGGGAGATAACCGTGAAAGGTAAATTGCTGGCCATTCAGCCCGGAGGCCATCAGGGCCAGTACGATCGAAGAGGGCCCGGTGAGCGGGACAACCTGATGGCCGGTATCATGTGCCATTCGTACCAGTTGGGCCCCTGGATCGGCAACAGCCGGAGCTCCTGCTTCGGACATCAGGCCGGTATCACCGTTCTGAAGCAGTTTGAGGAAACTATAAATCTCGTGGTCGGGAGTCTTTCGGTTCAGGACTCTGAATTCCGGCTCGAACGGCTTGAGCGGATGGCCGATCCATTGGAGAAAGCTCTGGCTGGTTCGTATGTTTTCGACAATAAACTGTCGCAGCTCGCGGACGACCTCCAGTGTATGCTCAGGAAGGGAGACATTCTCTTTCTGTTTGCCGAGCGGTGTCGGGATCAAATAGAGGGTACTCATGTCGTTACTCCCGGTCGGTCCGTTCTATTCTAAGGGTCGGTTCACCATCACGAATTCGACGTCTGGCGTACCGTGAGGCATAAAAAGCGATAATGATGCCGGTAATCAGGCCAATCATTGTGACAGCGAGGTTGACCCGGATCACATTTCGCTGCAACGAATAGGTGCTCATGATGACGATATCCTGAGGCGAATCGGAGAGGTATCGGATGGGAATGCGCTCGGAATCGCTGATGACCTGTGCCATCTGAACGGACAGGGAGAGTCGCTGTTCGATCTCTTCTCCCTCGTTTGTATCAAAGGCCAGGACAATGTATCCACTGGTTTGAGCAGCAATCTGTTTCACATCAAAGTCGATTACATCCGCAACGTAACTCTCCCCCTCTTCATATGTTCTTTCCGCTCCATTCAGCGTGATCCACTGATAGGTGTGCATGGCCAGAAAATAGAGTGGCAGCAGCCAGGCAAGATAGATCAGGTGAAATTTGTTCATGAGGTCGTATCGGTTGTGGCCTGTTTTAATGTTTGGTACAGGGATTTGTCCCGGATGATCCGCTGCAGAAACTCCTGATGCATGAGGTTGCTGGACATATGGAACCAGACGGCCAGGTGAATCCGGTCAAAAAAGAGAGCCTGAATTCGTTTGTCTCCGTTGAGGTTGGTTCCGAAGTCCATGCCGTTCAGAAGGCCCAGGCGGCTGTCGTAGAGTGCGCCATAGCTGGAAAAATGCTGCCCGAGCCGGCTCTCATTGACAGGATAGGAGAGCCACTCCCGAACCCGTTCGCTCACCTCGGGAGAGACCAGTTCGCCGCGAAGCATCTGATCGAGCAGGCGAACGATCTCTCTGGCAGTCGTTTTCGGAAACAGGGAGAGAATCTCTTTTTGCTGCTGAAAATCGAGTCCCAGTCGATTTTCTTCCAGTATGCGAATCCAGCTTTCCCGGTTGTCTCCCTCCGCAAATGCCAGGCTGTTGGCTGTTGCTTCAATTTCGAATGACCGTTGCCCCGCTTCCTGCCAGTAGCTGAGGATCGTCGCGGCGTCTATTCCCTGGATAGAGGGTGCAAGTGTGAGGAGGATTCCGGAATGGGGCAGTGGCAGGTCGGTTTCCTGCAAGCCGAGTTGCTCGTAGAGACGGACCAGGGGAGCGTGTCCCAGCCGTGAGAGGAGGTAGTCGAAGAGAGCAGGGCTTTTTGTTTTGGCCAATAGGGAGAGGCCTTCGTCGATTTGGATGATCGTACCGCCATCCCGGCTGCCTGGTTGCGCTTTTGCCAGCCGGACAGCCTGTTCGAGTTTCCGGTCGCCGATTCGGGGCAGTTGAAACCTCCGCACATCGTCCAGAGAGATCTCTTCACCGGGATCGATGTCTCCATTCTCCATTACCGAGGCGTAGGCTGTCAGAAGGAGATACGAGGAGAGCATACCCATCGGACGGGGAGTCGCTTCGGCCCAGGCGATGGTTGCCTCCGGGTTACCCGGTTCAATGCTGTAAACAGAGACCAGATCCGGATGCTCGGAAATATAATCGGCCAGGCCGGACATGGAGTAAGTTTTTTCTACCCACTCACTCCCCTCGGAGATGGCATCCCGGTTGTCGAATACAAGCTTCATCGCCTCCCGGTTCAACCCGAAAACCAGCAGAAAGATCAGCAGGGCCGTTCCCAGAAAAATGGATGCAAATGTAATCAGTCGTTTCAATTGAGTACTCTCCTCAGAGGTAAAACGTTCCGTCAAATACACGCTCGGCGGGTCCTTCCAGCCGGATATTACGATACTTTCCGGTTTTGCTGTCGTAGTCGAACGTAACGGAGAGGTCACCACCTTTTGTGCTTACTGTGGTCTGCTGACTGCCGCCTGGGCCGTTTCTCCGGTTGTGCCAGGCGAGGGCGGTGGCAATGGCTCCCGTTCCGCAGGCCAGCGTCAGGTTTTCCACTCCGCGTTCGTAGGTCTGCAGTTCCACCCGGTCCGGGCTCTGTCCCTTCATAAAGTTGACATTGGTCCCTTTCGGGGCAAAGTCCCGATGCAGGCGAAGAGCCCGGCCGCGCTGGATCAGTGCGGCTTCGTCCCGAAGCTCCGGAGTACCGGCTTCGCAGACGACGTGCTCGGTGTTGGTGTAGACCTGTAGCAGGTCCTCGCCGTCAACGGTGAGAGGCTTTACGGTTGTTTCGAGTGGGAATTTTATGGATACATTGTCCCGGTTGCTCTGGCCGATGTAGTATTTGTCATGAACCCGGAAGGGGGTTGGGTCGGGGTAGCCGAGCATGCGGGCGAACCGGACAAAGCAGCGGGCGCCGTTCCCGCACATTCCGGCGTCACTGCCGTCGGGGTTTTTATAGTGCATGATAATCCCGTCGCCTTTCGGTTCTTTTTCCAGAAGGATGAGTCCGTCGGAACCGATACCGTATTTTCTGTGGCTCAGGCGACGAGCCGTGTCTGCCAGTTCATCGGGCCGGATATGGCCGTGGCGGTTGTCGATCAATACAAAATCGTTTCCGGTCGCCTGCATTTTGATAAATCGAAGTGGATCGGACATGGGATCAGAGTATATCGGTTTGTGCGGGAAGGTGTTTCCACTCTTCAAAGTCGGGTATTACGGGATCGATGCCCCGCATCAGGTTGAAAAAACGAAATGCGAGGGTTGTAAACACAATTTTGAACTGAACATTGCGGCCGATCAGCTGCCGGGCTTCTGCCAGCGACCGGATCATATCGTCCAGCCGGGCATCCTGCAGCGATTCGCAGAACTTCCGGATCACCTCCAGTTGGTCGATGTTGGTGATCAGGGAAGGGTCCTCGGTCTGCCGGTAGATCATCAGATCCCTTAACAGGAGTTCCAGAGTGTTACAGAGGCCAATCTGGTTTTCGGTATTCAGCTTGTTGTGCCACTGCCGAATGACTGGAATCAGGTTGGATGCGTCCTGGATGTAGGCCCGCCGGAGAAACGAAATCAGCTCCCGGCGTCCCTGTTCGAGCGCTTCCGGGTCAAAATTGCGTGCCATGGTGTAGTTTCCGGACGCCACTCTCGCAAGCCATTCTGCCTGTGCAGGGTCCCGCCCATCGTATCGGATCAGCGCATCGGTGATCTCCTGGTCCGATAACGGGTTGAACCGGATCTGCTGGCAGCGGGAGAGCAGAGTCGGGAGCAGTTTCTCCCGGCCGGTAGTCGTTAACAGAAATACCAGGTTGGGAGGGGGCTCCTCCAGTAATTTCAAAAAGGCGTTGGCCGCTTCATTGCCCATGGTTTCGACACCGATCAGTATCACAACCGTATAGTCCCCCTCGTTGGGTTTGTGAAAACTGGTTTTTCGGATATGGTCACTAAAGTATTTAATCGGATAGAACGCCTGCAGGTTTTTGGAAAAATCCCCGTCGTCGAGTGAGGGCCGCTGCGCGAAGTTGACAATCTCGTATGGATCTTCCTCCAGCAAATTGAGCCGCTCTTTCATCTCCCGCGCTCTGGCGTGTTCATTTATTGCAAGAGAGGATGGAATCGGTAGAAACAGATGAATGTCCGGATGGTTTCGCCAGCTGGATTTCCGGCTATTCCGGGCATCTCCCAGTTCACTCAGATTTTCAATTCCGTTCAGCAATTCGGCGAATGCGAGGGCGAAGGCGGTTTTTCCACTTCCTTCCGGCCCGGAGAGAAGCCAGGCATGAGAGAGGCGGCCCGAATCGACCGCCTGGACAATCTGTTCCCGTGCCCGGGATTGGCCGACCAGGCGTCTGTTGCCAAAGCGGATAGACGAAACGGAAGCGGAAGGGTCGGAAGTCATGAGGATTATCTATTCTTCCCAGATATAATCGAACAAGAGCAGGCCGGTGGTTACCGTGACTCCGGCATAACCGATCAGGGCCATGGTGTCACTGAGGGTTTCGCCATCGGCACCGCCCACAAGGGCGACTCTCGTTACTCGGGTCAAGATAAGCAACAATGGAACCAAAAGCGGAATGGAAAGTACAGAGAAAATGGCTCCCCTGCGGTCTGCCCGGGCGATCATGGCCGAGGTCAGTGTGGTTACGGAGGCCAGGCCGAGGGCACCAAAAAAGATAGCGAGAAAGAGGTAGAATCCGTCGGCCACAGCGCTGTTCATCAAAAACAGATAGAGCAAGAATGTGAAAAGGTTCAGTGATAGCAGAAAGAGGGTATTGTAGAGCAGTTTCCCGAGGTAGATGTCGCTTGCCCGGCCGTGGAGCCTCAACAGGTCCCACGTCTTCTGGTCGCTTTCGGCGACGAAAGAGCGGGCCATACCGGCCATGGCGGCAAACAGAATGATGATCCATACCAGGCCGCTTCTCGGGGTGGGGTCCAGCTGGTCTGCCCGGAGGGTGAACAGGATCAGCAGCAGGGAGGCGGCAGAAAAGGCCAGTACGGTGTTGAGGATGTAACGGGTCCTCAGCTCCATGGAGAGCTCCTTGGCCAGCAGGGCGCGAATGGATCGGATCATGGTTATAAATTCACGGTTGCAAAGTGCCCGAAAGGTAGCAAAAAATGGGCGAAAGGAGAGTTTCGGGTTTTGGAATTTCCTTTTGAATGATAGCTGTCTGCGTCCCTATATTGGGATGGTTCCACTAAAGTGGGATTTCGATGAAAAAGCCGGGCCAACAGACAGGATATTTCATGACAATCCATTCGTTGCTATCTGAAGAGACCATACTTCACAACCTCCGGGTCGGAGACAAAAAAGAGCTGTTGAACCGGTTGGTGGACCTGTTGTCCGGCCAGGTGGACGGCAAACAGCTGGAATCGATACGGGAGGCGGTATTCGAGCGGGAAGAGATTATGTCCACAGGGGTCGGAAAGGGGCTTGCCATCCCTCACGGTAAAGCGAATGGAGTGACAGAGAATCACGCCTGTTTCGCGATCCTTGAGAAACCGGTGGACTACGATTCCATCGACCAGAATCCGGTGGAAATCGTGTTTTTGCTGGTGGGCCCGGAGAGCAAAAACAGTATTCATATCAAATTTTTGAGCCGAATTTCCCGCCTGATGAACAGCAACTCTTTTCGGGAGCGCCTGCTTCAATGTGAAAGTCCCGGTGAAATTTTGGAACACTTCCGGGAGGAGGAGCGCCACTACTTTGACTCCTGACCTCGTATGAGATACCTGTCTTTCGTTTTTATTCTGCTGCTGCCGTTGCTGACGGCCCCGGATGGGGCAGATGCCAGGCAAAAGGGAATCCGGCAGATTATTCAGGAGGGCGGGGCCTCCGATTCCTTCTGGTCTGTTGTTGTAATGGATCGCGATGGTGGTATTCTGGAGGCTGTAGAACCGGACCGGCTGGTGCGTCCCGCTTCGATTCAGAAACTGCTGGTAACGGCAGCCTACCTCCAGGAACTGGGTTCTGACTATACGTTCGAGACAACGCTTTGCGGGGTCGGAGGACAGGAAGATACCGTCTGGAGGGGGGATCTGATTGTTCGGGGCGGGGGGGATCCTTCCATCAATGACGATTTCTATTCCGATCCGCTGTTTCTGTTCGAAAAGTGGGCAGCGGCCCTGGCCGACGAGGGGATCGAACGAATCGAAGGGGATTTGATTGCCGACGACAGCCGGTTCGATGACCAGCCATGGCCGAGAGGATGGGAGTGGGACGACCTCTCCTTCTACTACGCCGTGGAGCTCAGCGCACTCTCCTTTAACAAGAACGTGGTGAATCTGGATGTGTTTGCTGACGGGCCGCCGGGATCTCGTCCGGAAATTCGCTGGTTTCCGTTCAATACGGACTATATTGATTTTATCAATGAGCAGTTGATTACCGGGCCCGAAACGGCCTATGACGAGTCCTACCGAAGACTTCCCGGTACCAATACCATACTGTTGAGAAGTACCCTTCCACAGGGCTATGTGGAGGAGGAGCCGCTCTCAATACATAACCCTTCTCTCTATTTTGTCGATACGTTTCTCCGCTATCTGGATCAGAGAGGGATTACAGTGGAGGGAGAACTGAAGGTGAACCCTCCGGAAGTATCTTACAGGGAGAGTCCCTGCCGGTTTATAGATCGGCACGAATCGGTTCCGGTCTCGGAGATGATCCGTCAGGTAAATACCGAGAGCGATAATTTTTATGCGGAGATGCTGGCGAAGGAACTTGCGGTTGAGGCATATGGGACTCCTGGAACCACGGAAAACGGGCTGAAGGCCATTGAGGGGTATCTTCAGACAGTGGGAGTGGATACCTCCCGCGTGTACATGCGGGATGCATCGGGTATGGCTCCGGCCAATCTGATACGAGCCTCGGATGTGAACCGTGTTCTTGTGGAGATGGCCCGTAGTGATAAATTTGAAATCTACCTCGCCAGTCTGGCCGAAGCGGGGCGCAGCGGTACACTGGAACACCGGTTTGGTGGAAGTCCCATCCGGGGGCACTTTTACGGCAAGACCGGATATCTGTCCGGAGTGAGAAGCCTTGCCGGCTATCTGCAGGCCCGAACCGGCCGGGAGATTGTGGTGACCATATTTACCAACAACTACACCATGCGGACCTCGGCGATGGATCGTCTGCACGAGCGAATTCTGGAATATCTTTACGCAGTATATTGATCGAACCCTTCAGGGAATCCTCGTCTGTCGGAATACTTCTTCGGGTGAGAGTTCCATCCGGACCCATTTCGTCCGGCAGCAGGGGTCTAACGGGACCGGAAACAGGAAACCAATGACTTCAGGAAAAGAAACCTTACTGATCACCGACGATGAACAGAGTATCCGGAATACGCTCCGGGAGATCCTGGAATTCGAAGGGTATGGAATTCTGGAGGCTTCAGGCGGAGAAGAGGCGTTGGCTCTGCTGGAGAAGGAGTCGGTAGACCTGATGCTGCTCGATATCAAGATGCAGGGCATGGACGGACTGGAAGTGCTTACAGAAATGCAGGATCGGGAGCTGGATGTCCCTGTTATTTTGATTTCCGGCCACGGTTCTATCGAGATTGCCGTGGAAGCAACCCGTCGGGGAGCCTGGGATTTCCTGGAGAAACCGCCGGATCTCAACCGACTGCTGGTTTCGATTCGAAACGCTCTGCGGAGGCGCCAGCTCCAGCAGGAGAACCGGCAGATGCGCAGCCGGCTCTATGGAGAGTCGAAACTGGTCGGGAAGAGCCGTGCGATGGAGCAGGTCAGAGAGGTCGTCCGCAAGGTAGCCCCCAGCCCGAGCCGTGTCCTGATTACAGGGGAGAACGGTACGGGCAAGGAGATGGTGGCGTTGATGATCCATGAGAGAAGCCGCCGGAGTGACGGGCCGTTTGTGGCGGTAAATTGCGCAGCGATTCCAGCCGAATTGCTGGAAAGTGAACTCTTTGGCCACGAAAAAGGGGCCTTCACCGGCGCCGACAGACAACGTATCGGAAAGTTTGAACAGGCGGAGGGAGGGACGCTTTTTCTGGACGAAATCGGGGATATGAGCCCGGAAGCCCAGGCAAAGGTACTTCGGGTACTGCAGGAGAGCCGGCTGGTACGGGTCGGAGGCAGCGAGGAGATCTCTGTGGACGTCCGGGTGGTGGCTGCGACCAACAAGGATCTGCAGGAGGAGATTGCCGGAGGACGGTTCCGGGAAGACCTTTTCCATCGCCTGAACGTCATTCCGATCCATGTACCACCATTGCGGGAACGGCGGGAAGATATTCCCCCGCTGGCCGGGCACTTTCTGGAACAGTTGGCCAGTGACGAGATTCTCTATGCCGGCCGGTCATTCGATGAGGGTGCGATGGAAGCGCTGGAGCAGATGATCTGGCCGGGAAATGTCCGGGAGCTGCAGAACGTTGTGGAGAGGCTGGTTCTTCTCTCCGGAAGTGAGACGATCACCCGCGCCGATGTAGAAACGTATGTACAGCGCCAGCGGAAAACCGAGCAGGAACTGGATGAATTAATCGAACGAAGCCGTACCTTTCAGGACTTCAAGGAGGAGGCCGAACGTCTCTTTCTGTTGAGAAAACTCGAAGAGAATGGCTGGAACGTGAGTCAGACGGCGGAAGCGATCGATATTCAGCGGAGCCACGTCTATAACAAAATGAAGAAGTATAACATCGAAAAGTGAAATCATGAGTGCAAAACTGATTGATGGCCGTGAAGTATCCCGGGAGATACGAAGCCAGGTTCGGGACGATGTGAATAAATGGGTTGAGGCCGGGAACCGGCCGCCGTTTCTTCAGGTTATACAGATCGGTTCAGACCCCGGCTCCACCACCTACATCGGGGCCAAAACGCGTGCCTGTGAAGATGTGGGGATCGAAACGGATACCAACCGCTTGCCCGATACGGTTTCGGCCAAAGAGCTGAAACGGTTGATTCATTCCTGTAATGAGAATCCGGATGTGGACGGAATTCTGGTGCAGCTGCCCCTTCCGTCCCATCTCTCTTCTCATGATGTGATCGAATCGATCGACTATCGGAAAGATGTGGACGGGTTCCATCCGATGAATGTGGGGCGGCTTGCCGTGGATCAGCCCACGTTCCGTTCCTGTACACCAGCGGGAATCTTCGAGCTCTTTCGGTACTACAGTATTCAGGTCAAAAGCAAGCATGCCGTGGTCGTCGGGGCCAGCAACATTGTCGGTTCCCCCATGGCGATCATGCTCTCCAGAGAGAACAGCTCCGGGAAAGCGACGACCACGATTTGCCACAAGTTTACTCGGGATCTGACGCAGCATACAATTAGCGCAGACGTTCTGATTGTGGCCGCAGGGCAGCCCAATCTGATCCGGGGCGAGATGGTCAAGGAAGGGGTGGTTGTGATCGACGTCGGGATCAATCGCGTTGCCGACGAGACGAGTGAGAAGGGGTACCGTCTGGTGGGAGACTGTCACTTCGAGAGTGTACAGGAGAAGGCAAGCTGGATCACGCCGGTTCCTGGTGGCGTTGGCCCCATGACGGTGGCAATGCTGATGAAAAATACCCTTCTCGCGGCTAAAAAGTCGATCTATCCCGATCCGAACGGAAGCTGATCGGAGGGTAGTTTGTCCGGCAATGAGACGATCATCCGGGCCGATGTGGAAACGCAAGTACAGCGCCAGTGAAAAATCGGGCAGGCAGCCAACGTTCTCCAGATCGAATCGCAACAGGTTTTTTATCTGTTCGACCGAACCAGCTTGTAAAAGAGCCCGGGCAGCTCCCGGCGAACCAGCTTCCCGATGTCTGTTTTCGGAAGATCTTTGGCCTGTACAATCTGTTTGGGGATCTTGTAGGAAGGCAGTATTGTCCGGAGTCTCATCCGGAGTGCCTCCTCATCCAGTTTTGTCCCCTTTTCCATTGTAACAATAGCGATCGCGGCCTCTCCCCACTCCGGGTCGGGAATACCGGTGACCCCTGCCTCCAGGATACCCGGAATCTGTATCAGCACCTCTTCAATTTCGGCCGGCACGAGGTTCTCCCCGCCAGAGACAATCCGATCGGTCCGGCGCATCCCGACTGTAAATATTCCGTCACGGACTATCTGCCCATAGTCTCCGGTGTTGAACCATCCGTCCGTATCAAAGGGGTTGTCTGATTCGGGACTCCGGGCCAGGTAACCGGAGAAGAGCTGTGGGCCTTTGAGCCAGAGCAAGCCCTCTTCTCCGGCTGGGAAGGGCTCGTCGCTCTCTGTTCGGGCCTGAACCCGGTTGGGCTGGAAGATTCGGTAGGTGACAGCTTCCTGGTGTGGGAGCTCCTTCGCGGTTTGATTCGCATCGTGTCTTTCGCTGGCGACCTCACGGTCGGAAGTCGGTTGCCCGGCCTGTTTTCTCTCGGGTTGAACCGGTCCGTCTGGGGTTTCAGAAACGTGAACAGCAATCTGTCCGAAGGTCTCTGTCATACCGTAGGAAGCGATTGCAGGAACTCCTTTCCGTCGGCATTTTTGCAGTAAGAAGGCAGAGATCGGGCCGCCGCCAACCAGGACTCCATGAAATCGGGAGTGGGGCCGGAAACCGGGCTGGTCCAGCAGCCGTTTCAGCTGCGTGGGAACCAGGGAGACGGTTCGGATTTTCCGGTTATGGCGGATCTGTTCCGAGAGGGTGTCTGTGTCGGCCTTCTCTGTTTTCCAGATGGCCGAGCCGTAGAGCAGTGAACGGAGAATGACGTTGACCCCTCCCGCATGGTGAAGTGGGAGAGTCAGAAGCCAGTAGTCGCCCGTCTGCATTGGATGGTTCACGAAGGAGGCTGTAGCGGCGTCCAGATGCTGGCTTCGCCGGATCGGAACCAGTTTGGGCTGGCCGGTTGTGCCGGAGGTTTGGAGGATCGCCATCGTCTCTTCAGGGTTCGTGGTAAATCGATCGGATACATTTGCAAGAGTGGACCCTGTCAAGGTGTCTTCGTCCGCCTGGCTGGAGAATGATTCAGGCAGGTCCGGGCAGGTGATGATTTCTGTGGCAATTCTGTTGTCTATTCCGGATTCGGCCGGCTCCTGTTCCGATAGTTCCTGTTCGGGCAATTCCAGTAGGCGGAAAGCTGGCAGTTGTCGGAAGACTTCGTTCTCTTTTTCGGGGTCGGGCACGGCGGCGAGTGGCAAAAACGGGATCTGCAGAAGCCAGCAGGAGGCGATGATAAAGGGGGGGAGCGCTCCCGGCTGATCCCGGAAGGCGACTGGCGGTGACCCGGACTCTCCGGAGGGGTCGTTCAGGGCCTTTTTCAGCATTGCCGCAAATCGGTAGAGATCCATGTAGTGGTACTCTGTACCGGCTGCATGAAGAAAGACCGCATCGGGGTCGGGGAGTCTGAACGGGATTGGCTTGCTCATGGAATAGGGATCAGATCGTCAGTTTTGCACTGTTCAAACAGGGGGAGCCAGGGATCGTTCTGGTAAATGACCCGGGTTGGGGCCGGTTCATCCCGTAAGAGATCTTTGCGGAAGAGTCTTCCGGTATCGAGTCCGTGTGCCCGGCCGGGAGTGCCGATCCGGACGGCCAGTTTTGTTACGGCCATGCGCCCGATTGCCGTTTCCAGTGTGGTGGTCAGGATCCATTCCGGCTGTGGATCGGTGGCGATGCTGTGGGCCAGGTCGATTAATTCGAAAAGGTTTCCGAGTCGTGTAGGTTTCAGAATAACAACCGTACAGGCCTTCTCGTACAGAGCCTGCCGTATGTCGGAGACCGATGCAAGGGATTCGTCCAGTGCGATGGGCAGGGGAGAGTCCCGGTACAGTCGGGCAGCTTCAGTGAATGAGCGATAGCGGCACGGCTCTTCACAGTACTCTACCGGAAGGCTGTAAAATTGTTTGAGCCATTCGCGGGCCCGGCCTGCGGGCCAGCTTGCGTTGGCATCGATTCGGAATATCAGATCGGGATGGTGTCCGGCTGCTTCCCGGATAACGGTGAAGAGTGCGGACGGATCGGGCCCGCTCTTCAGTTTCAGGGTTCGGTAACCCTGACGGTAGCGTTCGTCGATGGCCTGTCTCATTTCGTCCGGGGTTCCGCGTGGAATCACCCCGTTAATCGTCAGAGTGGTAGTGGGGGCTCTATTCGGTTCAGTGAGCTCCTGATGTTGAAGAAGTTGCAGAAAGAGACTGCTCAGGGCAAAGGAGAGGGAGGGGAATAGGGGACGATTTAAAAAGGTTCGAAAGGATTCTTCGTCCGGTGGTTGCTCCAGGAGCTTCTTCAGTTCGGGGAGCAGTGTACGGGCCTCGTTGACAACCTCATCAAGGGTATCGGCAGAGAAACCGGGCAGTGGAGCCGCTTCCGCAGCGAACTCTCCGGCGGGTGTCGGTATGCGCAGAATCAATCCTTCCCGTTGGGTCCAGGTCCTGTCCGGACCAGACTGTCCGGCCCGGAATGGCCGGTGTAACGGAATCCGATATCGGTAGAGAGATATCATAGCGGGGGCAAGGTGTTCTGCAAAAGAATTCCGAGAGAGAGCAGCAGTCCGAACAGGACCATCAGCTTTGCAGTCTTTTCGAGTGTACGGTTCAGGATTCTCTTCTCCTGGTGGTTGAAGACCTCCTGCAAACGGGACACTGCAGCAGGGAGGCTGAGAACCGGCAGATAGATCCAGAGATTGAAGCCGCTTCCGAAATGGAGAATCGGAAGCGCTCCGAAGGCGATCAGCAACATGAACAGATATTCCAGTTTTAGTACGTTCTCTCCAAAGAGGACGCCGAGAGTTCTCTTCCCGCTGACCCGGTCCTGGTTGACGTCGCGAAGGTTATTGACGACCAGAATATTGACACAGAGAGCGCCAATTGGCAGGGAGATCCAGAGTGCCTCCGGGGACCAGGACAATGCGTTGACATACCAGGTACCGATAACGGCCACTTGTCCGAAAAAGAGAAAGACAAAGAGGTCGCCGAGCCCGTTATAGCCGAGGGGCCAGGGACCGCCTGTATAGAGAATACCGAAGAGCAGGGAGAGCAGTCCGGCAGCCAGAATGGGCCATCCACCGATCCGGACCAGGTATAAGCCGGCCAGAAAGGCGATTGCCATGGTGATTTTCGTGGCGAGAAGCATGCGTTCCGGGGAGATCAGCCCGGCGGAGACGGCCCGGGTGAATCCGAGGCGGTCGGGGCGGTCGGCTCCTTTTTTAAAGTCATAATAGTCGTTGGCGAAGTTGGTTCCGACCTGAATGGCCAGTGCACAGAACAGCGCAGTCAGCGTGGCGGCTGTGTGAAAGGTGTTATGCATCCAGGCCAGGGAGCCGGCAGCGGCCACCGGGACAACGGAAGCGGCCAGGGTTTGAGGTCTTGCAGCCAGCACCCAGTGATTCCATCTGCTCATCAGCAATATCGGGTCTTGAAGGTGGAGAGTTTGGCTTCTCCGGAATGATGCTTGCCAGCGAGGCTCCGGTTGCCGTTTATGAATCGCGTAACGGGTTTATCGGTTGAAACGGATCGGTATCAACATACAAAACAGTTGAATTTCGACCCAAAAGTGGATTGCCGATTCCCTGTAGCACCGATTGTGTTGTCATCGTTGAATCCCTACTCCAAAGGGAAGATCGAGTAAATAGTTGAGAAATGGGAGTATCCTAAAAAAATTCAGTAATGACGGGGCAAAACTGAAATAAATAAAGCTGAGAGGCCATGGAAGCGCTATCATACAGAAACTATTTAAGTTTGTAAATTAACAAACATTCTTTTTTTAGGGTATTTATCATTTACCACTAAATTTATTTTGTTTTATTTCATATTGCTCTTATCTTTGCATTGGTTTAATCAAAAACGACAATTCAACGTTTTCAAAAAGGACCCATGACACAACAACTAACACGAAGATACGATCCACTTACCGCGGCTAAGTCCTGGAACCCCGCCCAGCGTAGCCAGAACGGAGAGATCAAGAATATGAACATCACCGAGATATTCGGTGAGAACACACTGACAATGGATGGACTCAGTGAGCGCCTTCCGAAAAATGCATGGAAGGCACTAAAGCGAACGATTGAAGAGGGTGAGCATCTCGATAGTTCAGTGGCAGATGCGGTTGCTGTTGCCATGAAGGACTGGGCCACCGATCACGGTGCGACTCACTTTTCCCACTGGTTTCAGCCACTGACCGGATTCACCGCGGAAAAGCATGACAGTTTTATTACACCCAATGCCGGCGGTGGAGCACTTGCCGAATTTTCCGGAAAGGAGTTGATCCAGGGTGAGCCGGATGCATCCAGTTTTCCGAGCGGCGGCCTCCGTCAAACGTTTGAAGCACGTGGATATACGGCCTGGGATCCATCCTCACCGGTATTTCTGGTAGACAATCCCAATGGCCGTTATCTTGCGATTCCATCTGTTTTTGCTTCCTGGACCGGAGATGCGCTGGACCATAAAATTCCGTTACTGCGATCCATTGAAGCTCTGGACAAACAGGTAAAACGAGCTCTGAAGCACTTTGGCCAGGAGCCGAAACGTGTCTTTTCGACGATTGGTGCCGAGCAGGAGTACTTCCTGATCGATCAGGAATTCTTTTACAGACGTCCGGATTTGATGACTTCCGGCCGCACACTGGTCGGTGCGAAGCCACCGCGGGGCCAGGAGCTGTCCGACCACTATTTCGGTTCCATTCCGGAGCGGGTTCTCTCTTTTATGCTGGATGCCGAGCGGGAGCTCTACCGGCTTGGGATTCCGGTAAAGACCCGGCACAATGAGGTGGCTCCCGGACAATTCGAGATTGCACCCATTTTTGAAACCTGCAATATTGCAGCCGATCATCAGCAGCTGATGATGCTGACTCTGAAGAGTGTGGCCCGCAAGTATGGCCTTGAGTGTGTGTTGCATGAGAAGCCATTTGACGGGCTCAACGGCAGTGGGAAGCACCTGAACTTTTCCATCGGGACAACCGACGGGGTGAACCTGCTGGAACCGGGCGACAACCCGCACAAGAACATGCAGTTCCTCTTCTTCTTTTCCGCCATTCTGAAAGCGGTCTACAAGCATCAGGACCTGCTCCGGATCTCTATCGCGAGTGCCGGAAATGACCACAGGCTGGGAGCCAATGAAGCTCCACCAGCAGTTATTTCGGCCTTTATCGGCGAACAGCTGGAAGATGTGGTTTCACAGCTGCTCAACGGAGGGCTGAAGTCTTCCAAGCAGGGCGGCCTTCTCGGACTCGGATCATCGGTTCTGCCGGATATTCCGAAGCATGCCGGAGACCGAAACCGGACGTCTCCGTTCGCCTTTACCGGCAACAAGTTTGAGTTCCGTGCGGTTGGATCGGCTCAGTCGATCTCGTTCCCGACAGTCGTACTCAATACGATTGTCGCGGATGCGATTGAGGAGCTGGTAGACAATCTGGACGCCGAGCTGAAAAACAGTGACAGCCTGGAGAAGGCGCTTGGCACTGTTCTGAAAGAGAGCCTGACCGAATCCCGATCCATTATTTTTAACGGAGACGGATACTCGGAAGAGTGGGAGAAAGAGGCGAAAAAACGGGGACTTCTGAACCTGAAATCTACTGCGGACGCGCTGCCGTACCTGACCGACAAAAAGAACATTGAGCTTTTTGAGAAGTACGACATTCTGCAGGAGCGGGAGGTCTACTCACGTCAGGAGATCTGGATTGAGCAGTATATAACCACGCTCAATATTGAAGTAGATACCACGGAAGCGATGGCCAGAACCATGATCTATCCGGCGGCTGTCCGCTATATCAATGAGCTGGCAAAAGCGGTGAAGGATGGCAAGGAGCTGGGCCTGGATGTAACCGGCAGCGAGTCGATGCTGAAGACCGTCAACGGTGCGTTGAACGACCTCAGCAAAGCATTGATCGATTTACGAACCATTGAGGCGAAGATCAACAGTCCGGACGATCTGCTGAAGAAAGCTTCTCTCTATCGGGAGAAGCTGATTCCGGCCATGGTCGATATCCGGAACTCGGTGGACTTTCTGGAACGGCATGTCGCAGACGACTACTGGCCACTGCCGATCTATCGGGAGATGCTCTTCGTCAAGTAGACTGCAGAAGCGAGTAAAATTCAACCACAAAAAAGAACCCCGGCGCTGCAATGCAGGCCGGGGTTTTTTTATGCTGTTTGGTCGTGAACCATATTGCCTATAGTAAGAGCCACCGACCCATCAGGCTATTGATCCACCGACCCATCAGGCTATTGATCCATCGACCCATCAGGCTATTGATCCATCGAGCCATCAGGCTATGATCCATTGAGTATCGGGCCTATAGCGAGAGCCAGGGGAAGCGCTTGAAATCCGGTTTTCTCTTTTCCAGAAAGGCGTTCCGGCCCTCCTCTGCTTCGTCTGTCATATAGGCCAGTCGAGTGGCCTCCCCGGAGAAGACCTGTTGTCCGACCATGCCGTCATCAACCAGGTTAAATGCGAATTTGATCATTCGGATCGCTGTCGGACTTTTAGCCAGGATCTCCCTTGCCCACTCCACGGCAGTCTCTTCCAGCTCTTCATGCGGGACCGCATCGTTGACCATTCCCATCTGAAAGGCCTCTTCGGCAGAGTAGTTTCGACCCAGGAAAAAGATCTCCCGGGCTCGTTTCTGTCCGACCTGTCGGGCCAGCAATGCAGAACCGAAGCCTCCATCAAAACTGGCTACATCGGCGTCAGTCTGTTTGAAAATGGCATGCTCACGGCTGGCCAGTGTCAGATCGCAGACCACATGCAGGCTGTGGCCGCCTCCAACAGCCCAGCCGGGAACAACGCAGATGACCACTTTGGACATAAACCGGATGATGCGCTGAATATCCAGAACGTTCAAACGGGCGACCCCGTCGTCCCCTTCATAGCCGCTTTTGCCCCGGACCTTCTGATCTCCGCCGGAACAGAAGGAGTAGACTCCGTCATTTGCCGGTCCCTCCCCGGTGAGCAGAACAACACCGATTGAGGTGTCTTCCCGGGCATCAATCAGAGCTTCCTGCAATTCGAAAAGAGTCTTGGGCCGGAATGCATTTCGGATTTCGGGACGGTTAAATGCGATGCGCGCGATTCCGTCCATCTTTTTGTAGGTAATATCTTCGTACTCTTTGACAACGTTCCAGTTCATATTCCGGTCGATTGAATGAAGGTTCTGATTTTCTGGATGAGCCACTCCGGCCGGTCTGCATGGACCCGGTGGCCGGCACCTTCTGCTGTTTTTCTGACAGCATTGGGCAGTTGCCGGCTCATCTCTTCATGAATGATACAAAATTTGTTGTCTCTGCTCCCGGAGAGTAACAATGACGGCATATTCAGGCCGGAGAGGCGGTTCCACAGGTGTGGCATCTGTCCGGTTCCGAATCCCCGAAGGCTGGCCGCGAGCCAGCCCGGCTTCTGCCGCCGCATCACCTCCGGATAGCGCTTTTGAATCTGGTCCTGAATCTGTTTTTGCGACTCGTTGACGTCTTCGGCCAGTTCATTGCGGCCGGCAGAGCGGCTCGCGGCGAAGAGCGGCATCGCCTTCCACTGCTTCAAAAAGCCTGGAAAGTCCCGCTCGATGGCCACCGCCCGTTCCTCGTCCAGTGCCTGCCGCTCTCTTCGTTGCTGCACCTGGCGAAGCCCCGGGGTGGTACTCTCGAGCAGAAGCCCGGATACACGTTCCGGCATGGCAGCCGCCAGATGCAGCGCCAGCCTGCCGCCCATGCTGTATCCATAGACCAGAAGCCGATTCGGCGACCCATCGGTTAGGTGGGAGCTATCCAGATGGTCCTGGTGACAGATAACTTTTTCGAGCTGCTCCAGGTGGTCAATGACGTCTGTCAGCCGTTCAACCTGTCGTTCTGCATGATACACTTCCGGCGTTTTGCTGCCGATACTTCGGCCATGGCCCGGCAGATCCACGGTGACCGGGTTGCAAAACTCCGTGAGCCGGCCGGCAATCGGGCCAAATAGTTCTCCGGCTCCCATGAACCCGTGGAGAATGAGCAGCCAGGGCAGGCCCTCACGCTGCTGGTGCAGTTGTATGAAAAGTGGGTCGGCCTGTTTCATGAAATAGTCATCAGGGTCTGGTTTTGACGAGTCTCACTCCGCTGGTTGCTTGTCGTCCTGAGAGTTTCCGGTTATGTGTTCCTGTTCCGGACAATCGAGGCGAACCACTCTTCCATTCGCCTCGCCCAGGCAGAAAGAGAGTAGTGAGCTTCTGCCCGATTGCGACACTCTTTTCGATCGATCAGGTTCAATTTCTTTACGGACTGGAGCAACTTGTCGGGCCGGTCGGGGGGCGTCAGCCAGCCCTGTTTTCCATCTTCGATAATCTCCGCAGGCCCTCCTCTCTGATAGCTGATTACCGGTGTGCCGCAGGCGAGTGACTCCACGGCGACGATCCCGAAGGCCTCGTCCCATTTTGGCGTCATCAGCAGGGCTCTGGCCCCTCCGATGAGCTTTTGTAACGAAGCGGTCGGGAGGAACCCTTCATAGTGAAAAGGGGCTCCCTGGTACCGGGCGGCCAGTTCCTCCCAGTAGGCCCGTTCTTCCCGTTTTCCGGCAATCCGAAGAGGGATGCCACTCTCTTTACACACTTCAAGGGCGTCTTCAAGCCCCTTTTCAGGGGAGATTCGGCCCATCCAGAGCAGATACTCCTCTGGTTCTGCCCGCCAGATATAGTTGGAGAGGTCCAGCCCGAACCCGAGAACCCGGAAGGCATTGGTGACGGAGAAGGAGCGAGCCTGGGAGTGGCTGTAGCAGGCGAGTCGCCCGGGATACTGATTCGCAATCTGTTCTATCTCCTGGTCGAACCGGTCATAGAGGGAGCCCATGGAGATCAGATGAACGAGCGGAGTTGCAAGTTTTGAGGTCATCTGCAATGGTAGCAGGTCGTACGAGAAGTTGAGAATAAGATCGTAGCGGGCTTGCTGCTCTTCTGCCAGCCGGCACATGAGATACAGAGCTGTATCGGGCCCGGGATCCAGCGGAATGTAACCTCGCGGGGTATGCTGTGCTTTCGGCTGAAGGGCTCCGCCGACCGTCAGCAGTTGCTGTTGCATCGCTCCTTCGATTCGGGAACCCTCCGGAGCCAGGATGTCGATGCTGTGTCCCCGGTCCGAAAGAGACCGTGCCAGGCTTTGAACACTGAGTTCCACGCCACCCCCGTCTCCCTTGCCGAGGGGGGAGACGGCTGTGGACAGGAAGAGAACTCGCAGATTGTCTGGCTTCGATTGCTCCCGGCCTTTGTTCTGTTGGGGCCAAATACCACCCGGCTGATCTCGGTTTACTCCCGGTTGCTCCTGGCCCTTGTCGGATTTCTGAAAAGAAGTTGATTCTGGTGAAGGCATGGCTTCAGGGGTCAAAGGCGGTTCCGGTTCCATCACTCTCCATGAAACGCCACAGCTTTTGCCGGAGTTTCATCGTGGACTCGGCGTCGGTACGGAACTCCAGAAGAACCGATCCCTCCGAGGGGTCCGGTAGCTCTTCGAGGGAGTACAGTTGGTCCAGGCTGGTAATTGTCTGGTGGGCCAGTCCGTGGGCAGCGGCCAGGCCGGTGAGGTCTGCCTCCTGTGGGGTTTCAAAATAGGATTTGTAGTATTCCCTGGCCGCTTTGTAGACCGGTAGCATGCGGAAGATGGTCCCTCCGCCATTGTTGACTACGAGAATAAGGAGTCCGGGGTCCGATTTTCTGAGTGAAAGAAGCGCATTGCTGTCATGCAGCATGGCCAGGTCACCGACCAGGACGGCGGTTCTCCGGTTGTTCTCTTTCTGCAAGCCGATGGCCGTCGAAACAATCCCGTCAATCCCGGCGGCTCCCCGGTTGGTGGCGACGTGGTGTTGAAGAGGTTTTCCGGGCCGGAACAGTGCCAGGTCCCGTATCGTCCAGGAGTTGGAGAGCATCAGGTTCCACTCTCCCGTCAGGAGCCGGGAGAGGTGGTTGCAGACATGTCCGTCGGTCAGTTCTTTGGTATCGGCAAGATGCTTGTTCAGGATCTGTTCGGCCCGTTGATCCAGGTGGCGCCACTGTTCTCCCCACTCCAGCGGTTTGGGAGTAATGCCATCGAAATTCGGTTCATATCCGTCGATTCGGATCTGATGGTCCACCCGCTCCGATCCCTGCTGCCAGCTCTCCCGGGTCAAAAATTGAATAACGGGGATCTCCGGCCGGGTTTCGACCAGGCTCATCAGAGAACGGCTGAAGGGGAGGTTGCCCAGTTTCAGGATCAGGTCCGGAGCCATTTGGTTCGGAACCTTGCCCTGCCCGAGAAGTATATCGTACCTCTTGATAGCCGGCAATCGGTCGGGAAGTGCGCTTCCGGGTTCGGCGAGCAGGGGTATTTGCTTTTGAATTGCCAGAGTTTCTGCCAGCTGTATCCCCGCTCTGCAGGGTTCATCGGTACCCGCAATCAACAGGGGCCGGGCCGAGGCTTCAATCTGCTGTATAACGGGCTCTGGAAGCTCCGCCTGTCCCGAAATTCGGATTCTGCCCGGTGCGGCCGGAGGCTTGCAAGCTTGCTTTTCGGCAAGCCGGGTTTCCCTCTCGAGAGTATCGGCTTCGGGATCGAGTGGTTTTCGAAAAGGGGCATTCAGATGGATCGGCCCGGCCCGTCGGATCGATATCTCCAGAGCCTGTCGGGCCAGAAGATCCAGCCTGTTGAGATCTTCCGGTGCCCCGGCCGGCTCTCCCAGTTCATGGAAAAAAAGTACAGAGTCACCAAACAGTTTGATCTGGTCGATGGTCTGGGAGCTTCCTGTTGCCCTCAGATGAGGAGGCCGGTCTGCCGAAAGAACGATCATGGGAACACCGGCCTGCCGGGCTTCGATAACCGCCGGGTGGTAGTTGGCCAGTGCAGTTCCCGATGTACAGATCAGCAGGGCCGGGACGCCGGAGGACTTACCGCAGCCCAACGCCTGAAAACCGGCTGAGCGTTCGTCCAGAACTACGTGTTTGGAAAAGCCCGGATGGATAGCCGCTGCAAGCACCAGCGGGGTCGAACGTGAACCGGGGGAGATCCACACATGACGGACGCCTTCCCGGTAAAATGCCCGAAGAAGGTGAGAGGACCAGCGTAGAGGGTCGCCACCGGTGTGTGGTTCAGCCCTCATACTCAAACGTTTTGATCGCTTCCAGAACCGGCCGGAGTTTGATAATGGTCTCCTGCCACTCCCGTTCGGGATCGGAGTCCCGGACAATTCCGGAACCGGCGTAGAGACGGGCGCGGGTGCCGTTGACCAGAGCGCTCCGGATAGCGACGGCAAACTCCCCGTTTCCAGCGAGATTGAACCAGCCAACCGGCCCGGCGTACCAGCCCCGGTCCAGGGATTCGATCGATGTGATGTGGGGAATCGCCTTCTCGCGGGGGAATCCACCGACTGCCGGAGTCGGGTGTAACGACCCAACCAGTTGATGAATACTTATTTCCCTCTCGGCTTCGGCAGAGATCGGGGTGTAGAGATGCTGGACGTTGTTCAGTTTCTTGAGAAGTGGCTCGTCCGGATGGTTTACCCGGCGCGTCCAGGAGGCCAGGCTGTTGCGAATATCCTCTACGACAAAACGGTGTTCCGAGCGCTCTTTTTTGCTGGCCATCAGCTCCTGTCCGAGTGTCAGGTCCTCCACGGCACTCTCTCCTCGGGCTGTGCTTCCCGCCAGGCCTTCTGTCAGAATACGGCGGCTGTTGAGCGATACCAGTCGTTCGGGGGAGGTGCCCATGAAGGCAGTTCCCTCATCCGTACGGATCATAAAGTTGAAGCAGCCGGGAAACCGGTGCCGAAAGTGGTAGAGGGCGTGTGGAATGTTGATGGCATGGGCAGATACGGCCTCCAGTTGACGTGCCAGAACAATCTTCTGAAAGGCTTCTTTCCGAATCATCTGCCGTGCCTGCTCCACCTGTCGTTCCCACTCCTTCCAGGTACTTTTGGACTGGAGTGTAAGCGTCGAACTTCTGACAGCATTCCCGTTTTTGCCAGTACCGGAGTCGCGTACCTTCCGGCAGAGCCGGTGAAAGCGGTCGGCATGTTCCAGAAGCTCCGCTGCCAGCTCACCGGCGGACCGGTTCTCTCTGCGGATGGAGAGAGTGAGCATATAGAGGTTTCCGGATCTTGTCAGTACCCACTCGGGCAGGGTGAACCGTGCGGCTCCAAACCCTTTCCACTGCTTTTCGATGTTGTGGTCGGAGAAAGAGTAGCCGCCCGGCAGAATCGGACTGGCCAGAGAGTGGGGAATGTCGGAGAGGTGTAGATGGCGCTCACGGAGGACCCTGGCTTGTTCGGAAATTGAGTTGAAGCGGTCCGGTCCGGTTGCCTGGAGCCGGGCCACTGACCCTCCGGCGGCAATGGCAAAGGACTCTTCCGGCTGCTCCCAATAGTGAAGGTCCTGCTCATCGGTCATTTCAATACAGGCGAGCGGATCGATTGCATCTGTCAATACGGTCCAGCTGATCCATTCACGTCCCGGATGGTTTTGGATCGCTGTCTGCAGTCGCATGGCTTCGCCTTGTCTGTCGGTGGCAGAAGAGAAGGGTCCATCCCGCATTTCTGTATTCGAGTATCTGTGCTCCCAGGGGATCTGCATGTTGGTGAGTCTGCCGATGAAGGGTTGGAAATTTCAGATGTTTCAATATAAATTGAAAATTACTCTTTCCAAAGCATTTCGGGGGGGTGAGGAGTCTCTTACAGGACTATCGCGCGTCGTCGATATGGCCGGTTTCGTAGGGGTTTTCAATGCCGTAATCGCCGGGATCGTATTCGGCCAGTTCAAAGAAGTAGTCCCAGGCCAGCTTGCTTTTTCCCTGATCGTCGACCCAGTTGGGGTGACTCTGCTTGATGAGCCCGACCACACGTTTGGCGTAGTCGATTCGTTCGGAGATATCCTCTACACCGGGCAGGGCTTCGATCATCAGATCGAGGTTGTACCCGCAGTCGTAATCTTTTGGTTTATTTTGTTTGAGAAACATGGATGCAAAGATACAACTTTTTTTCATTGATGAGCAACGGCCCGGGTGGGTATCAGATGGGCCGCCATTTTGCTATATTGGCAACAAGTGATCAACCGGACTACTATCTCGATATACTCATGTATTACGATTCGATTCTGGAGACGATTGGCCAGACACCGCTGGTTCGCCTGAACCGTGTAACAGATGGCCTGGCCCCGACCATTCTGGTAAAGGTAGAGTACTTTAATCCCGGCCAGAGTGTGAAAGACCGCATCGCTTTGAAGATGATTGAGGTGGGCGAAGAGCAGGGGCTGATTCGTCCGGGGGGGACCATTATTGAAGGTACGTCCGGAAACACAGGCATGGGTCTCGCTCTGGCGGCCGCCGTAAAAGGGTACCGTTGTATTTTTACAACGACCGACAAACAGAGTCAGGAGAAGATCGACCTGCTCAGGGGGCTGGGTGCGGAGGTTCGGGTCTGCCCGACAAACGTCGCCCCGGACGATCCGGAGAGCTACTACTCGGTTGCCCGTCGTCTCAGTGAAGAAATTTCCAATTCCTGGTATCCCAACCAGTACGAAAATCCCGCCAACGCCCAGGCACACTATGAGACGACCGGTCCGGAAATCTGGGAGCAGACAGAGGGTAAAATCACCCACTATGTGGCTGGAATGGGTACGGGAGGAACCATTTCCGGGACTGCACGATATCTGAAAGAACAGAACAAAGGGGTTGCCGTTATTGGTGTTGACAGCGTTGGATCGGTCTTTAAAAAATATTTTGAAACCGGAGAGTATGACACTTCCGAAGTGAAACCGTATCTGACAGAGGGAATTGGCGAGGACATCATTCCCGGCAACATCGATATGAGCGTGGTGGACGCGGTCGAGCAGGTGGACGACAAGAGTGCTTTTCAGATGACTCGTCGCCTGGCGACGGAAGAGGGCCTGTTTGTCGGAGGATCCTGTGGCGCAGCGGTCTTTGGAGCTCTTCGGTATGCCAAAAAGAAGCAGCTGGGCCCATCGGACCTGATGGTCATTATTCTGCCGGACAGCGGTACCCGGTATACGTCCAAGATCTACAATGACGAATGGATGCGAAAGCACGGGTTTCTCAACGAATCCTGACGGGTACGCTTACTTTCGGGTCGTGAGGAAGAGGACAATTCCGAACAGCAGAAAGAGCAGGTGCGGCAATGCCGCGGCGGTCAGCGGTTCCATCGCACCGGCTGCACCGAACGGTTCGATGATCTCCATCATGGAGATGTAGATGAAGCTGATGGTGAGGCCCATTGTGATGAAGAATCCCCGCCCGCCTTTTCGTTGCTGGGAGGCAAGTGCAAATCCGATGAGTGTGACGACCAGAAGGGACACGGGATAGGCGACCCGTCCGTAGAACTGGACCAGGGGCAAGGCTACATCTCCCGCCCCGCTACGGCGAATGGATTCGATGTAGTTTACCGCTTCGGGCCAGGTGAGCTGATAAACATCCGAGGTTGTTCGGCTCAGGTCTCTGGGCAAAACGTTGAGGTCGATCCGGGTGTCGTACTGTGTGCTGTCCGAGTACCCTTCTTCGTGATAGGTTCGTACGGTGTATCGGCCGGCCTCCCAGCTGCGCAGAGAGTCGACCCAGTCGATTCGGTTGGCGGTTATGAGCCGGCGGATTTCGCTCTCGTCGTCGAACTCGAGCAGGGTGAGCCGGTATCCGGTTCCTGAGTTTGGACTGTAGTGTCCCAGCTGAAAGACCCGTCCGGGCGACTCCTGTCGATAGAGGTTGCCCCGGTCCAGCACATCCCCGCTGCCCCCGAGAAATTCCTGTTCGAATTGGCTTCGTTCGATGTTCGACTCCGGTATGATCCATGCGTCGAGATAACTGACTATTCCCGCAAAACAGGCGGCGAAGATCAGATAGGGGACGGCGATCCGATAGAGGCTGATTCCAGAGGCTTTTAGCGCGATGATTTCGAACCGTTCGGTCATCTGTCCGG
>JBBDRX010000050.1:0-7335 GCA_040905245.1 Balneolaceae bacterium | reverse complement strand
CCCGAAACTACCAACAGAACTCTTTTTTTATGATTGAGCGAATCGCTTGTTTTGTCACCAAATCCGAAATTGCATCTTTTTTCGGCGGAACGACCCGGTCGGAGTCTCTGTTCGAACCACACTATAATATTGCGCCTGCCCATCACCTCCTTGCTGTACGCCGATCCGGAGAGGATGGCTTGCGATATGAACGGGTTCGCTGGGGATGGGGTATTGAAAAAGAGCGTGTTGTGAACCATCTGTTCAATATCGAAGAGGCATCCGGCCTTCAGGGGAAGGGGATCGTGCGTTGTATGATTCCGATCAGCGGGTTCTACCTCTGGAAGAAGGGAGGAGAACGGGCAGATTATCCCTTCTTTGTCCGCTTGCTGAAGGAGCCTCTGATGGCAGTCTGTGGAATGGGGCGTGTAAAAAGTGGGGCTTCCTCGATGGAGGTGGCAGCGATGATAACCACGGATGCAAGCGCAATGATCCAGCCGCTGTCCGATCGAATGCCACTCTTTCTGGATCGGGATCTCGCCGGAAAGTGGCTGGCCGGCGATGATGATCTTCCGGAGATTGCGGAAGAGGCATCGGGACGGTTCCGGATGAGTGACATGAGTGTACTACGTGTGAGTGACAAGGTAAGTGACCTGAACCGGAACTCTCCCGATTTGATACAGCCATTGCCAAAATAGGCAGTGATATGGAAGAGATCAGACGCTGAAACTCTGTCAGATAACCGGTGGTTTCATCTGACCTGAATTTTGGATATTTTTACTTACTTGAAAGTAAACTAACGGATCCCGATTACCATGCTGTACGGAATTATCATGTCGATTATTGTTATCATCAGCCTGCTTTTGATTGTGGTTGTCTTGTTGCAGCCAGGACAGAAAGAGGGGCTTTCCGGAGGGTTGGCTGCCGGTATGATGGGCAGTTCCGGAATGGGAGCTCGCAGAACAGCTGATCTGCTTTCCAAAACAACCACTATTCTTGCAACCGCTTTTTTGTTACTCAGCCTGTTGGCTAATTTTGCAATCGACGGCGGTGGAACTCCGGGCAGTGCCATTCAGCAACGAGGTCTTGAAGAACCCGTTCAAACAGATATTCAGCGGCCTGCGGAGAGCGAGAGCCCGATTCCACAGACGACTGAAGAAACGGACCCACAGTCCGAACCTGAAGCAAACTAGTCTCTGTGTGACAAACGCTGTTACCTGACTCCGATATACTGACCCGGATTGCACCACTGGAACTGAAAGCTCGTTCCATTGTCGAGGGGTTTGTCACCGGGTTGCACAAGAGTCCTCACCACGGTCTCAGTGTCGAGTTCGCCGAACATAAGCCCTACAATCAGGGGGACGAATTTCGGCACATCGACTGGAAGGTTTACGGAAAGACCGAGCGTTTTTATATTCGCCAGTATGCCGGTGAAACCAATCTCCGGGCCTATCTGCTTCTGGATATCAGCCACTCCATGGATTTTCGCTACCATGCAGACTGGAGCAAGCTTCGGTATGGAATTCACCTGGCAGCGGCCCTGATTCACCTTCTCCACCGTCAACGGGATGCCTTTGGTCTCATTACATTTGACGAAGAGATCCAAACCCGTTATCCGGCCCGAAGTACAGCGCATCATCAACAGTTGCTGTATGGCGAGCTGGAAAAGCTTCTGGCCTCGGAATCAGAACGATCCGACCATCCCCGCCGTTCGGCATCTGCCGACGTTTTTCACCAGCTTGCCGATTCGATTGAGAAGCGCAGCATGGTGATTGTTCTGAGCGATCTTTTTGAGAATGTGAATGAGCAGAGCGAATTGATCTCCGGTTTGAAACATTTACGGAAAAACCGGCACGAAGTTCTTCTTTTGAATCTGCTGGAGCATCAGAGTGAACGGTTGTTCGATTTTCCGGATGGACCGGTACGATTTGAGGATATGGAAACTGGAGCGGAAGTGGAGGTAAGCCCGGCTCAATTGCGGGCAGTCTACCGCGAACGGATGGAAGAGCATCTCGGCCGGCTGCGTTCTGCCTGCAGTGAGTATTCGATCGATCTTGAAGAGGTGGACACCCGCCAGCCATTTGAAAAAACACTGTTGTCCTGGCTGGTCAAGCGAAAACGGATCAGGTGATCTTTACCCGTTTCAGAATCCAGTCCAGAAGTCTCGGGAAAAACCGTTTCAGATAGACTCCGATTACCTCCCGTCCGCCGATATAGATCTCCTTCTTGCGTTTGGCCAGTTTTGGCAGAAGCTTTCGGGCAAATGATTCGGACGACATCCCCTCCATCTGCCCACTTCCCATCTTGTTCAAAAGCGTACCGTCGGCCAGCAGGGCGTTGAATGTAACATTGGTTTTGACAAACCCGGGGCAGACCAGCGTTACATCAATATTGTGAACGTCCACCTCCTGGCGAAGTGAATCGTACCAACCGTGAAGTGCATGTTTGGACGCAGAGTAGGTTGATCGCAGCCGGGTGCCAAATTTTCCAACCACACTGCTCATGACCACGATATGACCGGATTTTTGCCGGATCATTCGTGGCAAAAGCTGCTTGGTCAGATGAATGGTACCGAAAAAATTGACCTCCATAACCTGTCGGATCACATCCATCCTTGTTTCGTGGGCGAGACCGCGCTGACTGATTCCTCCGTTGTTGATGATAATATCAACCGAGCCGTACTGTGCAAAAGCCTTTTTTGCACAGGCTTTATGGCTGTTGATATCCGTCAGATCCAGGGGCAGAATATGAATGTCGGAAGAGCTCTCCCCACAGTTCTTTTTTACCCGTTCAAGTTCATCGGACCGGCGGGCAGAAAGGATCAGCCGTGCGCCCTGTCGGTGAAATTCGTAGACAAGTGCCTCTCCGATACCGGAAGAGGCCCCAGTGATCCAGACGGTTTTCTGGTAAAATGGATTTCGGCTGCTCATGTGTCAAATGGTTAAAAAAGGTAACAAAATAGGTTTTTTATCGGTCAATACGCAGAAAAAGACGCACTCCGGACTCCGGGTGACGAATCGGGAAAAGACTTGTATATTGAATCTTGTGGACAATAGAATCCCAGAATAGCCACCGCCAGGCGGGAATTCAAGTTGAACCGGAACGCACACTATGGCTCCGAGGCATACCATTCTACTCGTTGAGGACGAGAGGGAACCGGCCGAAATGATGGCCAGTTTTCTCGAGATGAATCAATATGGGGTTCTTGTTGCGCATGACGGGCAGGAAGCACTGAATCTGATCGAGTCGCATGCAGATCGAATTCACCTGGCCTTGCTGGATATTATGGTGCCGGGTGTGGACGGGCACGAGATCTGTCGAACCATTCGCAACCATCCGGTTTTGAAGGACATTCCGGTCATTTTTCTGACCGCAAGAGACCGGGAACAGGACGAAATTGAAGGGTTGGAACTGGGAGCGGACGACTACATCTCCAAACCGGCCAGCCTGAAGCTGGTTAAAATACGCATCGAATCACTGTTACGTCGCCAGAACCCCCAGACCAGCAGCTGGATCCAGTATGGAGATCTCTATCTGGACAGCGGTGGCAGGGAGCTCTTTCATAATCGTGAGCGGCTCGATCTCACCTCCACCGAATACACCATTATGGAGCTCTTTTTCAAGAATCCGAAACGGATCTATAGCCGTCAGGAGATTCTTGAATATATTTCGACGGATGAGAAGTATGTCTTTGACCGAACCGTGGACGTTCACATCAAGAACCTCCGTCTGAAACTGGGGGATGCATCCGGAATTATCCGAACCTATCGGGGCGTTGGGTACGGGCTGAACCGGGAGGCTGCAGAGGTATGAGTATTCGGTCCAAGCTGGCTCTCACGTTTATTTTGCTGCTGATTTTCGGTATTACGGCAATCAGCAGCTATTCCATTCTTTTTATCCGGAACTATCTTCTGGAGGAGGGGGAGCGTCAGATCGAAAGCGACGCTCGCTGGCTGGAGGTGACCATTCAGAACCTGCCGGCCAATGAACGGTTTGAGACGCAATTGAACGAAGCTGCGCAGATTTCCGGATATCGTATCGCGCTCTATGACGAAGAGGGTGTACTCTATGCGGCGGTTCCGTTTGATCAGGTTGTGGAGGTACCTGAGCTTCTCTCTCCGGCGCGACGCGCGGAGCTTCAAGGGGAGTCTTCGGTACGGGTCGAGAACCGCTCTGCCTCGGCCTGGTTGATTGCCTACATTGCGGTTCAGGACGAGGGAGGCGAACGGCGATTTCTACAGATTGCACAGTTGAAGGAGCAGATCTATGCGCCGATCAAAACCATTCGCTGGATCATCTATACCGGTATGTTTATCTCTATCGGACTGGTTCTTCTCGTAAGTGTTCTCTTTGCCCGCTATTTGACTCGACCTCTTCTGCAACTTGAGGAGACTGCCCGCTCCATTGCAGAGGGAGATGTGGATCGAAGTATCCAGTTGAATCGGGATGATGAGTTTGGCACACTTGCCGAGTCACTGAACCGGATGGCGCTTCGGCTTCGGAAAGACAATGAAGAGATGAAGCGGATTTACGAGAAACAGAGCCAGTTTTTCGCCGACATCACCCACGAGTTGCGAAATCCACTCCATACAGTTTCGGGGGCACTTGAGATGCTGCAGATGGAGACACTCTCCAAAGAGAAAAAGGAGCACTACCTTCGTACTGCAACTCGTCAGATCGAGCGGATCAATCGACTTTTCAAGGACCTGGTTACTCTTCAGCGTTATGAGTCCGATACAGATTTCATCGAGAAACGGGAGTTCGAGATGGCTCCGATGTTGTATCAGCTCCACGAACTGTTGGCTCCGGCAGCTGCCGGGAAGGGAATTACGTTGAAGCTGAATGTCGAGCCTTGTCGTGTTTATGCCGACCCGGACAAAATCGAGCAAGTACTGGAGAATCTGGTGAGTAACGCAATCAAGTATACCTCCGAGGGCAAAATCGAACTTATCTGCAAAGTTGACGAGAGAGGGGCTGCGGTCGTCGTCCGGGATACAGGAATCGGAATCTCTGAAGAGCACCTTCACAGGCTGTTCGACCGGTTCTACCGGACAGATAAGGCGAGATCGAGGGATCAGGGAGGAACCGGACTGGGGCTTGCCGTTGTCCGGGGGATTCTGGCGGCACATAGTGTCGAGATTCAGGTGGAGAGCGAGGTGGGGAGGGGCAGTACTTTCTCGTTTGTACTGCCCCTGGCAGAGGCTTCCCGGGGCTGAGAGTTCTTTTGAAGTCAGCGCAGATGACTGGAGTGAACATGCTTTTAGAGACCGCTCTTTCAGTCATTGTACCTTCACGAACCCTTCATAATCAGTCCCTATCTTTAATATTGCGAAAAACCAATTCAAGCGGACCATTCTATGCGATTAGGGATAGTACTAATGAATCTTGGCGGACCCACTCATGAGGAGAATGTCCGGGACTTTCTCTACAACCTGTTCAAGGATGAAGATATCATTAAGATGGGCGGCGGCGCCCTTCAGGAGCTGTTTGCACGGGTAATTGCCAGATTCAGGTCTCCGAATGTCGCGGAGGATTACAAAAAGATCAACGGTTGCCCTAAAGGCTGTACAGGTAGCAAGCACTGTCTCAATCGTAAGCGCAAGGAGATTTCGACCTGCTGTTCACCGATCAATGGCTTGACCGAAGCGCAGCGGCAGGCTCTTGAAAAGCATCTCGGGGAGCGGCTTCCGGATCAGGAGATCAAGGTCTACACCTGCATGCGGTATTGGCTTCCTTTTGCATCGACTGTCATGGACGAGATGGTGGAGGATGGAGTGACGCACACCGTGCTGATGCCTCTCTATCCCCAGTTCTCCTGGACAACGACCGGCAGCAGTTTCCGGGACTGGGAGACTGTTCGAAAAGAGCAATTTGGTGAGCAAGCTCCCTGGAAAGAGTTTCATGTGAAGAACTACCATTTGAACGAATCCTATCTGGCCGCTGTGAACGACCGGATTGATGAAGCGCTGGCCGGCCTGGACGAAGAGACCCGGCAAAAGACGCATTTAATCTTCAGCGCGCACGGGACCCCTCTTCTGGAGGTCCGGAGCGGCGATCCGTATACCGTCGAGATCAAAGAGACGATGGAGGCGGTTATGGCCCGCCGGAAGGAGAAGAATTCTTACTGGCTCTCTTTTCAGTCGAGAGTGGGACCTCAAAAGTGGACTCAGCCCAATACGGCGGAGTTGGTCGAACGTCATCTGGAGTACGGCATTCAAAATTTTCTGATGATTCCGATTGCATTTGTGACCGATCACATCGAAACGCTGTACGAATTGAATGTAGAACTGGTCGAGGAGATGGAAGAGAAGGGGCATACCTTTGACCATTATCAGGTTATGAATGGATTGAACGACCATCCTTTCTACATTCGTACGTTGGCAGACGAAGCACTCAAAAGGGGCTCGCTTCTGGAAAAGAAGCCGATTGAGGTGGTCGACGGGTAGATTGATGAGTGACATATGAAAGTGGAACAGAAAGAGAACAATCAGGGATGACAAACCCCGATTTTGACATATTCAGCGCTATTGGCATTAATCACTGGGATGCTCCGGTGGAGTTGCGCGAAAAATTCAGCCTGAATGACCAGCAGAAACGAGCTCTGCTTCATGGAGCCGGACGGGAAGGGATTTCCAGTCTGTTTGTCATTTCGACCTGCAACCGGACCGAAATTATTGCTCAGGGTACCACACCTCACGAACTGGTGCGTCTGCTTACGACCTATTCCAACGGATCACTGGACGAATTTCATAAATACGGTTTTGAACACGAAGGCAGACGGGCGGCAGAGCATCTGTTCAAGGTTGCTACCGGCCTGGATTCGCAGATTTTGGGAGATCTTCAGATTATCAAACAGGTTAAGGAAGGGTACGAACTCTCCTCTTCCCTGGAGATGGTCGATGGCCCGTTGCACCGGTTGTTGCAACATGTGTTTCGTGCCCACAAACGATCCAGAAATGAGACCTCACTGGGCAATGGCGCAGCTACAGTGGCGTATGCGGCTGTCAAATTCGCCATCCGGACTTTTGAGAATCTTGCCAACCGAAACATTCTGCTGGTCGGGACCGGAAAAATCGGCAAGGTTACCTGCAAGAATCTGGTCAATCTGGGTGCGAGTAAATTAACGCTGGTGAACCGGAGCCGGGAACGGGCAGATTTTGTGGCGAGCCGATTTAACCTGCAGGTGGCTGATATGGAGCAGCTTCCCGCGCAAATTGCCGATGCGGATCTGGTGATTGTGGCAACCGGAGCTTCCGACCCGGTAATCCGGATGGAGCATATGGAGCTTGCCCGAAAATCCCCGTCACTCAAGGTGATGCTGGATCTGTCTGTTCCGCGAAATATCGATCCGGCCGT
>JBBDRX010000049.1:0-7340 GCA_040905245.1 Balneolaceae bacterium | reverse complement strand
CAGAAGCGGAAGACTTCAGTGATCAGGACCGGGTAGCCGACCGGCTATTGGCGGCCCTGCCCTCGATTATCTGTTATTGGTATCATTACACCCGGAACAACATCAGGATAGATACCGAAAGCAGTAGCAAGTCATTTGGGGGGCACTTTCTTCATCTTCTGCATGGGGAAAAGCCGGACGAACTGCATGCCCGTGTGATGAACGTTTCACTGATTCTTTATGCTGAGCATGAGTTTAACGCTTCGACCTTTACAGCCCGGGTTTGTGCCTCCACCTTGTCGGATATTCACTCCTGCATCACCGGCGCAATCGGTTCGCTCAGGGGGCGGTTGCACGGCGGTGCCAATGAAAAGGCGATGGAGATGATGAAGCCATTCACAACCCCGGAACAAGCAGTGGATGCCGTTCGGAAGATGCTTGCGAGAAAAGAGAAAGTAATGGGGTTTGGACATGCGGTGTACCGTGACTCGGATCCGCGCAATGCAATTATTAAAAAGTTTGCAAGACAGTTGGCCGAACAGGCTGGGGACAAAAAGCTTTACAGAGTTGCCGAAGCGATTGAAACCGTGATGTGGGAAGAAAAAAAGCTTTTTGCAAACGCCGATTTTTATCATGCACCGGCCTACCACTATATGGGGATACCCACGGACCTGTTCACGCCGATATTTGTCATCTCGAGAGTGACCGGCTGGGCTGCCCACGTGAAAGAACAGCGGGCAAATAACCGGATTATCCGGCCGAACGCCGCCTATACCGGCCCGAACAGCGCATCCTACATCCCGATTAATCAACGAAGTTGAAAATCTGAAGTAACAACAGAATGAACGCATGAATTACGATCCGAGATCTGCCAGGCGCCCGGATCCCGATCCGGTTTTGACCGGGATTGCCGATTATGTCTGTTCGTTTGATGAGTTTACACCGGTATCGATGGAAACGGCCCGGTACTGTCTGCTCGATTCGCTTGCCTGTGCCATGATGTCTCTGGACTATCCGGCCTGTTCCAGACTACTGGGACCTGTTGTACCCGGAGCCGACATGAAAAGTGGTGCAAGAGTCCCGGGGACAGCGTATGAACTGGACCCCGTCACGGCCGCATTCAATATTGGGGCCATGATTCGCTGGCTCGATTTTAACGACACCTGGCTGGCAGCCGAATGGGGACATCCGTCAGACAATCTGGGGGCTATTTTGTCAGTGGCAGACTATGTGAGCCGTCAACGCCTGCTCCGGGGGGATGATCCGCTGTTGGTTGAGGATCTTCTGCAGGCGATGATCCAGGCACACGAAATCCAGGGGGTACTTGCACTGGAAAACAGTTTTAACCGGGTCGGGCTTGACCACGTACTGCTGGTTCGTATTGCGTCGACGGCCGTGGCTGCCCGGCTTCTGGGCGGTTCTCGGAAGCAGGTGATCAACGCACTCTCTCATGCTTTCATCGATGGTGGAGCCCTCAGGACGTATCGCCATGCCCCCAATACCGGTTCACGGAAAAGCTGGGCGGCGGGTGATGCAACCGCACGCGGAGTGCGTCTGGCACTTATTTCGTTGACCGGCGAAATGGGGTACCCGTCGGCCCTGTCTGCGCAGAACTGGGGGTTTCAGGATGTTCTTTTTGATGGCAAGGCTCTCCGACTGGCCCGGCCGCTGGGTACCTATGTGATGGAGAATATTCTGTTTAAAATCTCTTTCCCGGCCGAATTTCATGCGCAGACGGCCGTTGAGTGTGCGTTGAACCTTCACGAGGAGGTGTCCGGCCGTTGGGACACCATTGAAAGGATTCTCATCGAGACACAGGAACCCGCTAAGCGGATTATTGACAAGACCGGTCCGCTCGACAATCCGGCAGACCGGGATCACTGCCTTCAGTATATGGTTGCCGTGCCGCTTCTGTTCGGCCGGTTGACAGCCGATGACTATGAAAATGACATTGCCAGTGATCCACGAATCGATGAACTTCGTGAAAAGATGGAAGTGGAGGAGAACATCGATTTCACAACCACCTATTACGATCTGGAAAAGAGGGCCATTCCGAACGCGTTGACCATTCATTACAGTGACGGAAGCAAGAGCGAACGAATTCAGATCGATTATCCGGTAGGCCACCGCCGGCGCCGGAATGAGGGCCTGCCGCTGTTGCGCCAAAAGGTGAACGATGCAATGAACCACCGGTTCGGTGGCTTACTCCGATCGACGATCGCAGAGTGGTTTGATGACCCGGACAAGTTGCTGGCTCAATCGGTGCCCACCTTGATCGAACAGTTGTTTCCGGATTGAGACTGGAGCCGTCCGCGGCCTCTCGTACACATCAAAACGACTATTCAACAGAGAGGCCGAGCAGGTCCATCGTCTTTACATAGATTTCGGACTGATGATAGACACCGGCAGATTTGTTATGAACCTGCAATATAGGAACATGCCTCAAGAATTGAAGTCGATCCCGATTGGTTACGATTTAATAACAGGGTTGGTTCAGCCCGGAAGCTGCCAGATATCCACTTCATCCCGGGCGATGTAGGGGACGGCTACTTGATTTTTTCGGGTATCCAGGCCGATATCTGCCGGCCGGCCCGGTGTATGGATCAAGACTTGATCTACTCCGTTTTGGGTCACATGAAGGCTTGAGTCGACCTGGCTGGCGGACAGCAGGCGTCCTTCATAGAATTCGATTCCATCAAAATTACCCCCGCTGGAAGCCCGGTCAAACACCGACAGTGCGCCCTCTTCAGGATCCCAGGCGTAGAAATCCAGGACTTCATTCCAGGGAGCGAGGATCAGTTGCCGACTCTCGGGATCGAGGGTGATGCCATTTGGAGAGATCGGCAGAGATGCCACTTCAATGGCAGCTTCTCCGTCTACGATCTTGTAGAGTCTGGACTCTCCTGTATCGGTTACGTAGAGGTTTCCATCCGCTCCCGCGACAATATCATTCAGAAAACCCGGTTCGAATTCGGTAAAATCGACAAAACCGGTCTGCTCTCCTGTTGCCGTGTCAAAACCGTGAACACCATCAACATCAGCCGCCCACAGGGTTGAACCGGTGATGTACATTCCTCGTGGCGCATGCAGTGGATGTTCATTGGTTCCTGTCATGAACTCAAGAACATCGATTGTTCCGTCCGTGGTCATTTTTGAAATAAATCCATTCGTGTCACGGTCATTCCCGCCACCTGTAAAGTTGGAGACGAAGTAGACATCCTGGTCCGGATCGTATCGAACGGCTTCGGGTCCGGAGAACCCGGAAACGGTATGAACCCGGTCAGCTGGTCCTTGAACCGTCTGCCATGTGACTGCAGAAGATTCTGAAGCATCTTCCCCGGTACAGGAGACAATTAGTACAGTTACAAGCGCAAAGATGGAAAGGGCATTGGTCATTAGTTGCATCATATCGAGCGTTGATTACTAGTCCGGTACTATGTTCACAAATATTCAATCTGCTTGATAAAATAGGTGATTACACACTCAATTTCTGTAAGCATCCCCACTTTTTGGGGGTGCCGGTTTTCCAGAATCTGCAGTCGCCTTACAAGCGATCTCCAGAACCGCCTTGCAGAATTGATTCCGGAACCCTACTCTTTAGCATGGCTTTATTAATGTTTTGCAACCCCGGCGCCATTGTCCGGCCAATCCCGGCTGGCAGCAACAGCGTCCACTATTTATAACCACCAAGAAACGGAGTACAATGCTTACCAGAAGACGAGTCCTTCAAATCCTTTCCACACTACCTGTGGGCGGCCTTATGGCAAGTGAACTGGCCCGGGGCGAGACCCCTGTTCAGGATTCACTGGCCGCCGCCCTGAATGGAGCGGCCGATCGCGATGACGAAAATATCTTTCGCTCTCTGGGCGTGGAGCCCATTATTAACTGTCGGGGGACGTTTACGATTATCGGAGGATCAATTGAGCACGATCATGTAAAAGAGTCGATGCGTCGTGCTTCCAATAATTTTATCCAGTATGACGAACTCGCCTTTGGAATCGGGGAGCGCCTGGCCGAACTGACCGGGGCCGAATTCGGGATGATCTCCGCTGGCTGTGCGGCGGCCCTGAAACACGTTACTGCCGGCTGCGTGACCGGAGGGAATCCGGAGAAACTGATCCGCATTCCGGATTTGACCGGGTTTGACAAGACCGAAGTAATTATGCCGCGCGGGTCGCGAAACGCCTACGATCACGCCATACGGAATATCGGGGTCGACGTCATCAACGTAGAGACGCTTGAAGAGCTCGAGAGCGCGATTACGCCCAAAACCGCTCTCATCTGTATTATGTCGTGGCAGAGTGACGAACTTCGCACCGAAAGCGTTGCGCCGATCGCCAAAAGGTACGGCATTCCGATTCTGGTGGATGCCGCCGCAGAAAATCTGACCATCCCGAACGTCCACTTGCAAGCCGGCGCCGATGTAGTCGCCTACAGTGGCGGAAAAGCGATGAACGGGCCGCAGTGCTCCGGCGTGATTCTTGGCCGGAAGGATATTGTGATGGCCGCCTGGCAGGCAAGCTCACCCCATCACGGCCCCGGACGGGACAACAAGGTGGGCCGGGAAGAGATGATCGGAGGCATGGCTGCTGTCGAAGCGTGGGTCATGCGCGACCACGACGCCGAATGGCAGCGATGGCTCGGGTGGCTCAACAACATTGGACAGCATCTTGCCACCATCCATGGTGTCAGTTACGAAATCTCCGAGCCGGAAGGGCTGGGCAACAAAACACCGCGTATAACCATCAAGTGGGATCCGAATCGGCTCCATATCAATGGAGAAGAGGTCGCGGAAATTGTCGGGCGCAGCAAGCCGCGCATCGCGCTCGCCGGGCGAACCAATGACGACTATGCCTCGGTTACCATCACTTCGGGACAGATGCAACCGGGGGAAGACGAAGTCGTCAAAAACCGGTTGCATGAAGTACTCTCCGAACGACGTCAGCCAAAAGAACCGATGCAGCGTCCGGGAGGTGACCTGGCCGGCCGCTGGAACGTGGACGTTTCCTATTTTTTGAGCGAGAGCAAACACACGTTCACAATTGAAAAACAGGCTGGAAACTGGGTCTATGGATCTCACAAAGGAGACTTCACAACTCGTGATCTGATGGGCACGATCGAAGGAGGAGAGATCAAACTGGTGAGCGTAGAGCGAAAACCCGGCGATCGTGTTCTGAATATCTTTATTGGAGAACTGGATGGGGATCAGTTCTCCGGCCGCCTCTTTATGGGCGAATATCTGAATGCCAGCTTCTCTGCCAGGAAACATCAGTTCGACGATGGTAACCGGCAACCGATCATGGTTCCTGATGGCCCACCGCTGGCAACCTGATCAACAGTTGGTATTCGCCGCACAAGCATCGGCAGGCCTGTAAGCGGGTCGGTTCAGCCCATAGCATCCCGATTCCTATACGAGGTCACGGGTTGAACCGGGCCGGCTGGATGCCTGTTACAGATGTTTGCCGGCGATCTGCCACACATCTTCCACCGTGTCTTCCCGCATGCAATGGAGCCGGCTGTAGAGGTTGACGTTGGGATCGCAGTGAGGGACATAAAACTCAAGACGGTCGCCCCGTCGGATCTCCCGATCCGGATTCTTGAGTAACAGGATTCCGTGTTCGTCTCCACCCAGCTGGTACTCGACTCCGGAGATGCCCACCAGCTCCGGCCCGAAGGACCGGTCGGTGGCAAAGGACTTGATTCCTGAATCCACTGTTGCGCGATCTTCGTGGTTCTTGCTGATGACCGTTCCCAGAACCGTCAACGCCTGCTGAAAATCGTCATAGACTTCACCGGAACGTCCTCCGATAAGTTTGTAGTCAATATCCATAAAGAGGTAGGAGCCTACCTGCAGTTCGGTGAATCCGTCGATCTCCGTATCGATATTGTAGGTTCCGGTACTGCCACCGGAGAAGATCTCCAGTTCCATTCCTTCCTGTCGAAGTTCTCTCCAGGTCCGGATCGGTGCTTCCATGACTTCGCGGGAGTGTGCCTTTCGCTCTTCAAATCCGTTTACATGAGAGGATGCTCCCGAATAGGAGTGGACTCCAAGAAGCTGCAGGCCGGGGAGTGAGGCAACGTGCCGGGCCAGTCGTTTGGCATCCTCTCCGGGCTGAACCCCTGTCCGTCGCCCGATCGGATCGACATCCAGCATCAGATTGAGTGTCATACCCGCGGCGACTGCCGCTTCGCTTAGCTGATCGGCATGCCGGGGATGGTCTACGACCGACATTGTATCCGGTACCTGCCGGGTCAATGCAACAAGCCGGCGAATCTTTTCCCGTCCTACCATTTCTGAAGTGATCAGAATTCCGCGCAGTCCTTCATTTGCCAGCATCTCTGCTTCATTGATTGTGGCGGCACAGATACCGATCGCGCCGGCATCCCGCTGGCGCCGGGCAATCTCGGCGCATTTGTGCATCTTGGCGTGAGGGCGCAGGGCAATCGAATTCTCCTCTGCATGCCGGCTCATCTTGTTCAGGTTGTACTCGAACTTGTCCAGGTCCAGCAGCAGGCTTGGAGTCGGAAGTTCATTCCGGTGCATCCCCTTCAGGTTGTCACCTGCACGCAGGCGGTCTCCGATCTCACGTTCCGAATATCCGCTTCGGACCGATCGGGACCAGATGGTTGGTGCAGCAGAGGCGGCGGCCAGGCCAAGACCGAAATTCAGAAACTCTTTTCTGGATGATGTCATGGGTATATTGGTTCGTTGCGGGTATTGTTGTGTCTGTGTTCTTTTGGTTGAACCGGCTCGGTTTTATGGCTGTTATCCCGGTTTATTCCGAAGGCCGGGCTTGCCTTCCTTCGGGTTTCGGTAGATTCGAACGGTTTCGTAGGCATAATCGATTTTTTGCTCTTTTTCGAATCGGGTCAAAATCTCTTCCCAGATGAGCATATTGGTACTTCGCCGGCTTCGTGGATGGGTCAGATGGCGGAGAGTCAACCGTACGCCATTACCCACTACCTCCGAATAGACAATGGGCGTCAGGAACTGGTAGTGAATCAGATAGCTGACCGAACGGCGTTTTACCTGTTGTTCAGCATCCTGGATCAGGTTCCCGAGCAGCTCTTCGGCGATCTCTTCCAGGACGGTTTTGGCCCGTCGCCAGTCACTCTCAAAGGTGACGATGACTTCAATCTCGTTCCAGATAAACTCAATCTGGCTGGTGTAGTTGGCGATGGAGTGGGCAAAGATCATGCGGTTCGGAATGTGAACCACACGTCCGGTACTTTGGTCTGCATGAACCCAGTTGCCGATTTCCAGAAGAGAGAACTTAAAGAGCCGGATATCGATCACATCGCCCCGGTCATCGGCAACCTGGATTCGGTCGCCCACTTCGAATGGCTTTTTCCAGAGGAGA
>JBBDRX010000048.1:0-40776 GCA_040905245.1 Balneolaceae bacterium | reverse complement strand
ATGTCGAGAAGCAGGGATTCGAGTGATCATGGTAACTGGAGATCAACCAAATACGGCAGCGTTTATCGCCCAGTCTGTGGGGCTTGCCTCAGATAAAGTTAAGGTTATTCACGGCAAAGACCTGCCATCACCTGAAGAACTGGCCATGTCAAATCATAAACTGTCAGAGATTTTGGATGCCAATATCTTTGCCCGAATCAGTCCCAAACAAAAACTCGATTTAATTGAGCTTTATCAAAAAAATGGGCACATCGTGGCAATGACGGGAGATGGTGTAAATGATGCTCCGGCTTTAAAGAAAGCAGACATCGGTATCGCCATGGGCAAACGCGGTACTCAAGTAGCAAAAGAAGCTTCCGATATGGTTTTAACCGACGATGCCTTTTCCACTATTGTGGAAGCGATAAAACAGGGTAGAGCAATTTTCGGAAACATTCGTCGATTCGTCTATTACCTCCTTTCCTGTAATGTTAGTGAGGTTATGGTCGTAACAATTGCCACCATCATTGGTACATTGTTGCCAATTCTTCCATTACAGATTCTCTTTTTGAATCTGGTCACTGACGTCTTTCCGGCATTGGCACTTGGAGTTGGAGAAGGTACACAGGGAGTCATGCAACAACCACCTCGAAAATCAGATGAACCGATTTTGACCCGACAGCACTGGACGGGAATTGTTGGCTATGGCCTGTTGATCACATCGGCTGTTTTAGGCTCATTGTTGATCAGTATTCATGGATTGGGGCTTCATGGAATGGAGGCTGTAACCATCAGTTTTCTTACTCTGGCTTTTGCCCAACTCTGGCACGTGTTTAATATGCGAGATCGCAACTCCGGCATACTTACTAATTCGATCGTTAGAAATTCCTGGATTTGGAGAGCTGTATTTTTATGTGTTCTCCTTATTCTCGGAGCCCTTTACATACCTTCCATTTCAGAAGTGATGCAGCTTACCCCACCCGGATTTCATGGCTGGCTGGTAATATTTATCATGAGTTTGATTCCCCTGGTAGCCGGACAGCTCCAGAAAGAGATGGGTAAATGGCTTTATTTAAAAAGAACATGACAGGACCCCGAAACAGAATGAAATAGTTTCATAAAGCCATATTAACCTTATGTGATTCTTAATTTTAATTACTTTCCTGATTCTTTTTCAAAGCTATGGACGTCAATCTGATGATCACAGGGCTGAATATCAGATAACTATCGATAGTAGAACTGTATTTGATGGAGGCCATTGGTTTCTAGATGAGAGAACTACGTGGAATTTGGAGCATAACCTTTCCGAAAACGTATTTCGATACTTTGGATGAAAAAGATTGATCTCGAATTTAAAGCACAACTTTCATGGATGCCAAGCTACAAGTATTTACAGATGAATTAATGATAAGTCCGATTTGTGATTTTACCTACAGATGGGCACTAAACTGCGGCTTGTCTGAAAGCGGAGCTCTTCGATTTTCTGTTGCTATGAGTGAGCTTGTTACAAACATCATTCTTTTTGCCTTTCCCCACGATAGAAAGAAAAAGTTTGAGATAGAGTTCTATCACACTTTTTCGAACGTAGAAATTGTAATACGTGAATTAGGAGAACCATTTGATCCGGACCGTCACATTTACAATATCGAAAAAGCTCTTGCAAAGGATGATTTTGACGGTGCAGGCTTTCTTCTCATGCGATCTTTCAGCGATGAATTTACTTTTATCAATAGGGGAAGAGAAGGCAAAGAATTCAGGGTATCCAAAAATATACAAATTCACGATATCGACGAACTCCTTCAACAGTCATTGGAGCAACGGGAGGCCGAAATTGAGCATACAATTGAGCCATCTCCCCAGAAAAAGCTTGATGGATTCACTGTCCATCGCATTAAAGCAACTGACGCCGAAGATATCTCAAAACTTATCTACCGAACCTATCGTTATACATACAATAAAGAGGATATGTATTTGCCTAAAAAAATTGAGGAGGCAGTATTAAGCAAAGACAAGTTCGGTGTTATTGCGCGAAAGAAGGATGGCAAAGCGATTGGATATTTTGCAATAACTCCCAAATACAACTCCAATATTGCCGAAGTGGGCGAAGCAGTTGTATCCCCCAGCTATCGTAGAAATGGAGTAATGAGTAAAATGATGAATCACCTGATTGAAATTGCAAACTCCAAACAAATTACAGCTTTATTCGGCCAGGCCGTTACCACCCACCCAGTAAGTCAAAAAGTAAATCATAAATTTGGGTTCAAGACTACAGCACTTCAGCTGGCTTCTTCACTGAATGTAAAGTTCATGGGATTTAATGAGGAATATCCACAATTCGTATCAATAGCTTTCGATTTTTTACCAATCAATCAACCTCCAAAGAAATCAATATATCTACCCAAAAAATACAAAGACATCCTCTTAGAAACATATGATGAGCTGGAAATGAAGGTCGAGGCAATTGAACCTGATTCCTATCATTTGGCTGATTTTTCAGAAATTGACGTTAAGATAAACTATTCCAGTTCCTCTTCTTTGATTATTGTTAATAAGTATGGCAAAGATTTCTTTACAGTACTTTCTGAAATGGTAGAAAGTCTTGAACTTAAAAATCCCAAAACCCTTTTTCTGGATCTTCCTATCCAAAACAAAGCTACACCAGAACAGTTTTCAAATATTTCATCGCTTGGTTTTATCTACTGCGGACTATTTCCTCATTTTCATAAGAATTCTGATTTTCTGCGTTTACAAAAAGTATATACAAAACTTGATTTTGAAATTATCGATATATTATCGGACTTTGGTAAAAAAATAAAAATGTTTATTTCTGATGAGTACTATAAACATATATAAAGAAAACAACCAACTAAGAGTGACAGTACGTGGAAATTTTAATCTACGTACCAAAAAAATGATTTTAAGTCGTCTTACACCGGAGATCAATAAACTCACAATTAACTTAATTGATTCTGATCTTATCGATAGTGAGGGGGTTATTTTTTTACATCGATGGCTGAGCGAAGGAAATCAATTGCGCTTAATAGAACCACCTCCCATCTTATTTGAAATACTGGAAATTTTACAACTGGACGATTCCTGGGACCTGGAAAAGATAGTAACAACTTAAATATCCACAATATGCCTGATCAAACCTCTTCATCAATGATTGAAATTACTGATGATCCAAAATTATGGAATCGCTTCTTTACAGTTCACTCACTACTTATTATAGGCACCAAAGAAAAAGACGGCAGCTTCAATATGGCTCCTAAACACATGGCTATGCCGCTGGGATTCGGTCCCTATTTGGGATTCATGGGAACTCCTCGTAAAACGACCTATCGAAATATTAAACGTGAAGGGGCTTTTACAGTTAGTGTTCCGCGACCTGATCAGCTTGTTCTATCCAGTTTAACTGCTTCTCCCCGAGAAAAAGACGATACAAAACCAATTATAGACGCTATCCCCACAGTAAAAGCAAAAAAGATTGTTGGTCAGTTTTTAGAGAATTCCTATCTACAGCTCGAATGCACTCTGCATGAAATACTGGGAAAATATGGAGAATGGGAAATTATCGTAGGAAAAATTGTAGCTGCTTACGTACATCCGGAGGCTCTTAGAAAAGAGGGAGATGATGCGGACGATAACAAATTAATTCACAAGTCACCTTTACTAGCCTACCTTCATCCCAACCAGTACAGCGTCATTAAAAAAAGTAACCATTTCCCGTTACCTAAAGATTTTAAAAGATAAACCTTTATGACTGAGTTAGGGCACGAGCTGCACACCTTTTTTTCGGACCATAAAGACGAGTTCTTAAAGATGTTACAAGCTCTTGTTGAAGAAGAAACTCCGTCAAACAGACCTTCCTCCTTTGAAGGAATTTTCAGAATTCTTTGGCGAAATTTTGAAGCCTTGAATTTTGATGTTGAACACATAAAAGGAAAACAAACTGCCGGACAATTACTTTGCAAACCTAAAGATTTTAATAGTAAGTCCGTGACCCAATTAGTTCTTGGCCATTGTGACACCGTTTGGAATATCGGAACATTAAACGATATCCCTTTTTCAATTAAAAAAAACGAAGCTACCGGGCCGGGTATATTTGATATGAAAGCTGGAATCTGCATGATGATTTTTGCTATGAGAGCAATCAAGCAACTGGAAAAATCAACTTTCATACAACCTGTTTTTTTAATTACTACGGATGAAGAGACAGGCAGCCATGAATCGAAAAGTTTAATCATTGAGCAAGCTAAGCGAGCTGAACGTACTTTTGTATTAGAGCCTTCACTAGAAAGTGAAGGTAAAATAAAAACCGAGCGTAAGGGTGTCGGGCAATTTGAAATTCATATTAAGGGTATCCCTTCTCATGCAGGCCTTGATCCTGAAAAAGGATCAAGTGCCATTGTCGGATTGTCAAATATCGTTCAACAGCTTGTTACGTTAAATGATCCTGCAAAAGGTATTAGTGTAAATGTAGGAACAATTGAGGGAGGTGAACGTGCTAACGTTATAGCTGCCAAAAGCAGAGCTGTTATTGATGTAAGAGTGCCCACTAAAAAAGACGGAGAACGAATAAAGGATAAGATATACAACCTCAACCCGAACCTTGACGGCATTGAAATCAAGGTTACCGGTGGAATCAGCCGGCCACCACTTGAAAAGGGAAAAGCCAATCAAAAATTATGGGAGATCACCCAATTATTAGGTAAAGATCTTGATCTGGAATTGCAGGAAGGAAAGTCAGGCGGTGGTTCTGACGGCAATTTTACCAATCTTTACTGCCCTACTATAGACGGTTTAGGGGCCGTCGGTGAAGGGGCACATGCCCATCACGAAAAAATATTTATTAAGGAAACATTGAAACGTGCAGAACTTTTCACACTTTTGTTATTGCACCCCTCCATAAAAAACTGACAGATAACAGATCTAACAATAATGGTGTGATTTTTCTTTTGAAAAGCCGAACCGCACCCCTGCCTGTGGTTCGGTAATCTTTGATGTTTGCATCAAACAAAAAACCTTGCAACGCTTTATATTATTGCGTTGCAAGGTTTTTATTTAATGCGATCCGGATGGGACTCGAACCCACGACCTCCTGCGTGACAGGCAGGCGTTCTAACCAGCTGAACTACCGGACCAATGCTACTTGTATCAGACTCCAAATATAACCAGTCTCCGCGACATAAGTCAACACCCGTTTCCAACAGTGCCCCGCCCCACTACACTCTTATCGGCCGATCAGGGTATAGCTCGAAAACATGGATTGTAAAGAAACGAACAGATCGCAACAGCATGTAAAAAGACAGGAGCGGAAACATACTGCATAAAACAGGATCCGACAATCCCCTGACAAACTCGTCTGATCAACAAAAAAGGGGCCACAGGTATCAGCAGCGGCCCCATTCAGGGATGGTGATGGGTTAACGTCCTTTTCTACAATGCTCTCTCACAAAAGTTCCTGGATCGCATTTATCATTTTTTTGCTGTCGGGCCGGGTCACGCTCCGGAACCTTCGGACCAACATTCCATCACGGTCTAATAAAAACTTTTCAAAGTTCCATTTAATGGCACCGAATGCTCCCTTCGCTTCCTGGCTGGTCAACCACTCAAAAAGCGAGTGCTGATCTCCGCCTTTTACAGAGACTTTTGAAAAGAGCGGAAAGGTTACCCCGAATGTCGTGTCGCAAAACTGCTGAATCTCCTCGTCCGTTCCCGGTTCCTGCCCGCCAAAATTATTGGCCGGAAATCCCAGAACAGTGAACCCTTTGGAGCGATATTTCTCATATAAAGACTGAAGCCCCTTGTATTGCGGCGTAAACCCGCACTCCGAGGCTGTATTGACAATCAGAAGGACCTCGCCTTCGTAGTTGGACAGGGCGATCTCTTCTCCGGAAATATTTTTCAATTTGAAATCAAACAACGAATCGTCATTTTTCACACTATTCATACACAACCATTGCAATCTGTTCACCTTCTTTCTACTGCTGTATGTACCGTAACTGCAATCGATCCGGTTATCGTTCCAACTCAAGAGGCGCATTACCCACCCGCACTCTCTGCCTGGTAATACTGCTTCTACTACTTTTTTCCGACACTCTTACCGCCCAGATGTTCAGTGTCGACGAACAATCTTCGTACGACCAGGAGTACTATCAATCCTCGCTTGGTGCAGGACTCGAACTTGGACGTTTTCAGTATCGGGGAGATGCCGGTGAAGCGGGGAATGATCGCTATGATTTCGATATGAGTATTCTGCGGATCCATTTCGAAAGCTCCGGCATCAATATGTATTTCGGAATTGGCGGCCGCCTTACCGGTTCAGACAACCAGAACTACCTGAACCTCGGCGCACTGCTCTACAACGACTTTCGACTTGCGGGAGAGCGGAGGCCTCAACCGTTCCAACTATTCCTTCCATTGCAACTGAACACCGATCTGCTACGAACCAGCAGAGCCCAATCTTCCAGACAGTTTCAGCAAACGTCCTTTCAGGCCGGAGGCGGGCTTGGTGTTCGCGGGCGTCTTCACGAACGGTTGCGAATGTCTGGACGCATTGTCCCAAACTTCGGCTTTACCAGTTCCCAGGGAGCTTTTTTTGGCGGTTCCCTGTTTTCCCTGGAGAGCAAAATTCGATTTCATCTGCTGAATATTGCCGGAGACCATTCACTCGTCGCCGGCTATGATTTCCGTTACAGACGATATAATATAGATCCCGACCTGTTCGACTACGACCTGAACAGCCATACAATCACTCTGGGATTCACCTTTTAGCCAGATCCGATGAAGAGCGAAATTTTTGTTAAAGAGCTGGAATCTCTTTGTGAACAGACCGGTTACACAATCCGAAGGGAGCGTGGCTCTTTTCGTGGAGACTCCTGTGTTATGGAGGGGGACAAACTGATTCTCATTAACAAAAACCGGCCCTACGAAGCACAAATAGGCGTGTTGGTCCGGGTACTCCGAAACAACGGGTTGGAAGAGGTCTATGTAAAGCCGGCTGTCCGAAAAAGAATCAAAGAGCTGTGGGACCGGATCGACTCCATGGAAAAAAAGATAGCAAAAGAGGAACAAGCAGAATGACCATTACATTTCTCGGAACCGGAACATCCATGGGAGTCCCTGTTGCAGGTGGGTTTGGCAGTGAACGGCTGGACAATGATCCACGAAACGAACGGTATCGCTGTTCGGCCTGGATTGAAAGTGAAAAAAGCTCTGTGCTGATCGATACAAGTCCGGAATTCCGGCTTCAGACCATTCGCGCGGGAATCCGCCAAATAGATCTGGTTCTGATCACCCATGAACATATGGATCACATTGCCGGCCTCGATGATCTTCGCTCCTACAATTACGCTCAGAACGGGCCTATTCCCCTCTACACCTCGGACCGGACAGCCCAATCCATTCGCAGCCGGTTCGACTACATGTTCGGTGAGGACAAATACCCCGGAGCCACTTCTGTCGATATCGATATCCTCGACAGCCCGATGCAATACCGTGACCTGACCATCACTCCCCTGCCCGTCATGCACGGCAACCTGGATATTCTCGGCTTCCGTATCAACGACATCTCCTACATGACCGATACCAAGCAAATTCCGGAACAGACCAAAGAGCTTGTCCGGGGATCCCGGGTTCTGGTTCTGAGCGGACTGCGATGGGATCCCCCTCACCCGACGCACATGACCATCCCGGAAGCGATCAAAGCCGCCGACGAACTGGAGGCCGAGGAGACTTACCTGATTCACATGAACAGTTATGTGAATCATGAGGAGACAAGCCGGAAGCTCCCGAAGCACGTCCACCTGGCCTACGACCAGCTTACCGTCACGGTCTGATGCCTGCTTACAGGTATTCGGAAAGAGAACTGTTTGCCTTCAGTTGATCCACAATCGACCGGACATCCTGGCTTCTCGACAGGTTACAAACCAGTATGGCCTGTCCAGTTTCCACGACAGCAATCTGCTCGACACCGACCAGCGCTACCAGTTTACCGTTTTCGGTCTCGACAAGATTGTCCGACGAATCAACTGAAAGGAACGGGCCTCCGCCATTTACAACATTTCCATTCGCATCATTTTCGCCCAGCATGTGAACAGCCTGCCAGCTCCCTACATCACTCCAGCCAAACTCACCCGGGAGTACCTCCACATTCTCTGCATGCTCCATAATTCCATAGTCAATAGATATGGAGAAAACGTCCCTGTAGAACCGGTTCACCTCCTCCTGGCCAACTCCTTCTCCCCGAAGCACTTTAAGGCTCTCATAGATCTCCGGCTGATGCTGCCGAAACGACTCCAGGATCACATCCGCCCGCCAGACAAACATCCCGCTGTTCCAGAGATAGTTTCCCGCCTTCAAAAATGACCTTGCAGTCTCCGGATCCGGTTTTTCAGTAAAATTCTGCACTGGAACAGCTTGCAACCGGTCTTCCGCAGACTCTTCGCGCTTGTCGTAACGGATATAACCATATCCCGTTTCCGGACGGTCCGGACGGATCCCAATCGTCACCAGTGTACGACGGTTGTTCGCAACATCAACCGCTGCCGACAGAACCTCCCGGAAACGACTCTGATCTGCAATAAAGTGATCGGCGGGCAACACAAGCATGAGCGCCTCCGGATCCTTGTTCAACAGAAGCTGAGCCGCAGCCGCTACACAAGGTGCCGTATTTCTGGGCATCGGCTCCGCAATCACCCGTCCCTTTTGCAAATACGGAAGCTGCTCCCGGACAGTCGTTACATACTGGTCGTTTGTAACCACAAGATGATTCTCTCTTGGCACAAGATCGTCCAGCCGCTCAAATGTCGCCTGCAACAATGTCTCCTCTCCAAACAGACGATGAAACTGTTTCGGCTTCTGCTTAACGCTTCTTGGCCAGAAACGGGTTCCGCTTCCCCCGGCCATAACTACTGCATAGATCATTGCTGTCTCCATTGAAATAAACATTCATACTCTTAGGGCTGAACCGGTTCGGTTCCACGCATCTAAACCATGTCCGTTCAGGTTCCCTGTTTTTGCAGAGCAAGCTTTACAATTTCCGATACCGTAATCTGCTCACTTTCCCGGGTAATTTCCATCACCAGTTTCTCGGCCTCCCGCTTTTTGAAGCCGAGAGCCCCGAGAGCAGAGAGTGCCTCTTCAATCCGGGGGGCAGCAGCAGTCCTGTCCACAGGTTCGTGGTCTTTACCTGTCAGTATCTTGTCCTTCAGTTCCAGAATAATCCGTTCAGCACTCTTTTTGCCAATTCCCGGAATTCTGGAAAGCGCCTGAATATCCTGATCCACAATGGCAGAGACCAGCTGGGCGGGCTTCATTCCGGACAGAATCGTCAGCCCCAGCTTGGGCCCGACCCCTTTTACCGTAATCAGATGCTCAAACAGTGTCTGCTCGCGGGTAGAGATAAACCCGAAAAGGCGCTGGTCACTATCTGTTATATGGTGATAGATAGATAATCTCAGTGATTGCCCCTCAGATGGCAGGCTCTCAAACGTCTGCATAGAGATCGCCACCCGGTACCCGATGCCCTGAACATTGATCAGGGCAAACCCTTCCTGCTTCGCGTCGAGCGCTCCTTCCAGAAATGCAATCATGACGACACCCGATCCGGATTTTCATCAACAAAAGCGGCCCAGCTCGATTTTCCGTTGTTCTGATGATAGGCCTTGCCAGAGGAAGTTCCGACAGGCCGATCTAACGCCATTTGGTGGCACCAGGCGACGGCAAGTGCATCCGAAGCGTCTGCCGACATTCGGTTTGAGGGAAGCGTCACCAGCTTCTCCAGCATGTAGGCAACCTGTTTCTTGGCGGCATTACCGTTCCCCGTCACCGCTTTCTTAATCGCTTTCGGATAGTATTCACAGACCGGAAGTTCCTCATTGGCAATGGCCAGCAGAGCAGCGGCCTGGGCGCGGCCCAGCTTCAGCATGGCAAGGGGATCCACTCCGTATACCGGTGTCTCCACGGCACAGTCCGTCGGTCTGTACTCCCGAATCAGATCGGTTACGGCCCGATAGAGATATTGAAGGCGATCCGTATGGTCTTTCAGGTGATCAACGTGAATGGCATCGCACGCAATTGCCCTGAATACCCGCCCTTCTTCTACCAGTATGGCATATCCGGTATGTCGCGACCCCGGGTCGATTCCAAGAATTATTCGCTTTGGCATAGCGTATTGGCCTCCATTACGATCAAAATAGCAAATCGACTCCGTGAACAGAAACCGATTCTGATCTCTCAAAGGGCTGCCGGAACCCCGGAAAAGAGACTACTCTTCCGGGCTGTTCTCTCCATATACTTTGTTGAGAGCGAAAACCATCTCTTCCGAGATTCCGGTTGTCACAAATCCGCCATCATGAAACAGATTCTGCATGGTCACCTTTCGGGTAAGATCCGAAAAGAGTGTCACACAGTAGTCCGCACACTCGTCTGCGGTCGGATTACCAAGAGGCGCAATCTTGTCGGCAAATGTATACATCGCATCAAATCCCTTGATCCCTGTCCCGGCCGATGTCCTGGTGGGAGCCTGGGAGATGGTATTAACACGGATTCCACGTTCAGCCAGGCGACTCCCGTAGTTACGGGCAATACTCTCCAGCAGAGCCTTTGCGTCGTTCATATCCGAGTATTTCGAAAAAATTCGATGTGCCCCGATATAGGAGAGGGCCACGACACTTCCGCCATCATTCAAAATATCGGCTTTGTCTGCAAAATGGAGAACCTTATGTAACGAAATAGCGGAAATATCGAGTGTTTTACTATAAAAATTGTAGTTCAGATCCTCGTACTCGATCTTTTTTCGAATATTGGGCGACATACCAATTGCGTGCAAAATAAAATCGATACCACCGAGATCCTCCCCGACCTTCTCCATCATGGATTCCACATCTTCGTCATTGGAAACATCACAGGGATAAATAGGAGCTTCGACCGCTTCTGATAGTGCATCCAGCTGGCCCAGACGAAGTGCGATGGGTGCATTGGAGAGAGCCAGCTCTGCCCCCTCCCGATGACAGGCTATAGCAATTCTCCAGGCAATACTCCGATCGTCCAGAGCGCCAAAAATGATTCCTTTTTTCCCCTTTAGCAATCCATATCCATTCGTATCTGCCATCATACTGTCTCTTCGATTCCGGTTAATAGATCCATGCGAAGATAATAAATATGCCCGTTGAAAAAGAACCCTTGTTCCAATGTCACAGAGCCGGAGACAATTTATCCACATTGCATGTTGATAAGACAAGCTATTGTCCGTACTTTTTAAGACTTTTTCACTTGCGTACAGGATAACATACACGATCGATTATGTTTCAGGATCTTTCGGGTAAATTAGAGAATGCCGTTCAGTCTCTGAAGGGCCAGTCCAGGATCAGCGATGTCAACATCGCCGAGACTGTGAGAGAGATACGTCGTGCCCTCCTGGATGCCGATGTGAATTTTGAAGTGGCCAAATCATTCACCGACAGGGTGAAAGAGAAGGCCCTCGGAGAAGATGTACTGACCAGTGTTAATCCCGGACAGCAGTTCACAAAGATTGTATATGACGAGCTGGCCCATATTCTGGGTGGAGAACACGCCGGTATGGCTGTTGCCCAGACTCCACCGACCGTCATTTTGATTGCCGGACTGCAGGGGTCGGGAAAAACCACTTTTGCCGGCAAACTGGCTCGCTATCTGAAGCAGGAGAACAACAGAAATCCGATTCTGGCAGCAGCAGATGTCTACCGGCCTGCCGCGATTGGCCAGTTAAAAACACTCGCTTCTCAGATCGATGTACCGGTCTACTCCATTGAGCAGAAGGATCCGGTCCGTGTTGCGAAAGAGGCTGTTTCCATGGCCAAGAGCCTGGCCCTCGACACCGTAATTATTGATACGGCTGGTCGGATGCACGTGGACAGCGAAATGATGGATGAGGTTTCCAGAATCAGAGATGCCGTCCAGCCGGACGAAATTCTCTTTGTCGTGGACTCCATGACCGGACAGGATGCCGTCAATACGGCAAAGGCATTTAATGAAACGATCGATTTTGACGGCGTTGTGCTGACCAAACTGGATGGAGACACACGGGGAGGAGCTGCGCTTTCGATCAAGACCGTCGTCAACAAACCGATCAAGTTTGCCAGCTCCGGAGAGAAGCTGGATGCCCTGGCACCGTTTTATCCAGACCGGATGGCGCAGCGCATTCTGGGTATGGGAGATGTTGTCTCTCTTGTGGAGAAGGCACAGTCACAATTTGATGAACAGCAGGCAGGCCAACTCAAGAAAAAGATCCGGTCCGAGAAGTTTGACCTGGAAGATTTTCACGAACAGATTCAGAAGATCAAAAAAATGGGGAATCTGACCGACCTGGTTGGAATGATTCCCGGAGCAGGCAAAGCTCTGGACGATGCAGAGCTGGACGAAGATACATTCAAACCCATTGAGGCGATCATTCACTCAATGACTCCCGAGGAGCGCCGGGACCCCTCTCTTCTGAATGGAAGCAGGCGAAGACGAATCGCACAGGGGTCCGGGACATCGGTCAGAGAGATCAATCAGTTGATCAAACAGTTTGACCAGATGAAAAAAATGATGAAGTCCGTGACCAAAACCGGTCGTATCGGACAACTGTTTCAGGGATTGAAAGGATCTCCCCTGGGACGTTAACAAACCATGTAGAACAAAACCGAAAAGTTAAGGAGTAGATCATTGATTAGATTACGTTTACAACGAAGAGGGCGAAGAAAGCGGCCCTATTTCCACCTTGTAGCAGCTGACCAGCGCTTTCCAAGAGACGGACGAATTATCGAACGATTGGGCCGATACGACAACATCAGTGAAAAGAAAGAACTGATTCTCGATGAAGAGCGTATTATTCATTGGCTCAGAGTAGGCGCACAACCCAGCGATACTGTTCGGTCCCTTCTGAAAAAAGAGGGAATCCTCTACAAGATGCATTTAATGCGTTGGGGAAAGTCCGAAGAGGAGGTTGAACAGGCTCTATCGGAATGGAGAGAGTCCCAAACGAGCAAGGAGAGCGAAGAAGAAGTCAGCCGAAAAGAGCGTCAAAAGGCTCTCCTGGAGGCGGAACAGAAGGAGTATAAAAAGCAGCTGGAGGAGAAAGCTGCCGAAGCTGCCAAAAAGGCCAAAGCCGAAAAAGCCAAAGCGGAAGCCGAAGCTGCAGAACAGGCCAAAGCAGAAGCAGCCGAAGATGAGGCTGCCGCCGTAGCGGACGAAACAGCAGCAGAAGAGACCGATGAGAAAACTTCTGCCGAAACCGAAGAACAGGCACAGGCCGAAGATAAAACCAGCGAGAAACTCGCAGAAGAAGAGCCTGCTGAAGAAGACAAACCTGTCGAAGCGTCAGCAGAAGTGAAGGATGAAGCGGACGATGCGGACGAGCCCAAGGCAGCAAAAGAAGAGCAGGAAGAAGCTGCTGCTTCTGAACAGCTCTCCACAGATATGAATGCAACAGATGCGATCGAACATATCAAGAACACCCCTCTGGAGAAGTTAAAAGGGTTTGTTCCAGAGAGTGAAGATCGTGTGACTGTTCAGCGCGCCTGGGAAAGTAAACAGGCCGAATAAAGGCCTCTGGCCGAACCGTTTGCATATGACTGAACCAGATAGCCGACTTGGGAAGATCGGAATGATCGAACAGGTTCATGGTCTCGACGGAGTTGTACGTCTATCGGTTGCAGTGGAGATGGAGGAGAAGCTTCGCGAAGGAGAGCTTCTCTATCTGAAAAACAGAAGAGGAGATTTTATCCCGGTTCGAATCGAACAGGTTCGACTGGAAGAGAAACACAAGCGGTGTTTGTTCTTTGTAAAGTTTGACAGAATTGCCAACCGGACAGAAGCGGAACCGTTTCTGAATTCGGGTATTTACAGTGACCAGCCAGGGAGTTCTTCGGTTACGGCAGAAGTGGGAATTGAAGGGTATCGGGTTTTTGACGGAACCGGCCAAATCGGGACGGTCTCCTCTGTGATGAAAAACCCCGCTCATCCGATTCTCCAGATTCGAACCTCTTCCGGAGGTGAACTGCTGATCCCGTGGGTAGATATCTATGTACGATCTGTTGACCCGGAGAACCGGACGGTCCAGTGTGGAGATATTGAAATCCTCAGGAATCTTTAATGTGATGACCCGTATCGACATTATATCCGGTGTTCCGGAGCTTCTGGAGAGCCCTCTCTCTCACAGTATCGTGGGACGCGCGAGGGAGAAAGATCTGATTGACATTCAGATTCACGATTTACGGACCTACTCCAGCGACAAGCACCGGAAAATAGACGACTATCCCTACGGGGGTGGTTCCGGAATGGTTCTGACGCCTCAACCGATCTTTGACTGTATTGAAAAGCTGACTTCGGAACGGGCATACGACGAGATTATCTTCACCGCTCCGGATGGAGACGTATACAACCAGACTCATGCGAATGAACTCTCCCTTTCGTCCAATCTGATTATTCTCTGCGGCCACTATAAGGGGGTCGACCAGCGGGTCAGAGACGAGTTGATTACCCGGGAGTTTTCAATCGGAGATTATGTACTGTCCGGCGGAGAGATTCCTGCTCTGGCCATTATCGATTCACTGGTTCGCCTTATTCCGGGAGCCATCGGAGATGCTGAGAGTGCGTTAACAGACTCGTTTCAGAATCAGCTGCTGTCTCCGCCGGTTTATACCCGGCCAGCAGAGTTCAGAGGATTTTTGATCCCGGAGGTCTTGACTTCCGGCGATCACAAGCGAGTCCGGGAATGGAATCGGCGCATGGCGATTCAGAGAACAAAAGAGCGAAGACCCGACTTGTACAACCGTTTTACCAAAGACTCAAAAGACCAATAATCAGGTAGTTATCATGGATAAATTAAGATTGATTGAACAGACCGTAGTAAACGACGAAATTCCGGAGTTTACTGCTGGTGATACCGTAAATATTCACTATCGCGTCCGTGAGGGTGAGAAGGAGAGAATTCAGCAGTACAAAGGCGTTGTCATTAATGAACGCGGAAGTGGTGCCAACAAAACATTTACCGTTCGCAAGATGTCCGGTAGTGTCGGAGTCGAACGTATTTTTCCCCTCTACTCTCCTTTCATTGCACAAATCGAAGTGGTGAAAAAGGGAAAGGTCCGGCGTTCAAAGCTTTTCTACCTTCGAACCCTGAGAGGAAAGGCAGCGCGTATTCAGGAAAAGGATCAGCTTCAGACATCGGCTCCTGCCAAAAAATAGCCTGTATGGTCGATCATACTTCCGACATCCCCATGATCTCGCATGACGTTCCATAAACGCTGTTTGAGATGCCTGATGTGGGTCCGACGTCTGGCTCACCATACCTGGCTGTCATGACCATAAACACGAACTACTAACATTTTTTTTATGAAACTTGTCCTATTCGGACCACCTGGAGCCGGGAAAGGAACCCAGGCGTCCAAAATCAGTGCACACTACAATATTGCTCACCTCTCGACAGGCGACATCTTTCGAAGTGCCATCAAGAATGAAACTTCGCTTGGTAAAGAGGTAAAAAGCATTCTCGACTCCGGTGAACTTGTTCCCGACCAAACTGTTGTAGATTTGGTCGCTGAGGAACTGAAAAAAGAGTCCTACAAAAGTGGATACATTCTGGATGGATTTCCAAGAACCGTCGCCCAGGCAGAAGCCTTTGACAGTCTTCTCGAGAAACAGAACGACTCCATTGATGCATTTATCTCCCTGAATGTCCCCGAAGATGAGCTGATCAAACGGATTCTAAGCCGTGGAGAGGGCCGAAGTGACGATACTGAAGAAGGAGTGAAGAGAAGACTCCAGGTCTACCACAAAGAGACTCGTCCGGTTAAAGAGTATTACGAGAAAAGCGGAGTCGTATTCAATATCGAGGGTGTCGGCAGTGTCGAAGAGATTTTTAGCCGAATCAAATCCGTATTGGATAAATAAGACTTTCCTCTATGCCAGGATTGGGAAACACTACTCCATCTCCCTGGGCCGAACCAACAGGGATTGAATAATTCCCGGAACATCCATGATGGATGTCGAATCGGAAATAGAGTCCGAACCCCGGCCGCAGACCATAAGCGGTACGGGGTTTCTTGTATGAGTCTTGACTGAAAGATCTTCCATATTTCCGTGATCACTGCTTACAACAATCGTAACCTCGTTCCCTTTCGACTTGAGCAGATGGAGAAGAAAGCGGTTCAACACAGACAGAACCCTGTGGCTCATCTCTTTGCTTTTCAAATGACCGGCTTTGTCTGTCAGATAGTATTCAAAAAGAACCAGATCACAATTTTCCGCAGAGTTCAACAGACGGTCCGCCGCCTCTTCTGGAGAGAGATCCGGTACGGAAACTCCCAGCTTCTCTCTCCATATCTTCTGCGTAATTTCTGCCGTCAAAGCATCTCCCTTCTTTACCTCCTCTTCACTATTCAGGTTCAACCCGGAAGATACAGTCATTAGAGCTGAGCAGTTCCATCGACCTGTTCGCTTGAGTTTCTGAATGTACCGATCAGGATAGGCATTGATAAAGGATGGTTTGTACCCACTTTTCTGAACCTTGTGGAAGAGACTCTTCTCCTTAAGCAGCTTCCTTGTTGTACTGTGGGGAAAGGGTCCATAGTGTCGTCCGGCAATCCTGGCCGCATTCATTCCGGTGAATAGAGCTGTCTGTCCCGTTCCACTCTGCGGCAACCCATCAACCCCGAGGTTCGCATCTACAGGCGAGAAATGAAGGTTCTTTTTCTGAATTGTCCCTGCCTTGTCGTCCAGTCCCTGGCCATCTGTAAGCCAATCAAACGCCTCCCATTCTGTACTCATTACAGGGTTGTAACGGCTTTCCGGTCCGATACCTACTCCATCTATAAAGATGAATACGACAGACATCCTATCTCTCCAGAAGAATTGTGACAGGGCCGTCATTCACAAGCGATACGTTCATCATGGCTCCAAAGACACCCGACTCTACCCGAAGGGAACTCATTGATCTGAATCGATCCACCATCTTGTCATAAAGTGGTTCAGCCAGCTCAGGTCGTTCGGCTTTTATGAAACTGGGACGTGTCCCTTTTTGAACATCCCCATAAAGTGTAAACTGGGATACAACAAGAATCTCCCCCCTGATATTGCTGACAGAGTGGTTCATCTTTCCTTCATCATCGGGAAAAATCCGAAGCTTCAGAATTTTTTGGCACATCCACTCCATCTCCACCTCGGAATCCCCTTCCTGAATCCCTACGAGGAGGAGAAGGCCTCGATCGATGGATCCCTCGGTAACTCCTTTTACTTTTACTGCAGCTCTATTCACTCTCTGAAGAACAACTCTCATACGTGTATAACTATGTGGATAACCCGGGTATTTGGTGTGAACATCTCAATTCTTTTAAAGACTTGAAAGATTCTCCACACCAATTCACAATAAATAGCCCTTATTAACATTCAGAGTCCCCTTTTTACCATTGTGTACAAAACTCTTTATCCCCTATATACAATTTATGAGTGATTGTTCAGTACCATCTATTTACCCATTGAAGTCCCTGTTTTTGTTGCCCATGTTTTCAACAATCTTATACACAACCTACCCACAATACAGTAAAATTCATTAAGAACTCCATTTATTCACATATCAACAGGGTCCTTCTACTTACTACTATCTCTTTTAATTTTTTTATTCTAATCTCTTTCCTGTGGAAAAGTCTGAGAGAAACCAGCTAAAAAGGAAGAGAGAATCTTTCTATATTTAAAACAAGTTGAAACCGACCCAACAAGTACCAATTCATTGAAAAAAAAATCCTTCACATACAAAGATTCCGGTGTAGATATCAAAGCCGGAGAACAGCTGGTAGACAAGATCAAGAGTATTGTCAAAGAGACCCATAATGACCAGGTACTTTCCAATATTGGAGGGTTTGGAGGCCTTTTTTCTCCCGATCTGACTGCATTTGACGAGCCGGTTTTTGTCAGCAGTGTTGACGGAGTCGGAACAAAACTGATTGTAGCTTTCAAGGCCGGTGTCTACAATACGGTCGGGCAGGATCTTGTGAACCACTGTGTAAACGATATTGCAGTCTGTGGTGCAACACCTCTTTTTTTTCTGGATTACTTTTCGACGGGAAAGCTGGAACAGAAAACCGGATTTGAGGTGGTCAGCGGTTTTGCCAGGGCATGCAAGGAGAATGGTGTTGCACTGATTGGTGGTGAAACAGCCGAGATGCCCGATATTTACAGCGACGGGGAGTTTGATCTTGCCGGTACTATTGTGGGAATTGTTGACCGGGATCAGCTGATAACCGGGGATCGTGTAAAGAAGGGAGACAAGCTGATCGGTATACCGAGTAGTGGTCTGCATACAAATGGATACTCTTTGGCCAGAAAGGTGTTGTTTCAGAGGTATCATGTAGAAGATCAGGTTGATGAGCTCGATTCGACCCTTGGAGAAGCACTTCTCAACATTCATCGCTCTTATCTTCCCCACATCACCCGATTGAAATCGACAGAAGGTGTTCGGGCTTTTTCTCATATCACAGGCGGAGGGATTGAAGGGAATACAAAACGGGTTCTGCCTGACGGTCATTCGCTGTCCGTTGACTGGGACTCCTGGGAACGTCCCCCTGTTTTTGACATGATACAGAGAGAAGGTTCTGTTCCGGAGGATGATATGAGAGCAACATTCAATTTGGGTATGGGACTTGTTGTGATAGTAGATTCGGATTTGGAAGAGTCGGTCTGCTCTATGCTCGAAGAGATGGGGGAAGAACCAGTGGCTATCGGTTCTGTAAAATAATCGATTTCTAAACCCGATTTTATTTTTTCTTGCCCGGATATTGTCCGTTTTTAACGTTCTACACTTTCGCTGAAAAACAGATTGTTCTTCACAATGTGTTTCTCTTCTTGAAAAGATGGAACCTTTATTTAGGTAAATATTTTATAATTGGTAGAAGAGGATAAAGTCTCCGGTTCGTTGCTGATGTTTATTTCTCAACAGGTATCGTTGGTACGCTGATGAGGTTGGGGATGTATTTGACACGGACAGATTTTTGGAGAGAGAAAAAACCGTAATGGAGAACGATATCGATATGATCAATAGAGAAACAATTGAAGAACTGGCCCGAAAGAGCGACTCCCTGAATCTTACGATCACGATGCCAACCCACAAAAAGGGAGAGGAGGTTCAGCAAAATCCCATTCGGTTCAAAAACCTTATTGTCAGTGCAAAGGCGAAGCTGACAGAGAAGGGGCTCCGCCCACAGCAGGTGGATGAGTGGATGAAGGGGCCGGAACAGCTACTCGAAGATCTCAACTACTGGAACCATACAGATGAGGGATTTGTCCTCTGTATGAACGAATCTGTCTACCGGATTTTTCAACTGCCCTATTCTGTTAGCGAGCAGGTCTATCTGAATGATCACTTCCTTGTGACCCCCCTTTTTCCCATGGTCAGTATGAATGGAACCTGGCATGTATTGGCTCTCAGTTCCAAAAATATCCGGTTATTGAGATGTACCCGCGAACAGGTGGAAGATGTAACACCGGACGATATTTTCCGTTCGATTGACGACTATATCGATGAGAAGCCGGAGGCTCACCTGCAGTTTCATACAGGTGCTTCAGGAAAAGATGCCATGTTTTTTGGCCATGGGGGGAGTAATGAAGAGAAGAAAACATTGTTGAAAAAGTATCTGCATGGAGTGGAAGAGAGTGTGACCCGTGACATGAAAAAGAGTGGGGATCCACTTCTGATTGCAGCTACTGAAGAGGTGTTTTCCATGTATCGCTCCTTGAACAAGTATAACCGTCTTCATGAAGAGCCCATCGAGGGACATTCCGGAGAGATGAAGGCCCATGAACTGAGAGATATTGGTTGGGAAAAGATTAAAACCGTTTTTCTGAAAGAGATGTACCGTGCAATTGATCAGTTTTCCAGCCAGAAGAGAGATGAGGTTTCGAACAATCTCTCTGAAATCGTTGAATCTACTGTTATGGGAAAAACAGATACACTCTTTGTTTCCATGGATGAGTTTCGATGGGGACATTATGACGAAACTGAACATACGGTTCATCTGGAGAACGGGCGGGAATCTGATCAATCTACGGAACTTCTCAACTGGACAGCGTTAAAGGCGATGGAACAAGGAGCCCGGATCTACGTACTGCCCAGAAACGAGATGCCCGATCGATCCGATATAGCTGCACTCTATCGCTTCTGAATTCCAATAGATTGAATCAGGAACAGCTTGGTTTATCCCTGTAGATTTTTAAAAACCTGAACATGAAACAGTGGATTCCGTCCGCTCTTATCCTGCTGATACTCTGCTCTTGCTCCACAATGCGTGTAAAAACGACAGTGATCAGCGGGGTAACCAATCCTCCATCAGAAATGACAGACAACCCTTTTTTTGCAGCGAGCCGTTTACCCTTTCAGGCACCTGACTTTAATAAAATCCGGCTGGAAGATTTTCTCCCTGCCTTTGAAAAGGGGATGGATCAGCAGATGGCCGAAATCGAAGAGATTGTTTCCAGCAGTGAAGAACCGACTCCGGAAAATACGCTGGCAGCACTGGAACGAAGCGGAGATGTTTTACGTCGGGTTCGCCAGATTTTTTTTAATCTGACGTCGGCACATACAAATGACGAATTGCAAAGGCTTCAGGCAAAACTTGCTCCCCGTCTTTCTGAACATTCTGACAATATTCTGTTGAACCAGGAGCTGTTTGATAGAATATCCATACTATATGAACAACGCGACAGACTCGATCTGGATGAGGAAACACGTCAGCTACTGGAAGAACGCCACAGACAATTTGTCCGTTCTGGTGCTCTTCTCCCGGAATCGGATCAGAATCGTATACGAAAGATCAATGAAAGACTCTCCGAATTGTCAACGGACTTTCAGAAGAAGTTGATGGAAATGACTCGCGAAAGGGCCGTACGGGTCGAACGTGAGGAAGAACTGAGTGGGTTAAGTCGACAACAGATTCAGTCGACCGAAGAGGCCGCTCGTGACAGAGGGTATGAAAGCGGATATCTGCTTACGATAACCAATACAACGCGGCAGCCAGTCCTGGCAAACCTGAAGAACCGGGAATTGAGAAAGAAGATATGGAAGGCTTCATCCGGACGGGGTACAGGCGTAAACGGTGGTGTTGATACTCGTCCTCTGGTTCTGGAGATTGTGTCTCTCAGAGCAGAACGGGCAGAACTTCTCGGATATGAGAACTGGGCGGAATATGCGATCGAGCCGCAGATGGCCGGCGGGCCGGCAGAGGTTGTTAATATGTTCGATGAGTTGATTCCGAATGTGGTGGCCAATGCTGAAGAGGAAGCGTCCCGTATCGAGCGCTTGATGGAAGAAGACGGTATTGAGGAAAGGGTTGAACCCTGGGACTGGGAGTTTTATGCCGAGAGAGTGCGAAATCGGGATTATGATCTGAATGAGACAGAGGTAAGAAACTATTTTGAACTGGAGAGGGTCCTTCGGGACGGGGTCTTCTATACAATGGAACAGCTGTACGGGATACGGTTAGAGGAGCGAAATGACCTTCCAGTCTATCATCCGGACGTTCGAACCTTTACCGTATACAACGAAGAAAATGAACCGATTGGCCTGTTTTATGTGGATCTGTTCGAGAGAGAGTCGAAACGGGGAGGCGCATGGATGAGTTCGTTTGTCTCACAGTCACGGCTGCTGGATCAGAAACCTGTGGTTATCAATGTGCTCAACATTCCCAAACCCCCTTCGGGAGAGCCGGCGCTGATTTCGTTTGATTATGTGACGACTCTCTTTCATGAGATGGGCCATGCTCTCCATGGCCTCTTTTCGGATGTACGGTATCCGGGACTTTCCGGGACGTCAGTCCCCAGGGATTTTGTCGAATTTCCATCCACGTTTCATGAGGACTGGGCTTTATATCCGGATGTACTGGAAAATATTGCAGTTCATCACGAGACCGGGGAGAACATTCCGGAGGATCTACTGGAACGGCTGAGGCGTGCACAGAAGTTCAATCAGGGATTCGATACGCAGGAGTATTTGGCCGCCGCCTTGATCGATCTTGAGTGGCACCGGCTGGATATGGGGGATATTCCGGAAGACCCACTCGAATTTGAGAATGAGGTATTGGCTAAATACGGACTGGACAATCCGGCTATTCCACCAAGGTATCGATCTCCATATTTTTCCCATATTTTTGCGGGTGGTTACGCGGCGAGTTATTATGCATATATGTGGAGTGAAGTACTTGCCGCAGATGCATTCGCTTTTATAATAGATCAGGGAGGGTTGAACCGGCCAAATGGAGACCATTTTCGACAGCAGATACTTTCCAGAGGCGGTAGCCGGAAAGCCATGGAGCTCTATCTTGACTTCAGAGGAAGTGAACCGGATGTGGAGCACCTTCTTCGCAGAAGAGGCCTTTACAAAACAGCCGATTGAGATAAAGAGGTCGTCAGATCGAAATGGATATTCTTTTCATAAAACTGATCAGCTATGGAATTTGTAAGTATCAATCCCTGGAACGGGGAGGAGATCAACAGATATTCGGAACATTCAGAAGCGGAAACTGAAAAGAGGCTGCAGAAAGCATCGGATCAGTTTGAGAAGTGGCGTACTCTTTCCATTGACGAGAGAGGGGTGTTGGTGAGCCAACTTGCCGATCGGCTTGATGAGCGTCAGGATCAAATTGCCCGAACAATGACGCTTGAGATGGGAAAGCCTGTTCAGCAGTCGAGAGCAGAGCTTGAGAAGTGTGCCCTGCTCTGCCGCCACTATGTGAACCATGCCGCCGACTATCTCTCTACAGATGTGGTTGAATCGGATGCAGCTCTGAGCCTGGTTCGTTACGACCCTCTCGGTACAGTGTTTGGAATCATGCCCTGGAATTTTCCTGTCTGGCAAGTATTCCGGTATGCCATCCCATCTCTGATGGCGGGAAATACAATCCTTCTGAAACATGCCCCCAATGTATTTGGCTGTGCAATTGAGGTTGAGGCGCTCTTTGAGGCCGCGGGGTTTCCCGAGGGAGCATTTCAAAATCTGATAATTCACCACGACAGAGCTGAACAGATTATCTCCAGTGATGTGGTCAAGGCGGTGACGTTGACAGGGAGTGAGCGGGCGGGTCGTTCTGTTGCGGCGTTGGCCGGATCCGAATTGAAAAAGAGTGTGCTGGAACTGGGTGGGAACAATGCGTTTATCGTTCTTGAAGATGCCGATATGGATAAGGCGGTAGAAACTGCGGTTCAGGCCCGAATGATGAATTCAGGTCAGAGCTGTATTGCGGCAAAACGGTTTATTCTGGTGGGAGACCGTACGTACGACCAATTTACAGAAGCGTATATTGACGGAGTGAAGCCGTATGTGAAAGCTGACCCGATGAGTGAAGGGGCTCTGTTGGGGCCGCTTGCCCGGGAAGATCTCGCGGAGAATCTTCAGCGACAGATGAAGGAGTCGCAAGAGAAGGGGGCAAAACGGTTGTGGGGTGGTTCCCGAAACGGGGCTTTTCATGAGGCCACCGTACTGGGAGACGTTGAACCCGGGATGCCGGCGTTTGAAGAGGAGACCTTTGGCCCGCTCGCCTCACTGGTTCGCGCAGCGAATGAAGATGAAGCTTTTGACCTGGCCGACCAGTCGCGATATGGTCTTGGTATGACTGTTTTTACATCAGATCCCGATCGGATGCTGGACCGGGCCGGGCAGGTATCTGACGGTGCGTTTTTTATCAATAATCTGGTCAAGTCGGACCCTCGACTTCCGTTTGGTGGAACGCGTAATTCAGGATATGGCCGTGAACTTGCCAGAGATGGAATTCTGGAGTTCGTCAACCGGAAGACTGTCTGGCTGGATCGATGATCAAAACCCGATTAACCACTTCGGAACATCCGGGAGCTCTGATTCGCTTTCTGTTCTTCTCTTCGGTGGCTGCGATCGGCGGGTTTCTTTTTGGATTCGACAGCGGCGTCATCAACGGAACGGTAGAGGCACTGGGTATCGCATTTGAAACGACGGCGGTTGGCAGCGGGTTCAATGTCGCCTCCATGCTTCTGGGGTGCGCTGTCGGTGCGTTCTTTGCCGGTTCTCTGGCCGATCGATACGGCCGCCGGTCTGCTGAATGCTGAAGAGTTTCATTCAGTTGTGCCTCCTCGATCATCTGGGCAAAGATTGTATGATCCGGACGAGATTACACGGAGCTCTTCTTGACTGCTTCATAAATAAAGTAGGGCGGGATGTTCAGCATCTCGAACTCTGTTGTGAAGTTCTCGAAAACCGTCGTTAGCGGTTTTTTGAGATGACCGCTGGTCTGATAGGCTAAAAACTTTCCTCCCTCCTTCAACACGGTTTTTGTTCCTTCAAGGACCTTGACCTTCCGGTCCCACTTCAGGAACGAAAATGGGATTCCGGATACGATGTAGTCTACCTTTCCCACATCCTCCTCATCCAGCAGATCTACCACTTCGCCTGCCAGCCTGTTATGAATCGTTGCACGGTGATCGTCAATGGATTCGCGAAGAAGGTCGGCGAAATTTTCATTGGCTTCGACCATGACCAGCCGTGAGTTTTGAGTCATGTGGTCCAGAAAATAGCGCGAGAAGACTCCGTCGCCCGGACCGTACTCCACAATCAACAGATCCCGGCTGAAGTCGATGTGGCTGCATACCTTTCGAATACAGCGTGTAGAAGTGGGGGTAATAGAGGCAACGTCCCGGTCCTTGACGAAGTTTTTGATAAAATCAATGGTACTCATATACGGTCAATCACTCTTCAGAGTTCGTTTTTCAATTTTTCTATTTGGTCGCGAATCCGCGCCGCTTCTTCAAACTCCATGTTCCTGGCAGCCTGTAGCATCGAATCGTTCAGATATTCGAGAAATTTTTCCTTGCTATCAAATGTAACTTCTTTCATCGCCGGATTGGCCCGGTATCGTACCTCCTTGTCCTGAACCTGAATGACTTCCAGAGCTTCCGCTTCATCTGAATCGTCGATGTCGAATCCTCTGGTAGAAATGAGCGACGGGTCTACAAGCGGTTTCAACGCTTTTACAACGCTTTTCGGTTCAATCCCGTGCTTCTGATTGTACTCTTTCTGGATTTTTCGCCTTCTGTGGGTTTCATCGACCACCTTCTGCATGCTTTTTGTCATCTTGTCTGCATAGAGGATCGCTTTTCCCCTAATATTTCTGGCTGCTCTTCCGACAATCTGAAACAGGGATGTTTCCGATCGCAGAAAGCCCTCTTTGTCTGCATCCAGAATAGCGACCAGGCTCAGCTCCGGAATATCAATTCCCTCTCTCAGAAGGTTAATTCCCACAAGAACATGAAAATCTCCCCTTCGAAACTTGTAGAGAACTTCGATTCGCTCAAGGGCGTCCAGCTCACTGTGCATATAGGCGGCGGGAATTCCCAGGGTTTTCAGGTATTCGCTCAACTCTTCGCTGAGACGCTTGGTCAATGTAATGCAGAGCACTCGCTCCCCTTGTTCTATCCGTAGTCGAATCTCGTCGATCAGATCGTCCACCTGGTTACCAAGGGGTCGCACTTCGATTTCCGGCTCCATCAGTCCGGTCGGACGAATAATCTGCTCGACATAAACCCCGTCGGACTTCTCCAGCTCGTAGTCTCCTGGTGTCGCGCTGACAAAGATGCACTGGTTGGCCATCCCCTCCCACTCTTCGAATGTGAGAGGCCGGTTATCCAGTGCGGACGGAAGCCGGAACCCGTGCTCAACCAGCTCTATCTTCCGGGACCGGTCGCCTCCATACATGGCTCCGATTTGCGGGACGGTCTGATGACTCTCGTCCACCACCATCAAAAAGTCGTCCGGGAAGTAATCGATCAGGCAGTAGGGCCGTTCACCGGGCTTCCGGTTGCTCAGGTAACGGGAGTAGTTCTCAATACCAGCGCAATATCCGATCTCCTGCATCATTTCCAGATCAAAAAGGGTCCGCTGCTCGAGGCGTTTGGCCTCCAGGAATCGCTGTTCGTTCTGAAGAATCTCCAGTCTCCAGTAGAGTTCATCGCGGATTTTTTCGATGGTTTCGTCCAGACGCCCCCTGGTGGTTACATAGTGTGAAGCGGGGTAGATGTGAAACTCATCGATACTCGTGGTGACGGCTCCGGTTTCCGGATCAAACAGCTCCATCTGCTCTATTTCGTCTCCCCAGAAGGTGATCCGCAAAGCCTCATCGGAGTAGGCCGGATAGAGATCCACTACATCTCCCCGCACCCGGAATGTTCCACGTGTAAAGTCCAGATCGTCCCGCCGGTAGTGAAGGTCGACCAGGTCGTAGAGAAGTTTGTTTCGTGGAATCTTCCCTTCCCGTTGAAGATGAATAATAAGCTTCTCATACTCCGAAGGGGAGCCGATTCCATAGATACAGCTCACAGACGAAACGATGATCACATCCTTGCGCCCCGACAGCAGGGAGCTGGTTGCCCGGAGGCGGAGCCTTTGAATTTCCTCGTTGATGGACAGATCTTTCTCAATGTATTTGTCCTGGGCAGAGATGTACGCTTCGGGCTGGTAATAGTCGTAATAGGAGATAAAGAATTCGACTCGGTTTTCCGGAAAAAAATCACTCAGCTCGCGATAAAGCTGTGCAGCCAGCGTCTTGTTATGGCTCATGACGAGGGTCGGTTTCTGGACATTTTCGACCACCCCCGCAATGGTTCTCGTTTTGCCGGAGCCGGTAATACCAAGCAGTGTCTGGTATGTATCTCCCTGTTGAACCCCTTCTGTCAGTTCCTGAATAGCGTTGGGCTGATCACCAGCAGGCGGCCAGGGAGAGTGAAGTCTGAATTTTGACATAAACTGTAAAATAACAAGCAGAAGACTCTCATAAAAAGATATCTGTCAAAAAGTATTTCGATGCCTACATTTTTGTCTGATTTAAAATACCTTTGAGAAGTTTCAGGATTGAATCCGAATAGAGTACGGACGGTTATGAAGAATCAGGATCAGCTTAAAACCCAGCGAGTAAAGATCGACGAGATCGACAGAAAGATTCTGGATCTGTTGAAAGAGAGGAACGAGGTTTCCCGGGATGTTGTCAGAAGAAAGGTGCAGAGCCAGCTCCCGATCTTCGTGGAGAAACGCGAACAGCAGAAAACAGAGGCGTTTCGAAAGAAGGCCGAGTCGAGAGGCCTGGACCCGGAATGGGCAGAGGACTTTCTTCGAATGATTATGTCCTCCTCCAGGGCCAGCCAGTCCAACATCACGTTTCCAAGATCAACAGACCGTCCGATGAATATCCTGTTTATTGGCGGTGAAGGAGAGATGGGCAGGCTATACCGGGCGATTGCCGAACGGACAGAGCACAATACGTATAGTATAGACAAGGGGAACTGGTATGAACTGGACGAAATTGCCCCGGATCTGGATCTGGCGATTATCACTGTTCCGATCCATGCAACCCTGAACGTTATCGACCGTATTACAGCCAAACTGAGCTCCCGAACCATTCTTGCCGACTTCACAAGCAACAAGAGCGAGCCGCTTCAGGCGATGCTATCCAAACACACCGGGCCGGTAGTGGGACTTCACCCGATGCACGGGCCGGACGTGCCGAACCTCTCCAAGCAGTTGATGGTTGTTTGTCCGGGACGGGACATGGATCGGGTTTCCTGGTTTCTCAAACAGTGTGAGCTCTGGGGAATGCGTTTGCTTGAAGCGGATCCGGAGAAACACGACCATGTCATGCACCTGGTTCAGGGACTTCGGCACTATGTGGCGTTGCTGCATGGATCCTTTATGAAAGAGTACGACCTGAAACCGGAGGAAATGGTCAATTACTCCAGTCCGATCTACCGGGCCGAACTGATGATGACCGGCCGAATTTTTGCTCAGGATGCAGAGCTGTATGCAGATATTGTTTTATCCAACGAGGAGCGACGCTCTCTCCTTCTTCAGTTTTTTGAACACCACGAGAAACTGGCCGCAATGGTCAGAGCGGACGACAAGAAAGCGTTTGTCCGTGAATTTGAAGGAGTAACAGACTTTTTTGGAAGTTTTGCCACCCAGGCTCTCAAAGAGAGCGGTTATCTGATCAACCGGCTGGCCGATCGTTTCTCCTGACATTTCGGTCTGAACCGAAACTGTTCAGGGCCGGAACTTGATTTCGACCGGTTCCGACGATTCCTGCTCTTTCTCCCGTACAATCAGTTCCTGCTGAATACGGTTGGAGATCTCGATAAAAGACTCCGCTGCCTTTGAAGTGGTATCAGACACCACAATCGGGGTTCCCTGATCGGACGAGTGCATTATGGGTTCTCTCAGCGGGATTTCTCCCAGGAACGGGACACCCAGTTTTTTTGCAAGATTCCGTGCCCCTTGTTTTCCGAAAAGGTAGTACTTCTTCTCCGGCATATCTTCCGGTACGAAATAGGCCATATTTTCTACCACACCCAGTACCGGTACAGAGACTTTCTTGAACATAGCCACTCCCTTTCGCACGTCATCAAGTGCTACATTCTGTGGAGTGGAGACGATAACCGCGCCGGAGAGGGGAACAGTCTGGACAATAGTAAGCTGAATGTCCCCGGTTCCAGGAGGCAGGTCCAGGATCAGGTAGTCCAGTTCGCCCCACTCGACCTCCTGCATAAACTGTTTAACGGCACTCGTAGCCATCGGGCCTCTCCAGATCATCGCCTGGTCCGTATCGACTAAAAATCCCATGGAGACCAAATGGACGCCGTGCTTTTCAATCGGGACCAGCTTACGATCTGTCGTAATGTTGGGGCGCTCCGTAACGTTGAACAGGGTCGGGATACTGGGCCCGTAGATATCGGTATCCATCAGCCCGACGCGGGCTCCCGTCTGTGCCAGTGCGGTTGCCAGATTGGCCGCAACGGTGGATTTTCCGACCCCTCCCTTGCCGGAGGCTACTGCAATTATATGCTTGACACCCGGCAACAGGGGTTTTTGATTCTCTTCCGGCCCGGTCGTTTCCGGCTTATCTTTTCGGCTTTTGGAGAGATTGACCCCCACGGTAATATCAACAACCGCCTCATTGTCAACAAACTTTTGAATGGCCTTACGGCACGACTCCTTGAGTTGATGAGCCAGCTTGTCATTTTTCTCAGGGAGCTCCAGAGTGAAGGTGATGTATTTCTCCTGAACAATCAGGTCCTGGATCATCTCAAGGCTGATCAGGTCGGTCTCGTTGCCTGGATGAAGGACGTGGGTCAGGGCATTTTTTACCTGCTCTTTGTGGATAGCCATGATCTCGGTGACACCTCTGTCGGGTCGTGAATTTCCAGTTTTGGTCCAGATTCTCCGGCATGTTTTACCAAGTCGAAAAAAACTTAACGGAAAGATACAAAAATGCCTACGGATTCTTAAACAGATCAGAATCCTTGTTTCTCTCATTTCCCACCAAAGAAAAGAATTATATTGGTTACCTTGACACCGATTTCATGATTGGGCTCGTTGTCAGGTTCGACCTCCGCCTCTCAGGACATTTTATGGCGGAATGTTGACGGAACGATCCTGATGTGGGAGAATTGGTAAATGGTACGAGAACAGAAGTAACCGGTTGACGGAGTCGTATATGGCCAAACAGACACCACTCTATAGCCAGCATCTGAAACTGGATGCAAAAATGACCGACTTTGGCGGGTTCGAGATGCCGGTTCAGTACAGCGGTATAAAGGAAGAACACCGTGCAGTTCGGGAGAGAGCTGGTCTCTTTGATGTTTCGCATATGGGGGAGCTCTATCTTTCCGGCCCCGAGGCCGAAGCACTATTGCAGTATGTGACTGTAAATGATGTTTCAATACTTCAGCCCGGCCAGGCGCAGTACACACTGCTTTGCAACGAACAGGGTGGCATTGTTGACGATTTGTTGATCTACAAAATAGAGACCGAACTGTTCATGCTTGTCGTTAACGCTTCTAACACAGAAAAAGATAAAGCGTGGATCCAGTCGAGAAATACGTACGATGCCGCTCTGGAGGACCGGTCCGGCCAAACAGCTCTGATTGCTCTTCAGGGCCCGGCCGCCGAAAAAATTCTGAATGTGTTGTCTCCCTCTGAGTTTTGCAGATTGCCCGGATTTCATTTTGGTGTAGGACGTGTGGCAGGTGAAGAGGAGATTCTTGTTTCGGCGACAGGATATACAGGAGAGAAGGGGTACGAGCTCTATCTTGACATCGCACTGTCAGATCCGGTAACCGTCTGGGAACAAATTTTGAAAGCCGGGGAGGCGGAGGGCCTTCTGCCGGCCGGACTGGGTGCACGGGATACGTTGCGCCTGGAGATGGGGTACCCTCTCTATGGCAACGACCTGAACGACTCGACCACACCCTTTGAAGCTGGCCTCGGATGGGTTGTGAAGTTGGGTAAAGGGCAGTTTGTTGGAAAAGAGGCACTTCAACAACAGAAGCAATCCGGTATTACACGCGTCCGTACCGGTTTCATCATGGAAAGCCCAAGGGCCATTCCGAGAGCCGGATATGAAATTTACAACCAGAATGACGAGGCCATTGGTGAAGTGACCAGCGGAAGCCAGTCCGTAACGCTGGGAAGAGGAATTGGTATGGGGTATATTTCTACCGATTATAGTAAGGCTGGCGGGAAGATTCTGATTTCAATACGATCTTCTCTGCAACCGGCTACTATTCAGCACCCCCCATTTCTGAACAAACAGACAGGATAGGTTCGAACAGATGTCAAATATAGGTCAACTGGATGTTTTTTTCTCAGTACAAACATTTCAGGAAGAGCAGGTTCGTAACAAGACAATTGTTATTGTTGATGTTTTGAGAGCTACTTCTACGATTGTTACTGCGATAGCCAACGGAGCCAAAGGAGTTATTCCCGTAGGAGATATGGGGGAGGCAAGCCGGATTTCACAGAGTGTGGATTCGGACGATTATCTCCTTTGCGGGGAGAAAGACGGGATTAAAATAGAGGGGTACGATCTCGGTAATTCGCCCCTTGAGTATCGGCCCGAAGTGGTTGAGGGTAAATCACTGATTCTTAACACAACCAATGGAACAAAAGCGATCAAGAAGTCTGTAAATGCCGGTGAGGTCTATGTCGCCTCATTTTTGAACCTGGATGTGGTAGTCGATACATTGAGGGATGCAGAACACGAGATTGTCATAGTCTGCTCCGGCTGGAAGGGACGTATGTCACTGGAAGACCTTCTGTTGGCGGGGAATATTATTTACAATCTGTCTGATGGCAAACTGGAAAACGAAGCCCGGGATGGGGCGAAAATTGCCTTTACGATCTATGAAAAATTCGGAAAGGATCTTGAGTCTGTAATTCTTCACTCCAATCATGCGACCAGACTTCGCGATTTGATTGGTATGGAAGATGTGACCTATTGCTGCCAGACTAATACAACCCGGGTACTCCCGGTGCTGAAAGAAGGTATTATTACAGATAAATATGCCAAAAAAGAGGAATAAAGGGGGCCGCTTCAGCGGGCTTACTTATACCCGCAAAATTGAAATTGCCGGTATTCTGGTAATGGCCATTGCCGGGTTGCTTTTTTTGAGTATCGTTTCCCACCATCCGAACGATTACGGGATTGTTAAATCGATTCCGTCCAGTACTATTTTTTCAGTGGATGATGTCACCTCTCTCCGGGTCAGCAACTGGCTTGGCCTGGTTGGAGCCTACATTTCCTACTTTTTTGTGACCGTTCTGTTCGGTTACATGAGTATGATTCTACCGATCCTTGTCTTTGTTTTGGGCTGGTTTGTTTTTCGGGGAAAGGACTTCGGCCGCCTGCGTTGGCCATTCGGGTATGGAATTTGGGCTATGGTTCTCTTCTCCACGTTTTTTGGATGGTTCTATAATGAATTCAGCTGGTACTCTTCCGTCTGGAGTGGAACTTCCGGGGTGGCCATGGCTCAGATCCTGCAGAATATTACCGGAATCGGCTCCATTGTGATCCTCACTGTACTGGTCATGGTGACGCTTCTCGTACCGGTGGACCGGGATCTGCAAAAGACCGTCGATGCGATACGTAACGGCTTTACCCGGTTGAAGGAGCGCCTTCGCCGAAAACAGGAGGCCCGTCAATCGGCCGCTGCCCATACCACTCAGCCCTCAATTGCAGATGAAAATCGGAGTTCCGGAAGCAGAACTCATTCCCCGGATTCTACTTCAATGTCTGATGATCAGGCATCGGATAAGCAGCCGGATATTGACGAACTGGTAGAGCAGTCTACAATCCAGGATTTATACCGGCAGAGAGCTGAACAGGAAGAAGATGCGACCTCTGAACGTCCTGTCGCATCACTGGAGAAGCGACCGGTGCCGACAAAAGAGACTCCGGACCCTGAAGATAAAAAAGGGGACGTTGACGAATCAGAAGAGGATCTCGAGATATCGGTTTTTGTCGGTGAAGGCGACGAAGAAGCCGAAGACAAAGCACTGGACCGACTCAATAAAGACAAGGCAAAAGAAGTTCCGGTGATCAAATACAAGTTCCCCACCATCGACCTCCTGGACCACCCTCCTGCCGATGGCAATGAGGTGGACCTGGAAGAGATCAAGGAGAACAAGCGCATTATTCTGGACAAACTGAAACGCCACAAGATTGAGATACTTGGTATTAATGCCATTGTTGGGCCAACTGTAACTCTCTATGAGCTGGAGCCGGCACCGGATGTCAAAATCAGCAAGATTCAGAGTTATGCCAATGACCTGAAAATGGCCACAGCCGCTCATGGATTACGGATCATCGCTCCCATACCCGGGCGATCCGCCGTTGGCATTGAAGTACCGAACAGTTCCAGAGAGACGGTTTATATCCGGAGTGTTCTGAAGACACGCAAATTTGTAGAGACTGATTATGAGCTGCCGGTTGCTTTTGGGAAAACGATCGAGAACGAAGTGTTCATGATCGACCTGACCCGTATGCCGCACCTTCTGATGGCCGGGGCAACCGGATCGGGTAAATCGGTCGGGATCAATACAATTATCACCTGCCTTCTTTACAAATGCCATCCGGACGATTTGAAGTTTGTGATGATCGATCCGAAAAAGATCGAACTGTCGTTATATCGTAATATTCAGAACCACTTTCTGGCCGTTCTGCCCGGAGCCGATGAACCGATTGTCACCGACACATCCAGGGCATTGGAGACTCTTCAGAGTGTTTGCAAGGAGATGGACGAACGGTATGAGTTGTTGAGAATGGCAATGGTTCGCGATGTTAAATCGTATAACAAGAAGTTCGACAAGGGGGAGCTGGACGACGATCTCGGCCATCGGCACCTTCCGTACATCGTTGTGATCATTGATGAGCTTGCCGATCTGATGATGACCGCCGGTAAACAGATTGAAGAGCCGATCGCCCGGTTGGCTCAGCTGGCCCGAGCCATCGGAATTCACCTTGTTGTGGCGACACAGCGACCTTCTGTCAATGTGATTACCGGCACCATCAAAGCCAACTTTCCGGCTCGTATTGCCTATCAGGTTGCTTCAAAAGTGGACTCCCGCACGATCCTGGATGTAGGCGGAGCGGATCAACTTGTGGGACGCGGGGATCTTCTCTTTACGAATGGCGGCGGCATGACCCGGCTGCAGAATGCGTTTGTCTCCACCGAAGAGGTGGATCGGGTAACTGCATTTGTTGGAAATCAGGCAGGTTACAAGCAACCTTTTCTGCTTCCGGTCGTTCAAGATGAATCGGGGCAAGTTCCCGACCCGCTGGAGGATATTGACGAACTGTTTGAAGCAGCGGCCAAAGTGGTACTTCTTCACCAACAGGGCTCGGTATCCCTTTTACAGAGAAAATTGAAGATTGGCTATAACAGAGCTGGTCGAATCGTGGATCAACTCTTCAACGCCGGAGTTGTGGGGCCTTATCAGGGAAGTTCGGCCCGGGATGTACTCATTGAGACGGATGAAGAATTACAGGAGATTCTGAATGGACTGGACCTTTAGAAAATTAATAACCGGGTATTCAATCGGGTCGGGTGTTCTTATGCTGTTGTTGGCACCGGTGACGCTTCATGCCCAGACGCCTGCGTTTGACCAGCTTCGGGAGGAGTTCGATCGTGGCAGAATATTTCAGGCGGTGTTTACCCATTCATATGAAGATTCTTATACCGGGGAAGAGAATCGAACAGAGGGGCAAATCTGGATTGGAAAGGACTCCTATCGGGTCGAGGGGAGAGATCAGGTCATGGTGGTGGACGGAGAGATTTCCCGCGTTTATGATCGCAGCCGGGAACGCCTCCTGGTCAGTACGTATGAAGAGGAGGAGGATGACTTCGCCCCATCCCGCATGCTTCAGGGAGTCGACGAAAGCTATCGGGTTACCGAGGATGAGAGTGCCGGCAACACACTTATCACTCTTCGGTCCGATGACCCGTTCTCGCTGTTCGCATCGGTGGAAATTACACTCGACTCCGAAGGAATTCCGCTTACGATTCTTGCTGTGGATCAGGCAGAAAACCGGTTAATCACACAATTTGAGGATGGACGCTTTTCAGATCCGACCCCGGATCTGTTTGAATTGTCGATCCCTGAAGGTACCGAACGCGTCGATTTGAGACACTGACCGATATCAGATGCGACGAATTTTCCACATTCTGATTTCTGTCACAATCTCACTGGGCCTGCTCTGGCTTGCCCTTATGCAGGTGGATCATCAGGAATTTCTGGCTCAACTCAGCGAGGTGTCTATGGGTTGGACCGTTCCGTTTCTTTTTGCCCTTGTTCTGTCGCACTATCTGAGGGCCGAACGGTGGAGATTGCTGCTGGAGAGGGATCACCTCCCTTCGCGCACAACTCTTTTTGCCGGAGTTATGATCGGCTATATGGCAAATTATATACTACCCAGGCTGGGAGAGATTTCCAGGCCGCTCTATGTGGGCCGCCGCCAGGGAAGCGGAAGCGGCAAACTTTTTGGTACTATTGTGTTGGAGCGGGTGATCGATCTGATTGCCCTCGGCATCCTTCTTGCTGTTCTCGCCTGGGCTTTCAGTCGCGACCCCGGGCTTTTTGACAGGCTTCTTGGATCCGAAGACCGGGCGAAATTGATATTGGTTTTGATTCCTGTTGTCATTCTGTCCGGAGCGTTTCTGTTTGGCTGGCTTGTCCGTCTGCTCAAGCGGAACCGGAATCGGACTGAGCGGTTCCACCCGCTGCTGGAAAAAGGATCCGGATTTTTAATCCATCTCTGGGATGGATTCGTTGCGATCCGCCATTTGAAACAATGGCCACTGTTTCTGGTGTATACAGTCGGGATCTGGTTTGGGTATGCAGTGATGACATACCTTCCATTCCATATGCTCGATTTGCATTCAACCTTTCAGCTGGGCCTTCGTGAGGCGGCTGTAATCACGATTTTTTCTGCGGTTGGTGTTGCCATACCGACGCCGGGCGGTGCCGGAAGTTATCATCTCCTGGTGCAACAGGGCCTCTGGTATCTTTATTCGGTACCGTTATCGGCTGCATTGACGTATGCCACAGTTACCCATGCGGTTACCTTTCTTTTTGTAGTGTCGATCGGAGGAATTTCTCTGTGGATAGACAAATACTGGACACTCAGGCGTGAAGGGGAACGTTAACCACAACAGAAGGCTGGTGGCCCGACGCCCACTTCTTCGAGTGCATTCAATTGCTGATCAAATTTTCATACATTCCATTTATTCGTAACCTGCACGTGAACCCCGTATGCGAAAACGACTACTGACCCTTTGCCTGCTGACCGTTGGCTGTCTGTTTTTTATGGAATCCTTATCTGCTCAGGATGGGCAGGGTAGTGAGGGGTCTCTCCTTCCGGAGATCGATCCACAGGATATCGAAATACGAAGCCAGTATCGGGCCCGGTTTCCGGGACTGAATCGGCAGCCGATATTGGGGTTCACTCCAGGATCGAGGGTTTTTCAGGTCGATCCGGACCGTCTCCCTTTCCTCGAAGATCGTGAAGAGATCGCTGCTCAACTTCCGGTGGGCGAACTGACACGCCCACAAGCCCCTTCCTATGAGACGTATCCGTACGCGGAACGAAGCAATGGATATGGCCGGTTCGGCTTCGGGAATTACCTCTCTCCTGACCTGGAATTCCATCTGAATCAGGAGTTGTCGGAGACCCAGTGGTTTACCGGGGCATTTGACTATCTTTCCGGGGATGGCCATCTGGATCAGAAAAGTTCGTTCCGACAGGCCGATTTACGGGCCGGTTATATCGGTAGTATTGGAGAGAAAATGCTGCTGGAGACATATCTTGGTGGGCTGAGCGACTTCAACTATCTCATATTGCCCGGAGGAGTGACGGCTTCGGAAAATCCGGGGCGAAAAACCTACAATTCATTTAATGGAGGGGTCTCTTTTACCAGATACCGAAGTCGTGTCGACTATATTGAAGGAGGTATTGAGGGGGAAGTAAATACCATCGTTCTGAACGAGGAGAGGTTTCAACTTTCGGATGAGTTGAGTGACTGGCGGGTGGGAGGAGATGCCACTCTCCACTGGGCCGGGAACAAAGCTGACGAGCGTTTCTCTGTCCGGGCCGATCTGGAAGCCGGAGGATATGACAATGAGGCGGGTACGAATGATGTTTGGCATATTGCACAAATTGATGCTGCCTATAATCGTCTTTTTAATCATCAAACCCGGCTTCATGTATCACTGGGAGCTGCTCACGGCGGTGATGCAGTTGAACAATCGGCGATCTATTTTACACCGGACCTCGGAATCGAACACACCTTTACGGATTACGTGGGGCTGTCCGCATCCCTTTCGGGAACCCTGGATCAGCAGGGACAGATGAAGCATCATCAGGTCAACCGATTTTTACTTCCGGGGAATGTGCTTCGCAACAAGTACGATCTGACAGCTTCTGTTGAACTGATGATTGAACCTCTGGCGGCGAATCAGATTCGAATCGGGACGGCCTATCGCAGTATAAAAAATTACGCCTGGTATCAGCGGGTTCCGATCAATACCGGAAACGCCATTGTACCCGGGCACTACAGTATAGAATATGATGATGTGACCATTCCGGAAGTATTTGCGGGCATTGGTGTCGACCTTGTTCGGGAACGGGTCTGGTTCGATGTAGAAGGATACCTTCAGTCTCCACGTATTTCAGATACGGAAAAAGTACCTTTTGAAGAGGAGTTTGGCCTGACCGGTACTCTTACGATTCGTCCGGTGGACCTGCTTCAGTTTGAATTCTGGGGATCATTTATCGGGCCGCGAAGTACTCCGGAGCAGAATGAGCTTCCAGCCTATCTGGACCTCGGAACAAAACTGGAGCTCCGTATTACGGAGCGCGTAGGTGTTTACGGGCAAATTAACAACTTGCTGAATCAGGAGTATGAAATTTGGGAAGGGTATACCGAGCGACCATTCCAGATGTTTGGTGGCATTACTCTTCACTTGTAAAAAGATCGAATATGGAGAAAGAAAAAGAGTTTATTCATGCCCTTCGCGAAGTGATGCGCGAAGAGATGATCCAGAAGAACACGGTTGTTATTCAGGGTCTCGGGCGTTTTGAAAATGTACATGAACAGCAGAAACAGAAGACCACTGAAGAGGGGAAGGTCTATATGGTCCCCCCCAGAGACAGGGTTGTATTCACTCCGGAAAAACGGGCTGAAGAATGAAAATAGAGAAATCGAAGCTGACAGAACGATTGGTCGAGAAGAGCGGCCTCGCTTCCGATGAGGTCGAGAAACATCTGAAGGTGCTGACCGGACAGATTCACAAGACGGTCGAGAAGGGGAAAGCTCTTGAAGTCAAAGGGCTGGGCCTTTTTTACCACTCCGAAGATCTGGAGCTGCTGTTCGAACCGGCAGAAGAGTTTGCGACCGAAGTGAACTATCAATATGCCGGGATGGAACCTGTTGAGGTCGAGACCGGGAGGCCCTCATCAAGATCGACTGCAGCAAAACAGGAGCCCTATGATCTTGCGAGTGCTGGTGTGGCTTCTGAAAAGTCTGAAGAAAAGGGATCCAAATCGTCGGTGAAGCAGGGGAAAAGTGGTAAGTCAGCTTCCAAAAAAGCGAAAAAAGCGGCACCGGGTAGAAAGTCTGCGGCCGGCACGCCCTCACCTTCCCGCCGGCGGGTTGCAAAGAGTGAAAAAGATTCGATTATGAATCTGGTCTACACTGTAATTACGATCGCTGTTCTTGCTGTCACGTTGATCTATGTACTGGATCTGAACGAGTCGGGGCCCGGCCCGGAGCCGTCAGCTTCTGAAGAGGCTGCCCGGCCCGAACAGCCGGCCGAATCGATGCCTGCTCCTGACGGATCCGGAGAATCGTCTTCCGAAACAGCTGTGGGGGCAAGCTCAACGGAGGAGGGTTCCGACGAAGAAGCGGAAGCACCCTCTCTTGAAGAACCGGTGCCCCTCCGATATGGCTTGATGGGTGAAACAATTGAACTGGAGGGGCGGTACTATACCATTGTACTTCACTCCATGAGTCAAAAGCTGCGTGCCGAAGAGGAGGCTGGACGACTTCGGGATAATGGGTATCGGGATGTTTTATACCAGGTCGACAGTGAAGATCACGGTACAATGTGGCGCGTCGGAATCGGACAGTTTGAGACGATCGAGAAGGCTCAGCAGGCAGCAGAAGAGCTGGACAGGCCCTTTTTTGTTGGACGTATACAGTAACTAACTAATCGAAAAAACATGATCAATTTGCTGTTTCAAACAACAGATGGTGAGCCGGCAGACTCACTTGCAGAAATGATGATGGAAGACTCATCAATGTCTCTTTTTGAAATTCTTTCACAGGGTGGCCTGTTGATGATACCGCTCTTTATTCTGTCGGTGCTGGCCATCTACGTTATCGCTGAGCGGTGGCGTTTCATGAATCAGTCCAGGATGGATGTGGATGCGTTTCTCAGTAATATCGAAGCAATGTTGAAAAGCGGTGACCAGGCCCGTGCGCTCGACCAGTGTGACCGGCACGACAAACCACTTGCCAGAATTCTCAAAAGCGGAATTCGCCGGCTTGGACGTCCGATTCGGGATATTGAAGAGGCGATTCACAATGCCGGGAAAAAAGAGATCTATAATCTGGAATCAAGGATGAACTGGCTGGCTACGATTGCTGGTGTCGCTCCGCTCGTAGGGTTTACAGGCACAGTAACGGGGATGATTCGGGCATTTATGGATATACAGTCTCTTCAGGGAAATGTGAATCCAAGTGTGTTGGCCGGCGGAATCTGGGAGGCGCTGATCACGACGGCGGCAGGACTTGTTGTCGGAATTATTGCATACGGTTTTTACAACTTTCTTATTGGAAAGATTAACCGGATGGTGTTCGAACTGGAGAACGCTTCGGCAGACTTTATCGATCTGTTGCAGTCTCCCAGCTCCAGAAAAAACAAAACCGAGGAGAAATCCTGATGGATTTTCGAAAAGGGAGTTCAAAAAGCGAGCCATTGACACTGTTCTCGCAGTCGTCACTGACGGATATTATCCTGCTTTTGCTCATTTTCTTCCTGCTTACCTCATCCTTTGTAACGAATGTCGGTATTCGGGTAGATATCCCGGAAGCCGAGGCGGGTACGACTACAGATAGCCAGCATATCTCTGTTGCCATCACAGCTGAAGGGACATTTTATGTCGGCAGTGACCAGATTGCGCGAGCAAACCTTGCCAGCACGATCCGACAGGCTTATCAGGAGAACCCACAGGGAACCCTTGTCATACGGGCAGATCGGGAGTCCAGGGTGGATGATGCTGTACGTGTTATGAATATCGGGCAAGCATTGGGCATGAACATCGTTATGGCAACGGAGAGGTCGCAACAGTAGCATAGATGCTCGACAAGTTCACATACTATCTCAAAGACGAGAAGAGATTCGGTGCAGTAGTGACGGGTGGAATGCACTTGTTGTTATTGCTACTGGCTATTCTCTATCAGATCCACTTTACCGTGGATACACGACCTTCCTATATCGAGGTTTCACTCGGAGAGTACCGGACGGGTTCTCCGGCCGAATTTGCCGAAGAACAGCCGGAAGAGGTTGCAACCCGGCCCGATCCGGCAGAGACTCAGCCGGAAGAACCTGAACCGGATGTTCCGGAGCCGGAAGAAATTCCCGAGCCGGTTACGGACGATCCGGCGCGCCAGGTCGATCTTGCCGATCAGCAGGAAGAAGTAGAGGCGGAGGAGCTTGAGACCCCTGATACGGATCAGATTAATCCGGAAGCAAGTCAACAGCAGCAGCGTGAAGAGGTAACGGCTCCGCCACAGACGGTTCGTGCCGATCAGATTCAGGAAGGTGAGGTGATCAGTGGTGACGAAGAGGGAGACGAAGGAGCCCCGGATGTCGATGATGGAACCGGATCGGATAGTGAACTCTCTTCTCCCTACGATTTGAGATGGGAAGGGGATCTGGACCGTTCACCGATGGTTCAGCCACTTCCGGAGAATCGTGAAGATGTCGAAGCTGTTATTACCGTCCGGTTCGAGGTGTTTCCGGACGGGTCGATTGGCCGCATCATTCCAATTCGAAAAATGAATCCCGAACTGGAACGGGAGGTGATGACAACGCTTCGCAACTGGCGCTTCTCCAGACTCCCCTCCGGAGTTCCACAGGAACCCCAGTGGGGCCTGATTACCTTTCGGTTTGTTTTTGACTGAGCAATAACGGTCAAATAAAATCGTACCGGTATCGATCGGGTGTCCTGATTTGCCGGCCAATACTGGCTTCTGTTATTTTTGTTCTTGTTCCGGAGAGTTGATTGGAAGAGGTACAGAGGAGCGTACGTGAAGATCTCGTTGAGGGAAGGGAATCTCAATGTTGTTTTCCCGGAAGGTACGGACAATTGCCTGGTTCACATCATTTCGAATGTTCCGGTACTCTGTGACATCGAAGACCCAGAGACGAAGCTGCAT